>JAJKHX010000257.1 GCA_021154785.1 Nocardiopsis sp.
CGTGCCGCCTCGAACTCGACCAGACTGGTGAACTGCGATGTGCTCGTACTGGCCAGGTCCACGTCGAACTTGGCCAGATCCTCGGCGGGCAGGTAGACCCGCCCGTTGGCGTGATCCTCGCGGATGTCGCGCAGGATGTTGGTCAGCTGCAGGGCCACGCCGAGCCCGTCAGCCAGTTCGGATGCCTTTTCCTGGTCACCTCGGGTGCCGAAGATGCCCAGGGACAGCCGGCCGATCGAGCCGGCCACGCAGCGGCAGTAGTGGTGCAGGTCCTCGAACGTCTCGTAGTGGGTGCCCCGGACATCGGCGACGCAGCCGTCGATGAGCTCGCCGAAGGCCGGGAGCGGCACCGGGAAGTGACGCGCGGTGTCGGCGAGGGCGAGCAGGACCGGGTCGCTTTGGTCCTGGCTGGTCTCGCCGACGTTGAGGACGGCCTGGCGGGCTTCCTCGAGGGCGGCGATCTTCTCCTCGGCGGGCATGTCCCTGTCCTGGCCGGGCAGGGTGCCGTCGCCGATGTCGTCGATGCGCCGGGCGAACGCGTAGATGACGGCGAGCCCGCGCCGCTTGGCAGGCGGCAGCAGCCTGATGCCGTAGGCGAAGTTCCTCGCCTGCGTCCAGGTGATCCGCTCGCACTCGCGGTACGCCTCGGTCAGGTCCACGCTTACCTTCCTGTCACATACGCCTTGGCCAGCTCTTTTGCCAGCCTCGGCTTGCGCGGCCGCGGGGTGCCCCGCAGCACGTCGTAGTCCTGCGCCCGGATCGCGGCCAGCGCCGCCCGGCCGCCGGCCAGGTAGCCCGCGACCGCCAGCCGGGCCGCCCCGTGCAGCGTGTGGACCAGCGGCCCACCCGAGTCGAGCAGCCGTTCGGCCCGGTCCGTCTCGAAGACCATCAGCTGCCTGACGTTCCGGCCCGCGCCCGATGCGGCCAGGCTGGGCGCGGCCAGGTCCGCCTCGGTGACGCCGAACCGCTCCAGGTCCTCACCCGGCAGGTAAATCCGCCCCGCGGCTAGGTCCTCGGCCACGTCCTGCCAGTGTTCGGCCAGCTGGAGGGCCGTGCAGATGTTATCTGAGAACGCGATGCGCCTTGGCGTGGCAACGCCGAAAATGTGCAGCACGATCTGGCCGACCGGGTTGGCGGAGAGCTCGCAGTACTGCTCGAGCTCGTGGTACGTGCGGTAGCGGGTGACGAGCTGGTCCTGCCGGTTGGCCTGGATCAGGTCGAGGAGCGGCTTGGACGGGACGTCGCACTCGCGGACCGTTTGGCCCATCGCCTGCATGACCGGTGACTGCGGCGTCTTGCCGGAATAGATGCGGTCGACGTCGGCGGCGAGCTCGTCCAGGAGGCGCAGGCGCAGTTCCGCCACGTCCCCCCATTCCCCCCTGACCTCGTCGCCGAGATCGTCGGTCAGGCGGGCGAAGAAGTACAGGTTGGTCAGGTGCCGGCGGTGCCGGGCGGGCAGCATGCGCAGCGCGACCGGGAAATTCTCCCCGGACGCGTTGGCCACCACGTCTTCGGCACGTGTCACCGACGGGCGGACGCGCTCTCGCACGCTCCTCCGTCCGGTACGGCTCGTAGTTCGGCTGCCCCCAGTCACGGAGCCATTTTCCCGGGAATGCACAAACAATTGCAAACAATGACGCGTGCGTCAGGTGACGTGGACGTCGGCCAATGTGAGGTTGGTTGTTAACTTGACGCTGGTCGCCTCGCTGCGCTACGCGCCGGTCACCACACGCTTCGGTTACAGTGATGTTCGCGCAGGTTACACGGATGAAAAATACTTTGTCCGGCCAACATCGTTATGATATCGAAAATACCTGACGTGAGCGTCAGTAAAGGAGCCGGGCGCCCGGTAATGGCATTGATTAGCCGGTTTGGGATCCGGCGGCCGGGAAAGCTCGACGGCCGCCGGGTCGCCCGGCGGGGGCTGCGGCCGGGTCGCCCGGCGGGGGCTGGTGAGGTTGGTGCTACGGCGGCGAGAGGTGAGGATCGGCCCCGGGAAGTCGGTGGCGCACAGGCTACGTAAGAAGGTAGCCGGGGGCACACCGACATCGGTGAGCGAGCGAGGGGGGCCGGGTGCGCTGGGGCGAGTGGGTCAGGTGCGCCAGAGGAGGACTAGAGCGCAGTCGTCGGAGCTGCCGATTTCGCGTTGCATGGCGGTGACCAGGGCGGGGGCGCCTTCGCGGAAGCCGGCGGACAGCAGGCGCTCGGCTTCGCCGAGCAGGCGGTCGGTGCCGACGTCGATGTCCCGGCCGGGCGCTTCGACCAGGCCGTCGGTGTAGAGCATGAGGGCGTCGCCGCGCTGCAGCACGCCGTGCTCGGACTGGGCGGCCGCGCCATGCAGGTCGGGGACCACGCCGAGGACGATGCCGCGGGCCCGGGTGAGCCGCCAGCGGCCCGACGCCCCGTCGTAGTGCACCGCGGGCGGGTGGCCGGCCGAGGCCACCACGTACTCCCCGGTGGCCAGGTCGAGGGACACGTGCACGGCGGTCACGAAGCCCTCGTTGGCCGCGCCCCGGCGCAGGTAGGCGTTGCAGGCGGGGAGGAACTCGTCCCGGGGCACCGAGCCGAGCAGGCCGCCGAACGCGCCGGAGAGCAGCAGCGCCCGGGTCCCGGCGTCGATGCCCTTCCCGGAGACGTCGACCAGCGCGACCTCGAGGATCTTGCCGTCGCTGTACGACACGAGGAAGTCGCCGCCGAACGAGGAGCCGCCGGCCGGCTTGAGCACCAGGGAGGATCCCCAGCCCTCACCGAGTGAGGGGAGCTTGCCCTGGGCCCGGATGCGGTCCCGGAGCTCGAGCAGCATCCGGTCGCCGCGCAGGCCCTGGACGCCGAGCTTTTCCCTGGTCCGGGCCAGCACGTCAGCGAAGGCGGCGGTCAGCACGATGGTGGCGACGATGCCGGCGCCGGCCTTGCCGTCGACCACGTCGTAGATCAGCGCGGCCGCAGCGAACCCGAAGTAGATGCGCAGCGCCCGCGGCCACAGCAGCAGGCCGCCCACCAGGATCGGCAAGATGATGACGCCGGGTGAGAACCACCAGGCTGAGATGTGGACCGAGGCCACCGCGATGGCGATCGTCAGGACCGAGAGGGTGAACGCCACCCGGCGGTTCCTGGTAATGAATTGCCTGGTCAGCTGCCTGCGCAGGTTCCGCACGAACCGCGGCGCGCGCCGTCGCCAGGGCCGGGGTGCCCTCCGGGGCGGCGCGCTAACCATGATGCGGGCACTGTATTCCATCCGGGCCGGGGCGGGCTAAATCAGTCGCGCCGACGGGGCGGGCAGAGGTACTAAGACATACATGCCTTTCACCGAGTCTGCCAGCAATCGCCCCGGTAATCCGTATCCGATCAGGCCGATCGAGGAAAGCGAGTTCGACGCCTTCGTGGCCGTCGACGAGCACGCCTTCCACGGCTCGCCCATGTCCGACAGCGACCGGCGCCTGATCCTGGAGCGTTTCGAGTTCGACCGCTCGCTGGCGGCCTTCGACGGCCCGGCTCCAGTCGGCGTGACGATGTGCCACAGCTTCCAGCTGAGCGTGCCGGGCGGCGACGTGCTCCCGGCCGCCGGGGTGACCTTCGTGGCGGTCATGCCTACGCACCGGCGGCGCGGCGTGCTGAACAGCCTGATGCGCCGGCAGCTGGCGGACGTCGGCGAGCGGGGCGAGCCGCTGGCGATCCTGTGGGCGTCGGAATCGGTGATCTACGGCCGGTACGGCTACGGCCGGGCCAGCTGGAGCCTCAACTTCACGCTGAAGCGCGGCGAGGGCGCGCTAACCCGGGCCGCGGCGGCCGCCGCAAGCCCAGAACGCAGTGGCGTCCGGCTCCGGCTGGCCGAGCCGCAGGCCGTGCTGCCCGAGCTGGCCAAGGTCTACGACGCGGTGCTGCCGTCCCGGGCCGGGTTCTTCGCCCGCAGCGACGCGTGGTGGCGGCGGCTGACCTACGACCCGCCGGAGCACCGCGGCGGCTCCGGGCCGCTGCGCTGCGTGCTGGCCGAGGACGACCACGGGCCACGCGGGTACGCGCTGTATTCGGCCCGCGATACCTGGTCGGATTTCCTGCCGGAGAACGTGCTGACCGTACGCGAGCTGATGGCCACCGATCCCGCCGCCAGCGGGGCGCTCTGGACCGACCTGCTCAGCCGGGACCTGACCACCGAGTTCCGCCTCCGGGACCGCCCGGTCGACGATCCGCTGCTGTACCAGCTGGCGGACCCCAGGCGGACCCGGCCGGCGATGGTAGACGCCCTGTGGGTACGGCTCATCGACGTGCCCCGCGCGCTGGCCGGGCGCCGGTACGCCAGCCCGGTCGACGTGGTCATCGAGGTGCGGGACGAGCTCCGGCCGGCCAACGCGGGCCGGTGGCGGCTGACCACCGCGCGGGACGGCGACACCGGACCGGGCCTGGCGGCCTCGTGCGAGCCGGCCAGCGGGCCGGCCGACCTGGCGCTGGACGTAACCGACCTGGGCGCGGCCTACCTGGGCGGGACCAGGCTGGGTGCGCTCGCCGGGGCGGACCTAGTCAGCGAACTGCGGCCGGGGGCCGTCCGGGCGCTCTCGGCCGCCCTGGCCTGGGATCCCGCTCCCTGGTGCCCGCTGGTCTTCTAGGACCGGCTGGTCTTCTAGGGCCGGCCGGTCTTCTGGGGCTGGCTGCGTCTCCAGGTCGCGCTGGCGGCGCAGCGGGGAGAAGAAGACCCACCAGCCGGCCGCCCAGCTGCCGGAATAGGCGATCCACAGCGTGACGCGCACCCCGACCAGGGTGCCAAGCGCGCCGCCGAGGACGCCGCCGAGCGGGATCGTGCCCCAGACCACCCAGCGGACCGCGGCGTTCATCCGGCCCAGCAGCCGGGGCGGGCAGATCGACTGGCGGTAGCTGACCTGGGTCACGTTGTAGACGACCCCGCCGAAGGCGAAGAAGGCCATCCCCACCGGGAAGGCGGCGACGCGCCAGCCAGGCGCGGCCAGCGGGATGAGCAGCTCGGGGAAGCTGATCACGAGCATCGAGAACCAGATGATGCGGGCCGAGCCGATCCGGCGCCCCAGCCGGCCGGCCAGCAGGCCGCCGGCCACCCCACCCAGGCTGGCCACGGCGATCAGCAGGCCGGTGTCGGCGGGCCGGATCCGCAGCACGCGGATCAGGAAGACGATCTCGAGCGCGGTGCCCATGGCGCCGAACAGGTTCGCGGTCCCGGTGCAGGCCACGATCTTGCGCAGGACGGGGTGGCGCAGCACGAACGAGAGCCCCTCGGCGATCTCTTTTCGTAGTCCGGGGCGAGCCGCCTTCACTGGCGGGGCTTCCCCGGGGGCGTTGATGGCGAGGAGGGAGGCGACGGAGACGGCGTAGGAGAGGGCGTCGGCGGCCAGGGCGCGGGCGGCGCCGGTCAGGCCGACCAGGGCGCCGCCGAGGCCGGGGCCGGTGACCTGCGCGAAGGCCTGGGTGGCGCCGAGCTTGCCGTTGCCCTCGACCAGGTGGTCGCGGTCCACGACGACGGGCAGGTAGCTCTGGTACGCGACGTCGAAGAAGACGGTGGCCACGCCCGCCGTGACCGCGACCGCATAGAGCTGTCCCAGCGTGAGCACGCCGAGGACGGCGGCCAGCGGAACGGAGCCGATGATCACCAGCCGGGCGACGTCGCACCAGATCATGAGCCTTCGCTTGGCCCACCGGTCCACCAGCGCCCCGGCTGGCAGGGCGATGAACGCGAACGCGAGGGTGGACGCCGAGGTGAGCAGGCCGACCTGGAGCGTGGTCGCGCGGAGCACCACGACGGCGGTCAGCGGCAGCGCGAGCACGGTGACCGAGGAGCCGACCTCGCTGACCGACTGACCGCTCCACAGCAGCACGAAGTTCCGGTGGCGCCACAGGCTGGTCCCGGTCCGCCCCGTTACCCCAGAGTGCACCGCCCCACTGTGCCCGGGGCGGCGGAGATTGTCCAACCGTGACACGTGGTGCGTTGCGCGCTAAGCGGGTACGACAGGACACGGGAAGGATGATGCCGTGCCGGCCATGAAGCTGACGCCCACCGCCGCGATGCGGGCGCGGGATGTGTCCCGTCCGCGCGACGAGCATGTCACCGAAGCCGAGGCGGCGGAGGCCGCCAAGGATGAGTTCAGGAAGCAGGCGGCGGCTGGCCGCCGGCCTTCCCGCGGCCGGCGGCCGGGGCCGGGCGCCCGGCCGGCCGGCTGAGGGCCGGATGCCTTAGCGGGCGGTCAGTCGAAGATGGGGTCGCGGGTGCGAGACCGCTTCAACTCGAAGAAGCCGTCCGTCCCGGACAGCAGCAGGACGCCGTCCCAGAGCCGGGCGGCCGCCTCGCCGCGCGGGATGGGCGACATCACCGGCCCGAACACCGCTGTCCCGTTCACCGAGATGACCGGGGTGCCGACCTCGTAGCCGACGCGGTTGATACCTTCTTCGTGCGACGCGCGCAAGGCCTGGTCGTACTCCGTGGAGTCCATCGCGTCGGCGAGGCTGGCCGGCAGGCCGGCCTCGGCCAGGGCGTCGGTGATCGTCTCGCGGTCCTTCGGCGCCTTCTCGTGGTGGAAGCGGTTACCCAGCGCGGTGTACAGCGGCAGGAGTACCTCCGGGCCGTGAGCCTGCCCGGCGGCGATCAGCACCCGGACCGGACCCCAGCCGGCCGTCAGCAGTTCCCGGTAGCGCTCCGGGAGGTCGTCCTTGCCGTCGTTGAGCACCGACAGGCTCATCACGTGCCAGCTCACCTCGACCGGCCGGACCCGCCGCACCTCGAGCATCCAGCGGGAGGCGATCCAGGCCCACGGGCAGATAGGGTCGAACCAGAAGTCGACGTGCGTCATTTCCTGCGCGGTTGGCTCGCGAGAGGTCATGTGCAGTCCTAACCGCAGGCATTTCCGGCGAATTCCGCCAGAGGGGACGATATACCGGTGGCATCGAACCTGACCCGCGACGAGGCGGCGGCGCGCTCGGCGCTCGTTACGGTTTCCTCCTATGAGGTGGACCTCGACCTGACCGCGCGGGGCGGTGACGAGACGACGTTCAGGTCGGTCACCGAGATCAGGTTCAGCTGCGCCGAGCCGGGCGCGTCCACTCATGTCGACCTGACCGCGCCCGGAGTCCGCGAGATCATCCTCAACGACGCGCCGGTCGGCCTGGACGCGTTCGACGGGGACCGGATCACGCTGACCGGGCTGGCCGCGGGCAACGTGCTCCGGGTGACGGCCGACTGCGCCTACTCGCGCAGCGGCGAGGGGCTGCACCGGTTCACCGACCCGGCCGACAAGCACGTCTACCTGTATTCGGACCTGGAGACCTTCGACGCCCACCGGATCTACGCCTGCTTCGACCAGCCGGACATGAAGGCCACCTACGCACTCGGGGTCACCGCCCCGGCGGACTGGCAGGTCGTGTCCAACATGGCGCCGGATTCCAGCCTCCCCGACCAGGCCGCCCCCGACGAGGCGCTGCGCTGGAGTTTCCCGCCCACGCCGGTCATGTCCACGTACATCACCGCGGTCGCGGCCGGACCCTACCACGTGGTCAGGGACGAGCACGACGGCATCCCGCTCGGCATCTACTGCCGCCAGTCGCTGGCGGAGTACCTCGACCCTGACGAGCTCTTCGAGGTGACACGGCAGGGGTTCGACTTCTTTCACGGCTCGTTCGGCATCAAGTACCCGTTCGGCAAGTACGACCAGCTCTTCGTGCCGGAGTTCAAAGAGGGCGCGATGGAGAACGCGGGCTGCGTCACGTTCCTGGAGAGCTACATCTTCCGGTCGCGGGTCACGGACTTCGCCCACGAGGCGCGGGCCGAGACGATCCTGCACGAGATGGCGCACATGTGGTTCGGCGACCTGGTCACGATGCGCTGGTGGGACGACCTGTGGCTGAACGAGTCGTTCGCCACCTGGGCCGGCACCCTGGCGCAGGCCGAGGGCACCCGGTGGACGTCAGCCTGGACCACGTTCGCGCAGCTGTACAAGGCCTGGGCCTACCGGCAGGACCAGCTGCCCTCCACCCACCCGATCGCGGCCGACATCGGTGACATCGCCGCGGTCGAGCTGAACTTCGACGGGATCACCTACGCTAAGGGCGCGGCGGTGCTCAAGCAGCTGGTGGCCTACGTCGGGCGGGAGAACTTCCTGGACGGCGTGCGGAAGTACTTCGCCGCGCACGCGTGGGGCAACGCGACGCTGGCCGACCTGCTGGCCGCACTGGAAGAGACCTCGGGCCGTGACCTGGCCACCTGGTCGGCGGAATGGCTGCAGCAGGCCGGGGTGAACACGCTGCGGCCGTCCTACACGGTGGACGCGGACGGGCGGTTCACCGAGTTCGCGGTGGAGCAGGAGGCCGCGGCCTCGCACCCGACGCTCCGCTCCCACCGCGTCGCGATCGGCCTGTACGACCGGACCGCGGACGGCATCGTCCGGCGGCACCGGATCGAGACCGACGTGACCGGGGCGCGCACCGTGATCGCGGAACTGGCCGGGCAGCAGCGCCCCGACCTGGTGCTGGTGAACGACGAGGACCTCACCTACGCCAAGATCCGGCTCGACGAGCACTCGCTGCGCACGCTGGTGGACTCGATCGGGGACATCAGCGACTCGCTGCCCGCGGCGCTGTGCTGGTCCGCCGCCTGGGACATGTGCCGGGACGGCGAGATGGCGGCGCGCGACTACGTGCGCCTGGTCCTGGCGGGCATCTCCTCGGTGGCCGACATCAGCGTGGTCCAGACCCTGCTGCGGCAGGCCAGCCTGGCGGTCCGCCGGCTGGCCGACCCCGGCTGGCGGGAGACCGGGCTGGGCCTGATCGCCGGCACGCTGCGCGGCCTGCTGGACGGGGCCGAGGCCGGCTCGGACGTCCAGCTCGCCTACGTCCGGGCCTTCGCCGGGGTGGCCACCAGCGACGGGGACCTGGCCCTGCTGGCCGGGCTGCTCGACGGCTCGGCGACGCTCGACGGCCTCGCCGTCGACACCGACCTGCGCTGGGCCCTGCTGGCCCGGCTGGTCAGCCGGGGCGCCGACGGCTTCGGGGCGGAACGGATCGAGAAGGAGCTGGACCGGGACGCCACCGATGCGGGCCAGCGGAACGCCGAGGCGTGCCGCGCGGCCATCCCCACCGCCGAGGCCAAGCAGGCGGCCTGGGACACGATGGTCTCGGGCGAGCCGACGCTGGCCACGTTCCGTGCCATCTTGTCCGGGTTCGTCGACCTGGACCAGGCGGCGCTGACCGAGCCGTACCGGGAGCAGTACTTCGCCGTGGTCGGGGACGTGTGGCGGGACTGGTCCTCAGCGATGGCGCAGGACTTCGCGGGCGGGGTCTACTCCGCGGCCGCGATCTCGGACGAGACGGTGCGGGCCACGGACGACTACATCGCCGCCGCGAACCCGCCGGACGGGCTGCGCCGGGTGCTCACCGAGGGCCGCGACGACGTGCTGCGGGCGCTGCGCTGCCGGGCCAGGGACGCGCAGGCCGAGAGCGCTTAGGCGGGGAAGCTCAGGCGTTGACCAGGATGCAGGGGATGTCGGTGTTCTCGTCGATCCAGTAGCTGGCGCAGACGCGGTGGTAGCCGTCGGCGACGATGAGCGGGTGCGTCACGGTGCCGCGCACCAGCAGGATCGGCGAGAGCGCCGTCCCCGACGCCGCCTTGCGCAGGTCGGCGGCGACGTGCTTGTTGTCCTCCCCGAGCAGGTCGAGCCGGCTCGCGCGCAGGATGTCCTTGGCCTTGCGGTGGCTGATGTCGTCCCGCGCGGCGGCCAGCTTCTTGCGGTAGGCGGCGGCCTGCCGGGGCGGCATGAGCAGCGACAGATAGTCCTCGGCCGCCTGGTAGTCGTGTTTTTCCGGCCTCGGCAGCCACTTCACCGTCTGCGTCATGTCACGCTCCCGCCACGGCCTCCCGGACGTGCTTGGCCAGCTCGGCGCCCAGCGGGATCGCGACGGTGGTGCCGGCGGCGCGGTCGGTGAGCTCGGCGGTCCCCGAAGCCAGGCCCCGCTTGCCCACGGTAACCCGGAACGGGATGCCGGTCAGCTCGGCGTCGCTGAACTTGACGCCGGCCCGGACCGCGCGGTCGTCCACGATGACCTCGACGCCCGCGTCCAGCAGGGACTGGTACACCCGCTCGCCCTCGGCCGCCACTTCGGCGTTCTCGGACTGGGCGACCACCACCACGACCTCGAACGGGGCGATCGCGACCGGCCAGATGATGCCCTTTTCGTCGTGGTGGACCTCGACGGCGGTGGCCATGGCGCGCTCGACGCCGATGCCGTAGCAGCCCATGATCGGCTTGGCCGGCTTGCCGTCCGGACCGGACACCCGGATGTCCATGGCGTCGGAGTACTTGTAACCGAGCTTGAAGATGTGCCCGACCTCGATGCCGCGCTCGATCTCCAGGCCGTGCCCGCAGTTGACGCACGCGTCGCCGGCCGCGACCTCGCGCAGGTCGGCCCACCGGGCCACGCTGATGTCGCGCTCGACGTCCACGCCGCGCAGGTGGGTGTCGTCGATGTTGGCGCCGGTGAACATCCCGCGCCGGCCGCGCAGCCCCTCGTCCGCGATGACCGGGTGGTCCTGCGACGCCGAGCCGACCGCGCCCAGGCTGCCGGGCAGGGCACCGAGCGCGGCCTGGATCTCCTCCGGCTGGGCCGGGCGGATCGCGACCGCGCCGGTGGCGTCGGCGAGCTTCTGCTCGTTCAGCGCGTGGTCGCCGCGCATCAGGACCAGGGTGAGCACGTCATCCAGGAAGTAGACCAGGGTCTTGACCTGCCGGTCGGCCGGAGCCTGGTACTGCGAGACGAGATCCTCGATGGTGCGGACGCCGGGGGTGGCGAAGGGCTCGGGGGCGGCGGGAAGCTCCCCCGCCCGTTCGGCATCATCTACGGCGGCCAGCTGGGACGCGGCCTTCTCGATGTTCGCGGCGTAACCGCACTCGGGGCAGCGGACGATGAGGTCCTCGCCGGACGGCGAGGGGCAGACGAACTCGGTGGAGGCCGAGCCGCCCATCGCGCCGCTGGACGCCGCGACCGGTACGGCGGGGATCGACAGCCGCTCGAAGATCCGCACGTAGGCGTCGCGGTGCTTGGTGAAGGACTCGTCCAGGCCGGCCGCGTCCAGGTCGAAGCTGTAGGAGTCCTTCATGGTGAACTCGCGGGTGCGCATCAGGCCGGCCTTGGGCCGTGGCTCGTCGCGCATCTTGGTCTGGAACTGGTACCACAGCTGCGGCAGCTCACGGTAGGACTCCATCTCCGTGGCCAGCGTGGAGATGATCTCCTCGTGCGTCATGCCGAGGACGAAGTCCGCGCCCTTGCGGTCCTTGAGCCGGAACAGCTCGTCGCCCATCAGCTCCCAGCGGCCGCTCTTCTGCCACAGCTCAGCCGGGTGCATGACCGGCATCAGGAATTCCTGCGCGCCGATCCGGTCCATCTCCTCGCGGATGATCCCGATCACCTTGAGCCGAACTCGCTGGCCGAGCGGCAGCAGGGAGTAGTGCCCGGCCATCAGCTGGCGGATATAGCCCGCGCGGAGCAGCAGGCGGTGGCTGGGCGCGCCGGCGTCGGCCGGGTCGTCGCGCAGCGTGGGGATGTGCATGTGGGACCAGCGCATGACGCCGTAGTTTACTGCTTTGGCGGGGGGGTTCGGGGGGGTCGCCGCCCCCGGGGCTAGCAGAGCGGGGGGTTAGCCCGGCCTTGATTACCGTGAGCTGACCAGTTCGGCGAGGCCGGCCAGGCTGCGGACGTGCCGGTGGCCGTCCGGCTGCGGGCAGAACCCGTGCGGGTCCATGTGCACCGGCTGCAGGCCGGCCGCGAGCGCCCCGGCCACGTCGTAGCGCAGGCTGTCCCCGACGTGCAGGACGGTGCCGTCCGCGGGCACGCCCAGGGCATCCAGGGCGAAGCTGAAAATCCGCGGGTCCGGCTTGGCCACTCCGACCACGGCGGAGTCGACGATGACGCCCATCGGGACGCCCGCGGCGGACTCGGTCCCGGTCTGGGCCGGCCCGGCCGGGCTGACCGCGTAGCAGATGCCCTCGCGGCGCAGGTCGCCTTCCACGCTGCCGTCGGAGTTGGACACGACGCCCATCGGCAGGCCGAGGGCGGCCAGGGCCCGCAGGCCGTCCTTGACCCCGATCCCGGCGTAGGCCCAGCTGCCTGACCGGGGACGCAGGGCCATCTGGGTCGCGAGCCGCTCGGCCTGGACGGCTGACGCGCCGCAGGCCGCGACGTAGGCCAGCATGTAGTTACGCCACCAGGTCCCGGGAACCGGCGGCTCGGCCTCGGCGTCCTGGGCCGCCATGGCCTGGTAGTGAGCCCGCTCCAGGGTGGCCAGGTCGGGATCCAGGCCGATCGCGTGCAGCCCGGGCCGCACGTGATCGGGCCGGGGAAAGACCATGACGCCGCCGGCGTCGAGCAAGATCGCGCTGACTCCCGAAGCCATACCTCAACCCTATGCCGCCGCGGGCCATCGCCGCCCGGCGCGGGTGAGCTCCCGGAACCTGATATTTCCGTGCCGGCGGCCGAATCAGGGACGAGACTTCTGCCACCGGATAGAGAGGGACCTGGGAGTCCCGACAGCAAAGGGGTGGGGAATGGCTGAGGACCTGTCTGACGTCAGCGCCGTCATCGACCAGAACATGGCTGCTCTCGACAAGCCGGGGGTGCTGTCCGTCCGACCTGGCTACAAGGTCAGGAACGACTGGCTGACCAGCACGCCGTCCGTCGTGGTGACGGTCCGGCACAAGGTGGCGCACCCGTCGGAGGGCGAGATGCTGCCCGCCGAGGTGGGCGGGGTGCCGGTGGACGTCCGGCAGGCCTCCCCGGCCAAGGCCCTGGAACTGGAAGACCCGCAGAAGTACGCGGCCGAGCTGCGGCTGGCGCCGAACCTGGGGTCGGTGCCGCACTTCCCGGACGAGCAGACGCCAGAAGGCATCCATCCGGCGGCGGCCGCGTCGGCGCACGCCCAGCTGGCGACGGTGGCCAAGCCCGAGCTCAGCTACAGCGGGCCGGCCGGCGTGACTCTCGACCCGGTCGAGGCGCAGGCCACTATCACGCTCAGCGCCAGCCCTGACGCCGGCTGGCCGGTGCTGAGGGCCTTCCTGGCCGGCACGGCCCGGACGCTCACGGTCGGCCTGTACGACTTCACCTCGGCGCACGTCCTGCAGGCGGTCACGGACAATCTGCCGGGCAAGCAGCTGAACCTGGTGCTCGACCACCCGGGAAAGAACCCGACCGCGGACCAGACCGACGCCGACACCGTCAGCGACCTGCGGCAGGCGCTGGGCCAGGACTTCACGCAGGCGTGGGCCCTGACCCGTACCGACCCGGACGCAACCGCCTGGATCTACCCGAGCGCCTATCACATCAAGGTCGCGGTGCGGGACCGCTCGGCGTTCTGGCTTTCCAGCGGGAACTGGAACAACTCCAACCAGCCCGACATCGACCCGGTCAACGTCCCGGCCGACGCGCAGCAGGCGCGGCGGCGCGACCGGGACTGGCACGTGGTGGTGGAGCAGCCCCAGCTCGCCGGGGTGTTCGAGGATTACATCCACAACGACCAGCAGGTGGCGTCCGGCCGCAACACGCCGCCCGAGGCGGCGGGCACGCCGCTGACGCCGCCCTCCCTGGGCAGCTCCGGGACCCCGGCCTTCGCTCAGTTCTACCCTCCGGCCACGGTCAGCGGGGTCATCAAGGTCGCCCCGCTGCTGACGCCTGATCCGGGCGTGTACGCGGGGGCGGTCAAGGCTCTCATCGCCAGCGCGACCCAGACGCTTTATATGCAGTTTCAGTACATCGAGCCGCCGAAGGCGGGCGTCACGACCGCCCAGCCATTCATCGACCTGATCAACGCGGTCATCGACCGGCAGCAGCATGGGGTCGAGGTCAAGATCATCATGAGCGAATTCGAGACGGCCGGTTACCTCGAGCAGCTCCAGGCCATGGGGCTGGACGTGGTGAACAACGTCAGGATCCAGAAGAACGTGCACAACAAGGGCATCGTCGTGGACGGCTCGGCGGTCCTGGTCAGCAGCCAGAACTGGTCGGCCGACGGGACGCTGTGGAACCGGGATGCGGGCGTCATCATCTACCACCAGGACGCGGCCCAGTACTTCCAGCAGGTCTTCCTGCACGACTGGGCGCACCTAGCTACCGCCAAGGCGGCGGCGGACTGAGGCGGGCGGCCGCTTACCAGATCGGGGGGTGCCGGTCCTTCCACGGGCGGGCCTGCTCAAGCTGGGCGGACAGGGAGATCAGGGTGCCCTCGTCACCCATCCGGCCGGCCAGCATGACGCCGATCGGCAGGCCGTCGGCGCTCCAGTGCAGCGGGACGTTCACGGCCGGCTGGCCGGACACGTTGTAGAGCGCGGTGAACGGGGTGAACAGCTTCTGGCGCTCGAAGTTCTGCGCCGGCTCCACCTCGTCGAACCAGCCGACGGGCCGCGGCGGCAGGGCCAGCGTGGGGGTCAGGACCGCGTCGTAGGCGTTCAGCGTGCCGAGCGCCGCCCGGGTCACCGCCTGCAGGTAGCCCTGGGCGAAGAAGAGCTCCGGGGCGCGGACCTCCAGGCCGCGGCCGCGCAGGTAGCGGGTCAGCGGCAGGAGCAGTTCCTCCTGCTCCGGGGCGAGCGGGGCCAGCGTGGCATAGGCGTACCACAGCGTCTCGAAGAACGGGACCACGTCCGGGCCGAACGGCATGCCGATGTCCTCGACCTCGTGCCCGAGGCTGGCCAGCAGGGCACTGGCGTCCTCGTAGGCCGCGACGCAGTCCGGATGGACCTCGGCGCCCTCGACCGCGGCCTGCAGGGTCCGGCCGATCCGCAGCCGACCCGGCTCCCGGCTGGCGTAGCCGAGGAACGTCTCGCCCGCGGGCAGCGGCGGCTGGGTGTACATGTCGCCGGGAAAGTTCTCCGCCATCACGTCGAGCAGCAGCGCGGCGTCGGCCACGGTGCGCGCCAGCGGGCCGTTGACGCCCAGGCCGGCCAGGTCGGGCACGAGCGGGCCCTCGGAGACCCGGCCACGGGACGGCTTGATCCCGAACAGGCCGCACACGCTGGACGGGATGCGGATGGAGCCGCCGCCGTCGCTGCCCTGGGCGGCCGGGGCCAGGCCAGCCGCTACCGCGGCGGCCGCGCCGCCGCTCGACCCGCCCGCCGACCTGGACAGGTCCCACGGCGTGCGGGCCGGCGGCCCGATCTTGGTCTCGGTGTAGCAGGGCAGCCCGAACTCGGGCGTGGCGGTCTTGCCGGTCATGACCGCGCCGGCCCGCCTGAGCAGGACGACCACGTTGTCGTCGGTGTCGGGCACGCTGTTCTCGAACGCGACCGAGCCGAAGGTCTGCCTGACCCCAGCCACCATGTTCAGGTCCTTGATCGGGATGGGCACGCCGGTCAGCGGCGGCAGCACCGCCTTGTCCGGGGCCGCGGCCACCGCCTTCTCGGCCTCGGCGGCCTGCTCGGCCGCCAGTTCGGCGGTCACCGTGTAGAACGCGCCGACCTGATCGTTGAGCTCCTGCGTCCGCTGCAGGTAGTGGTCGGTGACGGCGACCGGCGAAAGCTCGCCCGAGCGGATCGCCGCCGCCAGCTCGATCATGGTGAGGTCGTGAATCTGGGCCATGCTGGAGATCGTAAACCACACCGACCCAGACGTTTAGCTCGCTATCAGGCAACATATCCGCGGGACAATCCGGCGCCCGGGCCGGGCCGGCGGCCGGGGTCCGATGATGACGTCAGGGAAGGGACCCGCTATGGTACGGACTGCCGCGGCGATCCCGCCGGTATTCCTTGTTCGCTGTTTACCGACGGCTATGGTTGCTCGCGCTTATCTGCGGCCGCGACCGGTGCAAGAGCTCGAGTACCGCTGCGTCACCAGGCTCACGACAACGCACTGTGAGCGCGGCCGGGGCCGGGCTATCGGGGCGATCCGGTCCCGCGCTGACGTCGGCCGCTGAGGCACGGCGGGGGCGGGATTGGTGTCAACTCGGGCGCGTTCGTCATTAGTAGAGCGGCGACCTGGCCATTTAGCGCCAGAGCCGATGCGGGTCAATGTCCGGGACATCCGGTTATCGAACCGGATGTCCAGCTATAAAACCAGCCGGGCAGGGCACAATCGTCGTAGTGACGTGCTATGCGCCGAGTCCTAAGGCAGTTACGCTGAGGTGGTGGGTGATACCGGATGGCGTGGCCGAAGCTGAGAAATAAGTCATCACGTTCAGTGATGACGGACCGTAATCGCAGCGGGGCGACACACGACGGGGCACGATCGCAGGACGAGGCCGCTGAGGGGGTGCCGGCCGACGCATCCGGTCCCGCGGCGTGGCCCGGGACGGGCGCTACCGGCATGCCAGGAACGGCGGAGCTGACCGGAGCCAGGACGGCGGAGAACGGGTCGGCCGAGGCTGGGCGGCCTGAATACGAGCTGGCTGAATACGAGCTGGCTGAGAACGAGCTGCCCGAGGCTGAGCTGGACGGCACTGGGCTGGCGGAGGCTGAGCTGGACGACACTGGACTGGCCGACACTGGGCTGGCGGAGGCTGGGCTGGCGGAGGCTGGGCTGGACGAGACTGGGCTGGACGAGACGGAGGGCGCGGCGGATTCGGCGGACCTGCCGCTGTGGGACTGGTCCCCGCCTGGTGCGGACTCCGGCCCGGAGCAGGCGGCCGCCGGGACGGCGGACCCGCCCAAGGCGGAGTGGAAGCTGGTGGTCACCCCGGTCGGGGAGCCGGCCGGAGAACCGCGGCCGCCGGGTATCGGCGAGCGCCGGGGCAACCTGAGCCACCTGGCCGCGAACCCGAGGATGCGGGTCTGGCGGTGGCGGCTCATCGTCGCGGCCCTGGTCATGGTGGGGTTCTCGCTCTGGATCTCCTGGAAGCTGGGACTCACGCTGGCCGTCGTCGTGATCATCGCCGACACCATCTACCGGTCGCGGCGCGGCTACCCGGGCGTCATCAAGATGACCGCCGCCCAGCGGCGGACCCGCAGGCAGCTGGGCAAGCTCGCGCGCGCGGGCTACCGCGCCATGCACGCCCGGCCCATCCCGGAGAGCGAAGAGCAGATCGACCACCTGGTGGTCGGGCCGACGGGCGTCTTCGCCATCGACTCGGAGGACTGGGACAAGAAGCTGGTCGTGCGGACGAAGAAGGGCACCCAGCTGTGGCACGGGCCGTTCAGCAAGAAGGACCGGCTCCAGCACGCGCAGTGGGAAGCCCAGCGGGCTGCCGAGATGCTCTCCGGCGAGATCGGCAAGCCGGTCTCGGTCCGCCCGGTGATGGCGGTCTACGGCCCGAGGATCCCCTGGGACGTGGCCACGATCAGGGATGTCGACGTGTTCAGCGGGCCGCGGCTGCGCAAGTACCTGCGCCGCCGGGCCCGGCAGGCCGACGTCCGGCCGCTGACCGACTCCGAGATCGACAAGATCTACGAGGCCGCGAACAAGGCATTCCCGCACCTCAGCTCGGCTTCGCGGTGAACTGAACCGGGCCCGGAGCCCCGGTAGGCTGGCTTCCGGCTAGGCCGCGCGCATCTTGGCCAGCACAGCAGCTAGGACAGCGCTGCTGAGTCAGCTCACGCTGAGGGGAGATCGGTATGCCGTCGCTTCGGTCCCGGACGGTCACGCACGGCCGGAACATGGCGGGCGCCCGCGCCCTGCTGCGGGCGACGGGGGTAGCCAGGGAAGACATCGGCAAGCCGATCATCGCGGTGGCGAACAGCTTCACCGAGTTCGTGCCGGGGCACGTGCACCTGCGCGAGGTCGGCCAGGTGGTCGCGGACGCGATCCGGGCCGCCGGGGCCATCCCGCGCGAGTTCAACACGATCGCGGTGGACGACGGCATTGCCATGGGCCACGGCGGCATGCTGTACTCGCTGCCCAGCCGGGAGCTGATCGCCGACTCGGTGGAGTACATGGTGAACGCGCACTGCGCCGACGCCATGATCTGCATCTCGAACTGCGACAAGATCACGCCGGGCATGCTGATCGCCACCATGCGGCTGAACATCCCGACCGTGTTCGTGTCCGGCGGCCCGATGGAAGCCGGCCCCGCCTTGGCTAGCACCGTCGCGGGGGCGGCGGGCGGCGCCAAGCTGGACCTGATCGACCCGATGATCGCCTCGGCCGATCCGTCGGTCTCCGACGAGCGGCTGCTCGAGATGGAAGAGTCCGCCTGCCCGACCTGCGGGTCCTGCTCCGGCATGTTCACCGCGAACTCGATGAACTGCCTGGCCGAGGCGATCGGCCTGGCGCTGCCGGGCAACGGGACCACGCTCGCCACCCATGCGGACCGGCGCGGCCTGTTCGAGCGGGCCGGCCGGCTGATCGCCGAGATCACCCGGCAGTACTACGCCGGCGAGGACGCCTCGGTGCTGCCCCGGTCGATCGCCAGCCGGGACGCGTTCGAGAACGCGATGGCGCTCGACGTTGCCATGGGCGGATCGACCAACACGATCCTGCACCTGCTGGCCGCGGCCCACGAGGCGGGCGTGGACTTCGGCCTGAAGGAGATCGACGAACTGTCCCGCCGCGTGCCGTGCCTGTGCAAGGTCGCGCCGAGCAGCTCGTACCACGTCGAGGACGTGCACCGGGCCGGCGGCATCCCCACGATCCTCGGCGAGCTCGACCGCGCCGGGCTGCTCAACCGGGGCGTGCGCACCGTGCACAGCGCGTCGCTGCGGGAGTTCCTCGACGCGTGGGACCTGGGATCGGCTTCTGTTTCCGCTGAGGCGGTCGAGCTGTACCACGCAGCGCCCGGCGGCGTCCGCACCACCAGGCCGTACGCGCAGTCGGCCCGCTGGGACACGCTGGATACCGACCGGACGGCCGGCTGCATCCGGGACATCGAGCACGCCTACACCGCCGACGGCGGGCTGGCCGTGCTGTTCGGGAACCTGGTGCCGGACGGCGCGATCGTCAAGACCGCCGGCGTGCCCGAGGAGATCTGGCGGTTCTCCGGCCCGGCCGTGGTGTTCGAGAGCCAGGAGCACGCGGTCGCCGGGATCCTGGGCGGCGCGGTTACGGCGGGCGACGTGGTGATCATCCGCTACGAGGGCCCGCGCGGCGGCCCCGGTATGCAGGAGATGCTGTACCCGACTTCGTTCCTGAAGGGGAAGGGGCTCGGCCGGTCCTGCGCGCTGATCACCGACGGGAGGTTCTCCGGCGGGACCTCGGGCCTGTCGATCTGCCACGTCGCGCCGGAGGCGGCCGGCGGCGGCCCGATCGCGCTGGCCGAGAACGGCGACACCGTGGTGATCGACATCCCGCGGCGCGAGCTGCGGCTCGACGTGCCGGACGCCGAGCTGGCCCTTCGCCGAGATCGCCTGCTGGCCGCGCTCGGCTCGTACCGGCCCGCGGACCGGCAGCGCCCGGTCAGCGCGGCGCTGCAGGTCTACGCGGCCATGGCGACCTCGGCCGCGACCGGGGCGGCGCGTGACATCACGCTCCTCGCCCAGCCCGGCCAGTGAGCCCGGCTTCGCCGCCCGAGGTCGCCGCGGGCTTCGTGCGCCCGGCCCGCGCCGGTGACGCCGGCGCCCTGGCTCGCATCCAGGTCGCCGCGTGGCGCCGCAGCTTCGCCGGGATCGTGCCGGAGGAACTGCTGGCCCAGCTGACCGGCGACGAGGCCGAGGGCGCGTGGCGGGACCGCTGGCGGGAGGCGATCACCAACCCGCCGACGAGCAGGCACCGCGTGCTGGCGGCCGTCACCGGGGCCCCCGAGCGGGAGGTCGCCGGGTTCGCCTCGGTCGGCCCCGCTACCGACGCCGATCGCTGGCCCGGCACCGACGCCGAGGTCTATGAGCTGCGCATATCACCCGAACGGGTGGGCCACGGGCACGGTAGCCGGCTCGTGCAGGCGGTGGCGGACACGCTCACCGAGGACGGCTTCCACACCATCTCCACCTGGGTGCTCGAGGCGGACACGGCGCTGCGTGGTTTTCTCGAATCGGCCGGCTGGGCCGCCGACGGTGCCCGGGGTGAGCTCGACGTGGGCACGAGCGTTCCGGTGGTCCGGCTGCACACGGCGATCAGCGGTTGACATCCTCCCCTGCCTAAAAAGGTGGGGGATTCCAGCTGGTCACTCCCCGCTGAAGCAGGGGAAGCAGCTGAGGTTCGCGGTTCACCGGCCCGGCACCCCGGAAGCCTCCCCGCGCAGTCACGGCGTGCCCCGCCGCGATGTTGATGGCCGCGTTGACGTCAGCGTGGCAGGCGTATCCGCAGGCCGTGCACACGAACCGCGCTTGGCTCTTGCGCGATCTCCTGTCCACGTGCCCGCACGCCGAGCACCGCTGGCTCGTAAACGCGGCATTGACCTTCACCACCCGGCCCGGCGCCTTCTCCTCCAGCCGCCGCACCAGCAGACCCCACCCCGACCGCAAGATCCCCCGGTTCAGCCCCGACTTCTGCCGGACGTTACGGCCCGGCTCATCTTGGTTTCCTTTCGCGGACCGGGTCATGTTCATGATCCGCAGGTCCTCGACTTTGATCAAGTCGAACCGCCGGGCGATGTCCGTGGTTTTCTTCTCGACCCAGTCCTTGCGCCGGTCCGTCTCCCGGGCCTTGAGTTGCGCGATACCCAGCCGGACCTGGCCGCAGCGGGCCGAGCCGCGCCTGGTGCGGGAAAGCTTGCGTTCCAGCCGCCGCAGCCTGGCCTGTTCCCGCCAGGTCAGGCCCGGAACGCGCAGCCGGTCGCCGGTGGACAGGGCCGCGGAGACGGCCACACCCCGATCTATGCCCACGGCCTGGCCATTGCCGGGTGCGGGAACCGGTGAGGGGATGGCGGCGAAGGCGACGTGCCAGCGCCCGGCCCGGTCGAGAGTTACCCGGAACGATCTCACGTCCGCAGGCACGGCGCGAGACCAGCGGAACCGCACCCATCCGACCTTGGGGACCCACAGCTCACCGGTGTTGCGGCTGAGCCGCCGCACCTGCCCTGGCTTAAGGGCGACGATCCGGAATCCCTCATTCCGCCCGGCCTTACGCCACGACGGCCGCCCGGCCGGGTTGCCTGGGTCGAAGAACACGGCCATCGCCCGGGCGAAATCCCGCAGCGCCTGCTGCTGCACCATCTGGGAGCCCAACCGCAGCCAGTTATGCTCGGCGCGGGCGGCGGTGAGCTGTCGGCACTGCTCCAGGTAGCCCGGCGCTCCCTCGCGGCCTGGCCGCCAGTGAGCCTGCTGCTCGACGGCTAGGTTCCACACGTACCGTGCGTGCGCGCAGTGGTCCCGCAGCACCGTCACCTGGGCGGGCGAAGGAATCAGCCGATACCTTGACATGGGAACACATTATCGATCGGCACTGACATTTCCATAGGAGCGATGTCCGTTTCCTTTGCGCCCGCAAGGCTCGGGTCTTAGGTCGCGCTTCTGATGGACCGGATTGACCTAGGATCTGTGCGTGGCTGAAGCTCGGGAATGGCTGGCGGGGACGCGGCCCAGGACGCTGCCCGCGGCCGTGGTGCCGGTACTGATCGGCTCGGGCGTTGCCCTCGGGTACGACCGGTTCTCCTGGTGGCGGGCGCTGCTGGCGCTGGTAGTGGCGCTAGCGCTGCAGGTCGGCGTCAACTACGCCAACGACTACAGCGATGGCGTGCGCGGCTCGGACGAGCGCCGGGTCGGGCCGGTCCGGCTGGTCGCCGCCGGGCTCGCATCGCCTCGGCATGTCCTTGCCGCGGCCCTGGCCTTCTTCTTCGTGGCGGGGTTGGCCGGGCTGGCGCTGGCCGCGGTGACGTCCTGGTGGCTGCTGGCCGTGGGCGCGGCGTGCATCGCGGCCGCCTGGTTTTACACCGGAGGGCCGAAGCCGTACGGGTATAACGGGCTCGGCGAGATCTTCGTGTTCTTGTGCTTTGGCGTGGTGGCCGTGGCGGGCACCGCGTACGTGCAGATGAAGGAATTCAGCTGGCTCGGCCTGGCCGCCTCGGTGCCGGCCGGGCTGCTGGCCTGCGCCCTGCTCATGGTCAACAACCTGCGTGACATCCGCACCGACACGGTGGCGGGCAAGCGCACGCTCGCGGTCATGCTCGGCGACGCGCGCAGCCGCCTGGCGTACGTGCTGACCCTGCTCGTGCCGTTCGGGGTCGCGGCCCTGCTGGCCTTCTACCGTCCGCTCACCCTGATCACCGCGCTGGCGCTGCCGCTGGCGCGGCCGCCGGTCCGGGCGGTCCGGGCGGGCGCGTCGGGTCCCGCCCTGATCAAGGCGCTGGGCCAGACCGGGCGGCTGCAGCTGGCGTTCGGCATCGTGTTCACGATCGGCCTGGCCATCCGGTTCTGAGCCCGGGCGTATCAGCCGACCGGGATCAACCGGGAAACATCGTCCGGGCTGGTGCCTGAGTGGCAGGATAGGGTAGACGGGAACGGTGGGGGCGCTGAGGCGACCAACCACCCGAGCGTGGCCTGGGCTAGGCGCCAGAGGGGTACATTAGCGGGTCCAGAAGGGTCCGGATGCGCGATTCCGGCACGCTTGCGCGCCTGGTGAGAGACACTTAATAGGAAATGCACGGTATCAGCGACACAGTGGCGGCTGGCGCGGTACCCTGCCCGGTAATCCCAGGTGACGAGGTGCGGGCGCGGGTGGGTGCCTGAGCCCATGCGTATCCAACGGGAAGGTGCCCAGTTGCAAATCCGGGGAACGTGGTCGGCCGGATCCGGCGACGATCAGGCACGGTTCCTTGCCGACCTGCGTGCGCTGCGCGACTCCGCTGTGATCGGGTACGACGAGCTTTCAGCCCGGGCGCATTACCCGAGCGACGTCCTGAAAGAAGCCGAGAACGGTCCTTCGCTGCCCGGCCTGCCCATCCTCAGCGCCTATGTCCGCGCCTGCGAAGGCGATGTCCTGGACTTGGAAGAACGGTGGCGGCGACTCAACCCCGAGGTACCCGACGACCCGGATCTCCCGGTCCGGCCGGCCGGGGCGAGCGCGGCCGCCGTGGCGGGCGCCCGCGCCGGAGTGGGCGTCGCGC
>JAJKHX010000258.1 GCA_021154785.1 Nocardiopsis sp.
CAGGAACAGCGCGCCGATGGCCACGAACACCCACACCGGGGAGATGGATCCCTTCGGGATCACCACCGTGTTCCCGATCGTGAAGTCGGCCCGGGAGACCGCGAAGCCGTAGGTCCGGGACTGCAGCAGGCCGAGCACCACGAAGAACAGCCCGGCGGCCGACAGCACCGCCCCGGTCAGGTCGAAGCGCGGCCGGGCTCCGGCCCGGGCCGGGTCGGTGATCCTGCGGGCGAGCACGATGATCCACGCCACCACCAGCACCTGCAGCCCGAACGACGCCCGCCAGCTGACCGCGCTCGTCAGCACGCCGCCGATCAGCGGCCCGGCCGCCGCGCCCAGCCCGCCCGCGCCGCTGATCACGCCGAAGTAGCGGGCCCGCGACTTGACGTCGGGGAAGGCCACGGTGACCAGGATGTAGATCGGCGGGACCAGCAGCGCCGAGCCGACGCCCTCCAGCAGCGAGTACCCGATGATCAGCTGCGGCAGCCCGAACGACAGCAGCGCGAGCAGCCCGCCGATTCCGTACACGATCAGGCCCAGCACGAAGCACCGCTTGCGGCCCCAGATGTCGGTCAGCTTGCTGCCCGGGATCATCAGCGCCGCCATCGTGAGGGTGAACAGCGTGATCGCCGTCTGCACCCCGGCCACCGTGGTGCTGAGATCCTCGGCGATCGCGCTGATGGCCACGTTCATGTTGGTGGCCGCGTAGCTGCAGATGAACTGAGCCAGCGCCAGCGGCAAGATCATCGCCCGGGCATTGTCGCGCACCGCGGCCTCCCAGTTTGGCTGCGCCTAGTGAGCTCCAGCCTGCTGGTGCGGGCGGCGGGCGTCGTCACCGTCAGCGGGTGATTCACCGGCACGTCACCCCGTGGAGGCGATGACGCGGACCTGGGTCGGCTGGCAGGCTGGCGGCCTGATCGCGAGCGGATCGGCAGGAGGCGCGGTGCCGATATTCACCCTGGGGCGCGGGCTCGGCCTCTCGTCATTTCGCCGTGACTGGCTGGTCAAGGACATGGTGGCCGGGCTGGTGCTCACCACCTTGCTGGTCCCGCAGGGCATGGCCTATGCGGAACTGGCGGGCCTGCCGCCGATCACGGGCCTGTACACGTCCATCTTGTGCCTTCTCGGTTACGCCTTGTGCGGCCCGTCGCGGCTCCTCGTTCTCGGCCCGGATTCCTCGCTGGGCCCCATGATCGCCGCTACGGTCCTGCCGCTCATCGCCGCCGGAGGCGACCCCGAGCGTGCCGTCGCCCTGGCATCGATGCTCGCGATCATGGTCGCGGCGATCATGATCCTGGCCGCCGTGGCCAAGCTCGGCTTCATTGCCGACCTCATCTCGAAGCCCACGATGATCGGCTACATGAACGGCCTGGCCCTGACCATCCTGATCGGGCAGCTGCCGAAGCTGTTCGGCTTCAAGGTTGACAGCAAGGGCCTCATCAGCGAAGCCGTCGGCTTCGTCGAGGGCCTGGCCGACGGGAAGGCGGTGGCCGCGTCGGCAGTGGTCGGCATCGCCGGAATCGCGCTGATCCTCGTGCTGCAGCGCTGGCTGCCGAAGGTCCCGGCGGTGCTCGCTGCGGTGGTGCTCGCGATCGCCGCCACCAATGTCTTCGGCCTGGCCCAGCACGGCGTCAGCCTGGTCGGGGTGCTCCCCAAGGGGTTCCCGCCGCTCACCGTGCCCGGCATCCGCCTTTCCGATCTCGGGCCGCTGTTCGCCGGAGCGCTCGGGATCGCCGTCGTGTCCCTGGCCGACACGATCTCGACCGCGTCGGCCTTCGCCGCCCGCACCGGGCAGGAGATCCACGGTAACCAGGAGATGATCGGAATCGGCGCGGCCAACCTGGCCGCCGGTTTCTTCCAGGGCTTCCCCGTCAGTACCAGCGGCTCGCGGACCGCGGTGGCCGAACGGTCCGGGGCCAAGACGCAGCTCACCGGCGTCACCGGGGCGGTCCTGATCATCCTCATGATCGTCTTCGTGCCTGGCCTGTTCCGCAACCTGCCCCAGCCGGTCCTGGCCGCCGTGGTCATCACGGCGTCGCTCTCCCTGGCGGATATCCCGGGTACGGCCAGGCTCTGGCATCAGCGCAAAGCCGAGTTCATGCTGTCGATCGCGGCGTTCCTCGGCGTCGCCCTGCTCGGCGTGCTCCCCGGCATCGCCCTCGCGGTCGCGCTGTCGATCGGCAACGTCTTCCGGCGGGCGTGGTGGCCGTACCAGGCGGTGCTCGGACGCGTGGACGGGCTCGAGGGGTACCACGACGGGCGCTCCTATCCCGCCGCCAGCCACCTGCCGGGCCTGGTGATCTACCGGTTCGACGCGCCGCTGATCTTCGCCAACGCCAAGACGTTCCGCGACGAGGTCATGCGGCTGGCCCAGGCCAGCCCGCCACCGGCCTGGATCGTGATCGCGGCGGAGCCGATGACCGACGTGGACACCACCGCGTCCGACGTCCTGGAGGGACTGGACGAGACGCTGAACACCCGGGGGATCAGCCTGATATTCGCCGAGCTCAAGGATCCGGTACGGCGCAAGATCGAGCGCTACGGGCTTACCCGCACGATCGACCCGGGCCATTTCTTCCCCACGGTCGAGGCGGCCGTGTCCGCGTTCCGCGACCAGACCGGCGCCGATTGGACGGCCGCCGGTGCGGCTGGCCCGGCTGTGGCTGGCCCGGCTGCGGCTGGTACTGCCCAGCCCGCTGCCGACCCGACCGCCCGGACGTGACGATGACGGCCGCGACGACGGAGGTGCCGGTGGTCATCCAGGAAACATTCAGCCTCGAGGTCCGCTGGATAGTATCCGGGCCGCTGGACATGGCCGTGGCTGAATGGTTCGACGGATTCCCGTCGGAGCTTGAATCGCGTGAGGACGCCTACATTCTCGACCCGGACCTGGACCGATTGTCCGTGAAGCTTCGGGCGGGCCGCGCCCTGGAAATGAAGGCGTTCCACGGCAGTCCGGGCATCCTCGATCTCCGTGGCCGCGCCCGCGGCCGCCTGCAGTACTGGCAGAAGTGGTCCGTTCCGTTCCATCCGCCCGGCCGGATCGGCGGTGATGGTGACGGCTGGAAGCGGGTGCGCAAGCAGCGGCGAATCAGCCGGTTCTCAGTGACCCCGGACCGGATCACGGCGCCGGCCGGCGACCCGGCCGGCCCGCCGCGGTGCGCGGTGGAGCTGACCGAGATCCGCGTGCACGACCAGGACTGGTGGTCTGTGGGCCTGGAAGCGACCGGCCCCGCCGAGCTGCTTCGGGCCGGGCTCCAGGCCACCGCCGCGCTCGTGTTCACCCGGCCCCTGCCAGACGGCGTGGAACTCCGGACGGAGAACTCCATGTCGTACGCCGAGTGGCTTCGCGGGCCTGGGCACCCATGGTGACGCGGGCGCCTGCCGCGGCCGGACGCGGCGGTCTCCGGACGGCCGGGGCGAACACGTTCGTGCCGGCGTTCCCGGCGACGATCCCGGGGATGTCGGCCAGTGAGCCGATGGCCGCGCGCTGGCCGGTCCTGGCGGCGAATCGCGCCGCGGCCTCAGCCTTGGGGCCCATCGACCCAGCGGCGAACCGGTGGCTGGCGAGCTGACCGGGTGTGACACGGTCGAGCCGCCGTTGCTCCGGGGTGCCCCAGTGCAGGTAGACGCCGTCGACGTCGGTGGCCATGAGGAACAGGTCCGCGCCCGCGTCTTCGGCGAGCGTCGCGCTGGCCAGGTCCTTGTCGATGACGGCTTCGGCGGTGACCGGCTCGCCGGGGGCCGAGGTGGGGTAGACCGAGGGGAAACCTCCTCCGACTGCGCAGATGATCATGGCTCCGTGGTCAAGCAGCCAGGTGATGGGCTTGATCTCCAGGATCTGCTGGGGTTCGGGTGACGGGACCACGCGGCGCCAGGCGGTGCCGTCGCGCCGGAAAGTCCAGCCTTTCTTGGCGGCCAGCAGTTCGGAGCGCGGATGAGCGGCTGACCGCGGCCGGCAGCCTTGAATGGCATGTGCCCACGCGATCCCAGCCGGTCGGCGGCCGGTGAAGGCCGGTCTCTGCCTGCACCGCGGGTGCCACCCGTGCCGAGCTCGGGCTTGGCCAGGCGGACATGCGCGCGGGCGTCCGTTACCGAGCCGGCGCTGGCCGTGACGTGGTTCACGGTTCGCCACGGCCGCTGGCCGTGATCATTCGCCGGCCGCGACGATCTTCTTGAGGCTGGCCCGCTCCTCGGGGGTGATTCCGGCCGGCCGCATGACGGCGTTCCAGCCGTCGACGTACTCGCTGGTGTACTTGTGGCCGTGGCCGGCCGGGACGCCGGTGGCGAACGGCAGGTCGGCGGTGACCTGCCAGAAGGTCACGAACGGCATCCAGAACATGCCCTGGAGCACGTCCGAGCCATGGGTCTCGCCGATCCAGTCGGGCGGGCTGAAGATCAGGTGCGGGCTCCACCAGACGATCGGGTCGGACGGGTGCATCATGTACAGCACCCGGCTGCCCGACCACGGCTGGTCGGCCGGCGGCACGTTCTTGCCCGGGGCGTTCGCGAACCGGACGATCCGTCCGTCCCGGTAGACCGGCTGCACCTCCAGACTGCCGGCGTCGCGGTGGTCGGTGAACTCCCGGAACAGCGAGTTGAAGTTGGGCGGTCCGGCGAACAGCGCGCCGTCGGTGAGGTTGGCCAGGCTGTGCTCGCCGCTGAAGGCGGTCTCGCCGCCGAACGACCCGAGGCTTTCCCCGGCGTCGAGCAGCCGGGGGCGCTGGCCAGGGGGCAGCTCCGACCAGGCGCCGTAGACCGCGTCGAAGAGCGCGCGCCCCGCCTCGCGGGCCTTGGACTGGTCGACCAGGTAGGAGACCCACGACGGCAGGTAGGAGTACTGGATCGCCACGGTCGCCGCGTCGCCGCCGGTGAGGTACTCGAAGGAATCCACCAGCGCCGGGTCGACCCAGCCGCTGCCGGTCGTGGTGACGATCAGCAGGTTCTTGCGCCCGAAACCGCCTGCCCGCTGAAGGTCCCGGACCGCCAGCGCGGCCTGGGCCTCGGCGTCGTGAGCCGACGCCAGTCCGGCGTAGACGCGGATCGGCTCCATGGCCGGCTGGCCGGTGAACTTCTCGATGTCGTTCACGGACGGGCCCTGGCCGGTGAAATTGCGGCCCTGCCAGCCCAGAGTGTCCCACGGGATGAGCGAGCCGGGACCGCCCGACCGCAGGCTGGTCGCGGGCTGGTGGACTCCCTCGGCGGTCTTGGTGTCGCGTACCGAGTATGCGCTGTTCAAGGCGCTGACCAGGCCCTGGAGCAGCAGGCCGGTGACCACGAGGTAGGTCAGGCCGGCCACCAGGATCCAGCCGACCGCGTGCGCCGCGCGCCGACCGATCCAGCGGCTGAGCAGGTGCGCCGCCCAGCGGTACAGGCCGCGCAGGCCGCGCCCGATCAGCAGGATCAGGCCGAAGACCAGCGCCGCGACGAACGGGGAGGCCACCACGAACGCGATGTTGTAGTCGGTCACGTCCATCAGCTTGCGGATCTCGTACTGCCAGTACTGCCCGAGTCCGAAGGACACGACGACGAGGACGGCCGTGCTGATGAAGAAGACCGGCCAGGACCGGCGCCGCGGCTGGCGCGGATCCCGATCCGCGAAAGCCCGCCAGATCCACGCGGCGAGTACTCCGAGCCCGTAGCCGATGGCCGCGGTGATGCCCCAGATGACGCCCTGGATGATGCCGCCGCGGGGCAGCAACGACGGCGTGAAGGAAAGGCACCCGACGATGAGCGCGCCCCAGCAGCCCGGCAGGGTGGCGTAGAGCAGCTTCCGGGACTTGCCCACCTCCCGTGGCGGCTCACTGGCCTCAGTCCCCGCCGGGAGCGGGGGAGCCGCCGGCGAGGGCATATCGTGCGTCACAGCCGCCAGTCTGCCCGGCCGCCGGGCCGGTGCCATCCCCCCCGAGGGGTGATCCGGCTGGGGCAAGCGGTGGGGCGCGCCACCGGGCGAGATCGGTGTTCATCGGCCGCCTCCCCTGGTCAGCCCGGTACCGATGATTCCCCGGCCTCATCCATGCCGGGTGGTCCTGGTCGAGCGCCGCCTATCTCACCCCCGCGGGAGGAGGCTGTCGTGTGTCCCGCACAGGGAGTATGCAGTGGTGAGCCTGCGCCGGCGTCAGCTGCGGATTCTCCGCCGCATCGAACGTGACCTGGCCAACTCCGATCCGGGCCTGGACTCCCTTTACCAGGGCCTCGCCCGGCGGACCAGCGGCCGCGATCTGCGCTGGCTGGAGAAGGACGCCCGCAGGCGGTTCTGGATCTTTTCCCGGCGGCGTGAGCGGAGCCTCGGCGAGCGGATGAAGGACTGGACCGCCGAGAACTGGAATGATCCGTGACGACCAGCCCAAGCTATTCGGTACCTGAGCCGGGCTCATTCCCCGTCGCCGGGTTCGTCGAGCGGATCCTCGTCGGCGGCCTCGGTGAACGACGCGATGATCTTTACCTCCGGACGGCGGACCTCCATCTGAGCGAGCCGCCGGAACACCCGGCGGTCGGCCCGGGTCAGCGGTGGCTGGGTGACCGAACGGGGCCACAGCCGGTAGCGCAGCACCACGTTGATCTCCGCGGCCCACAGCACCATCTGCGAGCCCAGGTACAGCCAGGACAGCAGGGTGATGACCACGGCGAAGACGCCGTAGGTGGGGCTGGCGGTCCGCAGTCCCCGGGTCACGAACCAGGTGCCGGCCAGCTGCAGCGCCTCCCAGAACACCGTGGCGGTCACCGCGCCGACGGCGACGTCACGGACCCGTAGCGGCTCCGCGGTGAGGACCTTGAAGCCCAGCAGGAAGAGCCCGAGGTTCACCAGGAAGGAAGCGACGACGGCGAGCACCGGGGCGGTCTCGCCGCGCGCCACGGCGGTGGCGAACGCGGTCAGCGCGGTCGAGGAAACCGAGGCCAGCCCGAGCAGGCCGATCGCCCCGAAGGTGCGCGCGTACCGCGTCCAGATGGGAGGCCAGCGGACGTACGGGATGTTCCAGACGGTGTTCATCGCGTTCTGCGCGGCGAAGCCGATCCCCAGCCTGCCGTAGATGGTCCCGGCGATGCCGATGACCAGCGCCGCCGTATTCCTTCGAGCGGATGCACCTGGGAGCGCAGTTCCGCCCCGATGACCGGGATGTTCCCGAGCGCAGAGTCGATCAGCTGCCCAGCTAACCCGCGGCAACGTGCTGCTTCCTGGTCACGGATCCCTCTGCGGGGCGGACCCTGGCATTTTCCTGGCCAGCTCAGTGATATTCCTGGTCGCCTGCCCTGAGCGCCCGGAGGGACATCTCGAAGGAATACAACCGGTTGCGGACGACTTCGGCTTGCCGCGGGTCGGCGCCGCCCGGAATCCGTTCGGCGTCCATGGCCGAGCGGACGGCCTGCAGCGAAGTGAGCGTGTCCTCGATCCTGGCGCGGCCGAGGTCGTCCGGGACCGTCTCGCGCAGCGAGTAGAGCGTCTGCGTGAGATCATCGGCGCGCCGCTGAATGTCAGCCCACCGGGCGCCCGCGTTACCGGAGGCGAACTCACCCGGGGCTTCCGCGACGCTCATCGCGTCGTGCAGGGCCGAGCCCTCCGCGTACGCGTCGATGAGCCTGGACCGCCCGTCGGCCGTGGCCGCCGAGCGGTGGCGCGCCGAGCGGACGATCCACATGATCAGGCCGGCCAGGACGGCGACGCCCAGCAGGATCCACAGCCAGACGAGGCTGGTTCCGGAGCCGGAACCGGTCGCCGCGGTGGGTGAGGTGATCGCCGCCGGGGTGGTGACCGGCGTCGACGGCGTGGCAGTGGCCGTCACGGTCGCGGTCGCGGTCGCCGTGGACGTCGCGGTCGCGGTCGCTGTCGCGGTCTCGGTACTGGTCACCCCGGGGGCCGCGGTGCTGGTCAGGCCCGGCGTCGCGCTGATCGTCGCGGTCCTGCTAGGCAGATTGCTGATCGCGCTCTGAGCGGCGCTCCCGCACCCCGCCGCCAGGCATCCGGCGATCAGGACGACCACCGGAAGACCAAGCCCCTTCGTGGAACACCGCATGTCAGTCCTTCCGCCTCGCTCACGGTCAGCCGTCGGGCCACCGGACCCTCGTGAGAAATGATCCGCTGACCGTGCTGCCCGATCCTCATCCGAAACGGAGGAACTTGACGGCCGGTACCATCCCGGCCGGATGATGTCCGCTCCGCGCCACGAGACAGACCATGTGATATGCGCTC
>JAJKHX010000259.1 GCA_021154785.1 Nocardiopsis sp.
AGGCCTGGGCGGCGGCCCGCGGCTGGCCGCCCGGGGGCCGGTAGATCCATGTCCGCAGGCGCCCGGGATCGGCCGGGAGCGCGGCCAGGAACGCGTAGGTGCCCCGGGCCGGGGCTGCCCCCGGGCAACTGGCCGGGGGCAGCGACGTCCAGCCGGCCGGCAGGTCGCTGGCCGCGGGCGGAACCGGGCCCCAGGGCAGCTTGACGTTTCCGCGGTCCACGATCTGCAGCAGCCCGGCTCGCTGGCCGCTGACCGACTGCCAGATCTGCCTCCTAATCCGGTACAGCCAGGACTTGTCGCCCGACCGCCCGATCTCGGTGCTGACGTACGTGGTCACCGATGAGACATAGATGAACTGGTCCGGACGCGGGACCGGCTGGGACGACGAAGCCGCCGCCGATGCCGCCTGGTTCAGCACGTAGGCGGCGGTGAGCATGGCTGGCGTGGAGGGTGGCGAGGACGCGGGCACGGAGCCGGCCCCCGGAGGCCGGTGGGGCGCAGGTCCCGGCAGCAGGCTGACGGTGACGGCCGCGGTCGCCGCGGCGGCCGTCGCGCCGAGCATGACGGGACGAAGCCAGCGCCGAGGCCGGGACGCACCGCGGGACGGGAACGCGGAGCGCGAGCTGGCACCGGTCTCCCGTTCGGCCTGAATTTCGGCGAGCAGCAGGCCGCGCGCCCGCTGCAGTTCCTCCGGAGCGCGGCCGGTCACCTCGGCCCGCAGGTCCTTGAGCTCCCGGACGGCCCCGGGATCGGGCAGGTCAGTCATGGCTGTGCTCCTCGGGAGTTGATGTCGTCGAGCGCCTCGCGGATCTTCCGGCGGGCGCGGTTCAGCCGGGACCGGACCGTGCCCACGGGCACCCGCAGGGCCAGGGCGGCCTGGTCGTAGGTCAGTTCGGCCCAGTCCACCAGCAGCAAGGTGTCGCGGTCGGCGGGTTTCAGCCGGGCCAGGGCGGCCGCGATCACGCGCCGCTGGCTGGTCGCGGCGACGCGGGCGACGATCTCGTCGGCGGGTGACTCGACGGCGGGGTCGAGGCCGGCCCGGGCGAGCGCCCGGTAGAGCCGGACCTCGGCCTGGCGGTGCCGGCTGATCATGTTGGTGGCGATGCCGAACAGCCACGGGGCCGCGTTCGGGTGGGACAGGTCATAGCGGTCCCGGTGCCGGAAGGCCACCAGGAAGGTCTCGCCGACCACGTCCTCGGCCGGGCCGGGCCCGAGGCGCCGGGCGGCGTAGCGGTGGATGCCGGTCGCGTGCCGGTCGAAGATCGCCGCGAACGCCTCCGGCTCGGCCCGGGAACGCGCGATCAGCGTCGCGTCGTCGGCCCGGTGGTCCCTGTCAGCTAGCGGGCCGGCCCGGCCGAGCGTGGCGGGCTTCTCCATGCGGGACCCTTTCCTTAGGTCATGGTCAAGTGAAAGCACGCCCGTTCTTCTCCGCAACCCCGGCCAGAGTTCACGCGCCGCGGACCATGCTCACTCCCAGCGGAAGAAGCGGCAGGACGCCGAGCTCACGGTAGGAGACCGGCGGGCCAGCCGGGCCTCATTGCGGACGATCTGGCCGGACCGTACGTTTTGCGGAGGTGCTTGATCTCTACTGCCGGCAGTCCCATGACCGCCTCCCTTGGTCCTGGAAACTGATATCATTATGATAGACAAGTAGTATCAGGGCGTCAACTGGAGGTGGTGGCCATGGCCGCGGAGGTCCCGGCGGAGCTGAGCAGTTCCCCGCAGATGTCAGAGCACCAGGCGCGGTCGAGACCCGGCGTGCGGGTCCTGGTGGCCGGCGTGGTGCTGATCCTGGCCGGCGGCGCGCTGCTCGGCCTGGGCCTGGCCCTGGGCCCGGACGGCGCGGGCCCGCAGACGCTAATCGCGCTGGGCATCGTGGCGTTCATCGCGGCCAACTTCACCCTGCGCGGGCTGACGCCGGTGATATCCGGCGAGGCGCGGGTGGTCCAGCTGTTCGGCCGGTACCGGGGCACGGTGCGCGATCCCGGGCTGCACTGGGTCAACCCGTTCGCCCGGCGGCTCAAGGTCTCCACCCGGATCCGGAACCTGGAGACGGCGATCGCCAAGGTCAACGACCTCGACGGGAACCCGATAGAGATCGCCGCCGTGGTGGTCTGGCAGGTCAAGGACACGGCGCAGGCGCTCTACGTGGTCGACGACTTCGAGCGGTTCGTCGCCATCCAGTCCGAGACCGCCGTCCGCCACATCGCGTCGGGCTACTCCTACACCAGCCCGGACGACAGCGTCATCTCGCTGCGCGGCAACGCCGAGGAGATCACCCAGCGGCTGTCGGAGGAGATCGCGGCCCGGGTTCGGTCGGCCGGCGTGACGATCGTCGAGTCGCGGCTGACCCGGCTGTCCTACGCCCCGGAGATCGCCCAGGCCATGCTGCGCCAGCAGCAGGCCAGCGCGGTAGTCGGCGCGCGGACGCGGATCGTCGAGGGCGCGGTCGGCATGGTGCAGCTGGCGCTGCGGCGGCTGCAGGAGGAGGACGTGGTGGAGCTGGACGAGGAGCGCAAGGCCGCGATGGTGTCCAACCTGCTCGTGGTGCTGTGCAGCGAGCAGGCCACCCAGCAGGTCGTCAACACCGGCTCGCTCTACCAGTAAATGGCCCCGTAACTATGGCTGAGCGCAAGGGCATTCTGCTGCGGCTGGACCCGGCGGTGCACGACGCCCTGGCCCGGTGGGCCAGCGACGAACTGCGCAGCACCAATGCCCAGATCGAGTTCCTGCTGCGCCACGCGCTGACCGACGCCGGGCGCATGCCGGGCAAGGCGGGTGAGCTGCGCCGCCCCGGCCGGCCGCGCACCCGGCGCGACGATCAGGACAACCCGGATTAGAGGGGTTCGGCGCGCCAGTAGACGGCTTTGACCCAGATGGTGCACAGGGCGTCCAGGGCGCGCTCGTCGTCGAAGGGGACGTCCTTCTCGCCGCCCTGGCCGAGCCAGATGTAGCAGAAGTGCTCCAGCATGGCGGACAGGGCCGAGGCGGTCATGACCGGATCGGCGCCCGGGCAGTAGCCGTCCGCCTGGGCCGCCCGGACGGCGCCCGCGATCCGGGTGATGGCCTCGCCGCGCAGCTCGAGCCAGCGGTCCCGGAAGCGGCCCTCGATCATGGCCGCCTGGAAGATCCCGATCAGCTCGCCGCGGCGCCGGGCGTAGGTGCGCCAGAAGCCGGCCACCGCCTCGCGCAGCGCCTCCTCACCGGACAGGCCGGCCCGGTACGGCAGCGCGGCCAGCTGGGTGGCCTCGGCGTGGAACTCCTCAGCCAGCGCGATGAGCAGGTCGGCCTTGGTGTCGTAGTAGTTGTAGAACGACGCCACGGACCGGCCGGCCGCCGCGGCGATGTCGCTGATCTTGGCGTTGAGGTAGCCGTCACGGGCGAACACCAGCCGGGCGGCCGCACGGAAGGCCTCGTCGGTCCGCTGCCCCTTGGTCGCTGCCTTCTCGAGGGGCTGCACCTTGCTAGACGGGGACGCCGGTGCGGTCGGCCGCGGTCTTCGGCTCGTGCGCCACGTCGCCGGGCTGGCCCATGGCGCGCCGCCAGCAGGCGAACTCCAGCACGATGCCGTCCGGGCCCTGGAAGTAGAACGAGCGGACGAACACGCCGGGGTGCAGTTCCTTCGCCACGCCGGCCTCGCTGTCGTCGTGGTCCAGGATCGGGCTGACCGTCACGCCCTTGTTCACCAGCTTGGCGCGGTACTCCAGGAACTTCTCCTCGGGCACGTTGAACGCGATGTGGTTCATCGAGCCGACCGCGCTGGTCCACTCCCCCAGGCCGGGCGCGTTCACCGGCGCGGAGATGCCGGGCACTGCTTCGGGGGCGTCGGGGAACCAGAAGAAGGCCAGCGTGTTGCCGCCGCCCATGTCGAAGAAGAAGTGCTGGCCCCGGTTGCCGGAGAGCTCGATCGTCTTGACCAGGCGCATGCCCAGGACCCCGGTGTAGAAGTCCGTGGTCTCCTTCATGTCCGAGCAGACCAGCGCCAGGTGGTTGACGCCGCCGATGGTGAATTCCGGGTTCTGCCACTCCATAGGGAGCCTCCTCAGGTTCGTTAAAACTAAATCTAAACTCAGATTCAGTTTTTGGGAAGGGCGAGTATGGTTTCTGCTGTGCAGAAACCCGGGTCTTCGCCCTCGTCGGGCAGCGGCGCGCCGGCGTATCCGATCGCGTCGGTGGACAACGCGCTGCGGCTGCTGGTGCTGTTCCGCGACCGGCCGCGGGTCCGGCTGTCCGAGGCCAGCGAGTACCTGGGGGTCGCGCACTCCACCGCGCACCGGCTGATGGCGATGCTGGCCTTCCACGGGTTCGTCCGGCAGGAGGCGGATTCGCGGGCCTACGTGGCGGGCCCGGTGCTGACTGAGATCGGCCTGGCCGCGGTGCGCGAGCTCGACATCCGGCTGCACGCCCGGCCGGCCCTGGAGCAGCTGGCCGCCGCGCTCGGCGAGACCGTGCACCTGGCCGTGCTCGAGGGCGGCAGCGTGCGGTACCTGGACGCGGTGGAGAGCCCGCGGGCGCTGCGGGTCGCCGCGCGGACCGGCACGACCCTCGCCGCCAACTGCACCGCGTCCGGCAAGGCGCTGCTCGCCGAGCTGCCCGGCGCCCAGGTGACGGCGCTGTTCGGCGGTCCGGCCGGCCCGGGGCTGACCGCGCTGACCGGGCGGTCGATCACCGCGCTCCCGCAGTTGCTGGCCGAGCTGGGCCGGGTCCGCGAGCGGGGGTGCGCGGTGAACGTCGAGGAGAGCGAGGAGGGCGTCGCTTCGGTCGCGGTCGCGGTGCACGGACCGCGGCTGGCCCCGGCCGCGGCGCTGGCCGTGTCCGGGCCGGTATCGCGGATGACCGGGGAGGTCATCGGCCGGATCGAGGCTGCGCTGCGGGAGCGGGCGTCGTGGCTGGCGGCGCAGCTGGCCCGGGCTACCTGATGCCCGGGGCTGCTTGACGCCCGGGGCTATGTGATGCCGACGCCGCCGTCGGAGTGGACGACGGTGCCGGTGATCCCGCGGGCGCGGTCCGAGGCCAGGAACACGTAGCTGCCCGCGTGGTCCTCGCCGCTGAGCGCGACCCGCAGCGGCGTGCGACGGCGCAGGTCCTCCTCGCGGCCGGCCGTCGTGCCCAGGACCTGCTGGTCCAGGCCCATGCTGCGGGGTCCGGTGAGCTCGGTGCCGAGCGTGCCGCCGGGCGCGACGCCGTTGACCCGCACGCCGGGGGCCAGCTCGTGAGCCAGGGCGATCACGCAGCCGCGGACGGCGAACTTGGACGCCACGTAGAGGATGCCGCCGCGGCCGGGATAGAAGCCGGAGGTGGAGACGGTCAGCACCACCGAGCCGCCCGCCCGGCGCAGCTCGGGCAGCGCCGCGCGCACGGTGACCAGCTGGCTCTTGACGTTGACGGCGAACATCTCGTCGAAGGCGGCGTCGAGCTGGTCTTCACTGATATCGGCCAGGCCGCGGTAGAAGTCGAAGATGCCGACGCAGTTGACCAGGATGTCCAGGCCGCCGAAGGCTTCGGTGGCACGGTCCACGGCCGCGCGGGCGTCGGCCATGACGGTGGCATCACCGTGGCTGATGACGGTGCCGGGTAGGTCGGCGGCCACCCGTTCGGCCTTAATCTGGTCGATTTCCAGGGCGGCGACCTGGGCACCTTCCGCCTGAAATGCACTCAGGACGGCCCGGCCGATGCCGGAGCCCGCGCCGGCGACGAGGGCGCGCTTGCCGTCCAGCCAGCCCGTCAAGGTTCTTCCGGGCCGTGCGGGGTGGCCAGGAGCCGGGTGAAGAACTCGTGGTCCTGCCAAGTCAGGGCCTCGAGCTCGAGCGGGCAGAGCAGGATCTGGCGGCCCGAGGCGGGGACCGAGATACGCAGCCGGACGCCGTTGCGGGTTCTTACCGGCTCCACGACGACCTCGCTGACCTCGTTGCCGAGCCTGATCTCCTCGTCGTTCACAGGAACACCGCCAGGTTCTGGGTGCGGATCACGGCCTCGTCGGCGGTGATCTCGCGGCGGGCCAGCTTGAGGCCTGTAGTTGTCTCCCTGAGCAGGTCGGTGCGGCCCGCGGAGAGCAGGTCGGCGTCGCGGGTGTCGCCGCGGCTGCGGAACAGCAGCAGGGCGGACTCGACCTTCAGCCCGTCGTCGTGGCGGAAGGTGCGGACGTTGGTGACGAAGTGCCGGGTCCGGGACGGCGGGTCCTCGGTCCAGGCGTGGTCGGTGGCCAGCCGCTGGACGCGCTTGCGCAGCGCGTACATGTCCTCGTCGAAGTGGCCCATGCCGGGCTGCGTGCTGAAGCCCGCGCCGCGGGCGGTCGTCACCCGGACCGGCATCAGGTAGCGGATGTCCTCGGTGAGGAGGTCCAGCCAGCCCGGGTAGTCGGCGGCGTCGAGCAGGGCCGCTTCCTCGACCAGGAACTGGTGCGCGGCCTGGTGGGCCGGATCGCCGTACGGGAGGGGTTTGTGTGTGGTCATCGGGCTACGCCCAGGTCGGTTGCTTGGTGGGCGGCCGGTTCTTGTTCGAGGTGGTCGCTCCACTGGCTCAGCCAGTGCCGCTGGCCGTACTCGCCGAAGCCCTGGTAGGCGACGCCGGGTCCGGCGAAGTTCGCGATCGGCGGCTTGAGCGGCTTTCCGTCCGGGGCCAGGCCCATCCGGCTGTTGAGGTTCAGCCGCCGCGCCATCGACCCGGTGGCCATGTCGGTGATCGACACCCAGTTCTCCACGTCGTCCTGCTCGAACATGCCCGAGATGCCGAAGCACATCAGGTAGGCCTTGTAGGAGGCTTTCTTGAACTCCTCCGGGGCCGCGGCGTCGACCGCGAACCAGGACAGCACCTCGGTTTCTGTTGCGCTGATTGGCTGCCACTGGCGCAGTGAGATGAACGGCCGGACGGTGCCGTTTTCGTCGATCTGGGGCCAGTTGTGGACCAGGCTCAGGTTCGGGAACAAGGTGGCGGCGGACACCATGAAGCCGCTTTCCGCTACGAGGGCTCGTTGCTGGTCTGACCAGGTCTTTGCCATGGCCGGGATCATCGCGTCCGGGTAGCCCACGTAGCGCAGCTGGCTGGCGAAGTCGCCGCCGGGCGGCAGCTTGTAGGTGGTGCCGGCGCCCGGGCCGGCCTGGTAGAGGGCCCCTTCCTTGCGCTTGCTCGCCTTCGGCTCGCGGAACAGCCCGATCTCGACCACGCTGGCGTGGGTGTGCGGCGTGTGGTAGCTGTCGCCGGCGAAGTTCTCCGCGCCGATCTTCCAGTTGGCCTTGACCCGCCAGCGCTGCGGGCCGCTGAGCTGGATGCCAGCCGGGCTCTGGTTGACGTAGAAGTCCAGGTAGAACGCGAAGTCGCCGAGGTAGTCGCTGAGTTTTGGGGCGGCTGGGTCGAGGCTGGCGAAGATCAGCCCGCGGTAGTTTCCGGTTGCTGGCGCGGGCAGCAGTCGCTGGCCTTGGCGGGCGAAGCCGTCCTCGCCGCCGTAGGCGTCCTCGTGGAAGGGCAGGCCGACCAGCCGGCCGTCGTTGCGGTAGGTCCAGGCGTGGTAGGGGCAGCGGAAGTGGCTCGCGTTGCCCATTTCGGCCCGGCACACCTGCATGCCGCGGTGCAGGCACATGTTGAACATGACCCTTACGGTTCCTGCCTCGTCCCTGACCACGATGAATGAGTCGTTCAGCACCCGGCGGACCACGTAGTCGCCGGGATCGGGGATCTCGGACTCGTGCGCCAGGTACACCCAGGACCGGGCGAACAGGCGGTCGCGTTCCAGCGCGAAGATCTCCGGGTCGCCGTAGACGTGGGCCGGGATCATGCCCCGCCGCACCTGGCTGACCACGGCGGCAACGTCGATCATGGTTATCAGCGTCCCCTTGCTGAAGCTTGCGCTATGACAGCCGGAAGTCTGCTTTGCAGAAGTCGTTTCTGCAAGAATACGTTCCGGGCGAAAGGTGTCGTGGCATGCAGGTTGGCTTGTCGATTGCATCGCACAGCGGGCTGCCGCCGGCCGCAGTGGGGGCGGTGGCCGCCTTGGCGGAGGAGGCCGGGTTCGGCGCGGTGTTTGTGGCCGAGGGGCACGGCGACGCACTGGCCCTGTGCCATCCGGTGGCGGCCGCGACCCGACGGGTGCGGGTGGGGACGGCGATCGCGAACGCGGCGCTGCGGCCGCCGGTGCTGGCGGCCAAGACCGCGGCGCAGCTCGATCACGCGACCGACGGCCGGTTCGTGCTCGGGCTGGGTGTGGCGAACACGATCATGAACGACAGGTTCGGGATCGCGCCGTTCGCGCCGCTGCCGATGATCGAGGAGTACGTGGGTGTCGTGCGGGCCGTGCTGGGCGGGTCGCCAGGCTTCGACGGCCAGGTTTACAGGACTGGGATGGTGCCGCTCGATAGCCCGCCGGCCCGGTCTTGCCTGCCCGTCTACCTGGCCGCGCTCGGGCCGCGGATGCTCGCCCTGGCCGGCCGGATCGCCGACGGCGTGATCCTCAACCTGATGACGCCGGCCCAGGCGGGCGCGGCGGCTGGAGTGGTCCGCGCGGCCGCGGCTTCGGCCGGCCGGGATCCGGCGTCGGTCGAGATCGCCTGCGTGGTGCACTGCGCGCTGTCTTCCGATCCGGCTCTGGCGGCCTCGGCGGCACGGGCCATGGTGCTACGTTACGTGCTACATCCGGCCGTGCCGCGGCTATTTGGCGAGCTAGACGGTTCTGGGGTCGATCTGGGGCCGGTGCGCGAGCTGCTGCTGGCGGGTGATCCGTCGGGTGCTATCGGGCGGGTGCCGCAGGGGGTGGCCGACGGGTTCGTTGCGCACGGCGACGCGGCGCGGTGCGCGGGGCGGGTGGCCGAGTACCGCGCCGCCGGGGTGGACCTGCCGGTCCTGTTCCCGGTGCCGGTCGGCGGCGACTGGGGATACGAGAAGGTGATCAGCGTGCTGGGCGGGGCCATCGGGGCGTTATGACATTCCTGGTGGCGCCGTCATGGTGCCCTTCACCTTCCGGGTGGCGCCGTCGAGGTGCCCTTCACCTTCCGGGTGGCGCCGTCATGGTGCCCTTCACCATTAGGGTGACGCCGGCGAGGCGCCCTGACATAAGGAGGCAGCTATAAGCGAGGAACTCGTCATCCGCTTCTTCAGCGCGCTGGAAGCCGGCGACATCGGCACCGTGCAGGAGATCTACGCGCCGGACGCGGTCATCTGGCACAACGACGACCTGCTCGAGCAGCCGGTCGAGGACAACCTGAAGACGCTGCGGGGCCTGCACCGGGTGGTGTCCGGCCTGCACTATGAGATCGTCCGGCGGGTCCCGGCCCCGGACGGGGTGCTGCAGCAGCACATCCTGCGCGGGCGGCTGCCTGACGGCTCCGACGTGGCGCTGCACGCTGCCATGTACCTGCAGGTGCGTGACGGTCACATCACCCGGATCGAGGAGTACCTGGACTCCGGGCAGCGCGCCGCCATCAAGGCCGCCCGCGACGCCCTCACCAGCTAGCCTTCCGAGCGCACGGCCATGCCGTGCAGTCGCACTAGAACTTCGCGATCATCCATAAAAGCCACATATCGGACTTGTCAATATTCAGTGGTTGCGGCACTCTACCTTCCCTATTCGGTAGGGTGCCACAACCACTGAAAACGATTCGGGGTCGCTCGTGACCGCCGAGGCCAGCCGCGGGATCACGGGACTCGGGTCCTGGCGCTCCTGTTCCCGGCGTAACACCTCGCGTTGTATCGGGGGATCTCCGCGGGGAGGTCATGTGAAAGGATTCACAAGGCGTTTCCGCGGAAACGTCGAGGGCACTGCCAGGGGGTCTCTGCGGAAATGTCGGCGGCCCTGGCTGGGTGATTTGCTTAGCGGTTGGCCTCGGCGGGGATCCAGAAATCGCACTGGTGCTGGGCGGAGAAATTCGTCTCGGTCTGGGGGCGGGGCGGGACCAGGGACAGCATCTGCTGGCTGGCGGTGCTGAAGCGGGGCCAGCCGACGGCGGGGACCCCGGTCTTGGCCATGGTGGTCCAGTCCCGCTTCATGGCCTCCGCGAGACGCTGCTGGGCGGCGGTGAGGTCGGTGGGATGCGGGACGGCGGTCTGGCTGAACAGGTACTGCAGCTCGGACGCGTGGGCCGCGCCGTAAGGAAAGCTGACCGGGGGCAGGAAGAGTTCAGGCGCTTTCTCGTCGTTGAACTCGTACGCGTACGTGGGCACGTACCGCGAGAGCGACTCGTCGAAGGAGAGCGAGTGACAGGCGAAGATCGCGTCGGTGCCGACTGCGCCGAAAGCGACCGCCGGGCTGGAGAAATGGCTGAGCGGGTAGCGCGCGGCGATGGCGGCCGCGGCGGCCGCGGGCACACCAAGTGTGGAGGCGATCATGTCCTGGTAGTTCGCCGCGGTCACCTTGGCGCCGAGAAGCTCGAAGCCGGCCACGAACAGCCGCCACTCGTCGTGGTTGGTGCCGATCACCACCGGCACCCGGTTGAACTGGCCGCTGGCCAGCGCGGTCTTGATCGACTGCTTGAGCACGGTGCCGTCGACGTCAGGGGTGTAGCCGACGGGGTCCTCGTTGGCCAGGATGGTGGACGCCGGCACGCCGCGCAGGCAGGAGGCGCTGTTGCTGGCGCACCCGGCTTTGGCAGCAAACGCGGCGCCGGCGGCTTCGGCGGCGGACAGCGACTGCTGGGCCGGGTTGTAGCTCCCGCTCTCCACGATGGCCTTCTGGAAGAGCCCGCGCGCACCGGGCGAGACCAGCTGGGACAGGATAGACAGGCCGCCCGCCGACTCGCCGAACACGGTCACGTTGCCAGGGTTGCCGCCGAACCCGCGGATGTTGCGCTGTACCCAGCGCAGGGCGGCCTGCTGGTC
>JAJKHX010000260.1 GCA_021154785.1 Nocardiopsis sp.
GCCCCGCCCGCCTGGCTGCTCGAAGCGTCCGTCGCCCTGCTCGACCGGGCCGTCACCGACGCCGAAGCCCGCGACGGCCACCCCGGCCTCCTCTACACCGTCGATCCGGCCGGCCAGCCGGTGATCACCTCCCGGCTGCACTGGGTGGCGTGCGAGGCCGTCCTCGCCGCCGACGCCCTGCACCGCCGCACCGGCGAGGACCGCTTCGCCGCGGCCGCCACCCGCTGGTGGGCCGGCATCGACCGCTACTTCATCGACCGCCAGCGCGGCGGCTGGTGGCACGAGCTGACCCCCGGCATGACCCCCGCCGCCGGCACCTGGTCCGGCAAGCCCGACCTCTACCACGCCTACCAGGCCCTCCTGTTCCCCTCCCTCCCCCTGGCCCCCACCGCCGCCCTCGTCCTAACCCGCCCCCCGCACCACCGTTCACTTCCGTAACATTCCAGCGCCATTTGCCATCGATGGCACACATGCCGCACACTAGAAGTGCCATCGATGGCACAACAACATCAGGCGCGGCAACACCAAGGAGGCCGGATGCCGAGGCTGCTCGACGTCGCGAACGCGGCCGGGGTGAGCCTGCGCACCGCGTCGCGGGTGCTCAACGACGACCCGCGCGTCGCGCCGGACACCCGGCAGCGCGTCCGCGACGCCATCAACGACCTGAGTTTCTCACCCGACGCGATGGCCCGGTCCCTGCGGGCGGGGACGGACACCGCGATCGGCTTCGTGGTCGAGTCGATCTCCGACCCGTTCTTCGCCGGGGTGATCGACGCCGTCGAGCAGCAGCTGTCCCCGCACGGCCGGCCGGTGCTGGTCGCGAGCACCCGGCGGGACGCCGCCCGGGAACGCGACGTGGTCGAGCGCATGCTGCGGCGCCGGGTCGCCGGGCTGCTGCTCAGCCCGGGCGGCGGCAGCCATGCCTGGCTCGATCCCCGGGTGCCGGTCGTCCTCGTCGACCGGCCGGCCGCGGACCTGGCCGCCGACCTGGTCGAGATCGACGACCACCGCGCCGCGTTCGACGCGGTGGCCCACCTCATCGCCCACGATCACCAGCGCATCGCTTACGTGGGCGACACGCCCGCCATCGCCACCTCCGCCGCCCGGCTGCGCGGGTACCGTGACGCCCTGGCAGCGCACGGCATCGCGGCGGACGAGGCGCTCATCCGCTGCGACAGCGACACCAGCGAGGAGGCCGCCCGCATCACGGCCGCCCTGGCCGGCCGGGACCGGCCGCCGACCGCCATCCTGAGCGCCACCATCCGGGCGTCGCTGGGCGTGGTCCCGGCCCTGCACGCGGCCGGGCGCACCGATATCGCCCTGGTCGCGTTCGGCGACTTCCCCATGGCCGACACCCTGCGTCCCGCGGTCACCGTGGTGGACCACCCCGGCCACGAGGTCGGGCGAGTGGCCGCCAGCAGGCTGCTGGCCCGGCTGGCCGATCCCGCCCTCCCGGCCGAGCGCATCCAGGTCCCGGCCCGGGTCGTCGAGCGCGGCTCCGGGGAACTGCGCCCGCGCTGGCCGGCCCCATGGTGACCGGGCCCATGACCACCAGCACCGACGTCGTTATCGGCATCGACCTCGGCACTACCTCAGCCAAGGCCGTCATCCGGCCAGTAGCAGGCGGCGATGCCCGCAACGACAGCGGCCATGACAACGGCGCCCATTACGCCGAGCAGCCCACCCCGTGGCAGACCCGCGCCAGCGGCCAGACCCAGATCGACCCCCGCCGCCTGACCCGCCTGGCCGTGGACCTCATCGGCTCCGCCGTCCGCTCCGCCGAATCGCACCACGGCCCCGTCCGGGTCCGCGCCATCGGCGTCACCGGCCTGGCCGAAAGCGGCGTCCTGCTGGACGCGGCCGGACACCCCGTCGCCCCGGTAATCGCCTGGTTCGACCACCGCGGCGCCCGCGAGCTCGAGCAGCTGGCCCAGCGGGAACCCGCATTCAAGGCCGCCTTCGCGCGCACCACCGGGCTGCCGTGGTCGGCCCAGGCCAGCCTGGCCAAGCTGCTCTGGCTGCAGGCGGGCGGCACCACGAAACTGAGCCCGTCCGCCACCTGGCTGAGCCTCCCCGAATGGATCGTCTTCGCCCTGGGCGGCGACAAGGTCCGCGAGCCGTCCCTGGCCTCCCGCACCGGCCTCATCGACCAGGGCACCGGCGAGCCCTGGCCCCAAGCGCTGGCCGCCGCCGGCCTGCCGGACGGGATCCTGCCCGCCGAGCGCCTGGCCGGCCACCCCGCCGGCCGCGTAACCAGCGAAGACGTCATCCCCAACGCCGCCGGGGCCGTGCTCACGGTAGCCGGGCACGACCACCCGGTCGCCGCCCTCGCCGTCGGCGCCACCGGCCCGGGCGAACTGTTCAACTCCAGCGGCACCGCGGACGTACTGGCCCGCTCCGTGCCTGGCCCCCTCGACGCCACGAACCGCCAGGCCATCGTCGACGCCGGCTGGTCGGCCGGACGCCACGTCCGGCCGGACACCAGCCTCCTGCTGGCCGGCGTCAGCGGCGGCCTGCTGCTCCGCCGCGTCCTGACCGCCCTCGGCGCGGAAACCGCCGCCGCCCGTGCCGTCCTCGACCAGGCCAGCCTCGACGTCAGGGACTTGCCCCCCGGCCTGGACGTCAGCGGCGACGGCCGCCGCTCCGACGATGTGGTCCTGCGCATCCAGGACGGCGCCACCCCGGCCGCGATCTGGACGGCGGCCGTGCACTACACCGCCGACCAGGCCAGCCGCCTGCTCACCGACATCGAGAAGGTCGTCGGCCCGCACCAGCGGGCCGTGGCGGCCGGGGGCTGGACGCAGATGGCCAGCGTGCGCGCGGCCAAGGCGGCCGTGCTCGACGCGCTGAGCTTCTCACCCGTGGTGCAGCCGGGCGTCACCGGGGCTGCCCTGCTCGCCTGTCACGCACTGGAAGGAAACAGATGAACCAAACCACTACGGACCGAACGGGAACCCTCGACGACATCGCGGCCCCCGATCACGTGTTCTCGATCATCGCCATGGACCAGCGCAACACACTGCGCCGGATGTTCGCGGCCGCCGGGCACGACGCCAGCGACGACGACCTGCGTACCGCCAAGGCCGACGTCGCGCGGGTCCTGACCCCGGGCGCCTCCGGCCTGCTGTCCGATCCCACCTACGGCGTCCCGGCTATCACCGAGGCGGGCGCGCTGGCCCCGGAATGCGGGCTGCTGGTCGCGGCCGAGCCCGCCGAGCGGCGCGTCTACCAGGGCGAGCCGCGTACCCACCGCGACCCCGGGCTGAACGCGCAGTGGGTCCTCGACCAGGGCGGCGACGCCCTCAAGTTCTTCCTCCAGCTGCGCGCCGACCGCCCCGCCCCGCAGCCGGGCGAGCCCGACCTGGTCGCCGAGGGACTCGCCGTCGTCCAGGAGATCATCGACGACTGCCGGGCCGCCGGCGTCCCCGTGGTCATCGAGAACCTCATCTACCCGCTGCCGGGAGAGGACCTGGCCGGCCGGGCGCGCGAGCACGCCGTCATCGAGGCGGCCCGGGCCCTGAACGACCTCGATATCGACCTGCTCAAGCTGGAGTACCCCGGCTCGCCGCGGGGCTGCCGGCGGCTGGCCGGGATTCTCACCCGGCCGTGGGCCGTGCTGTCCGCGGGCGTGCCCTTCGACCAGTTCACCGGCATCATCGAGATCGCGGCCGGCGAGGGCGGCGCCTCGGGCTTCATCGCCGGCCGCTCGGTGTGGCGCGAAGTGGTGGGCCTCACTGGCCCGCACCGCGAGGAGTTCCTTACCGCGGTAGCGCGGCCGCGACTGGAAAGGCTGATCGCGGTAGCCGAACGCGGCGCCCGTCCCTGGACCGAGGCCGCCCGGCCCCGGTCCACCCGGCCCTAGCGCGCCCAGGGTGGTGACGGACCCGAAACGGTGCCATGCTGGAGTCATGAAAACGGACATGGTGCGGCGCCCCGGATCCGGGCTGCCCGTGTCGCGTGAGGTGACGGCGGAGCCTAGCGAACCGGCCTGGCGGCGGGTCCGGCGGTGGCTGACGTCACCACCGAGCGCGGAACTGATCCTGGCCCAGCTGAACGGTCAGCTGGCGGTGCTGGAGGGAGCGCGGGCCGAGCTGGAGGCCGGCTGGGTGCAGGGCGGCTGGTGGCTGGTGACCTCGGATAACGGTGACCGGTGGCTGGCCACCGGCGACGCGGGCGGCAGCCCGGCTCACGTCGACGGGGTCTGCCTGGTCGGCGCCCTGGCCCGGGCCGGGTCGTCCTCGGATGTCGGCCGGGCGGTCGACGCGGTGTATGACGCGCTGTGGGCCTCCCGCGGCCAGCCCACCCCGGCCGGGCTGCCGCCGGTACCCTCACCCGAGGTCCGGCAGGCCCGCGTGTGCACGCTCATCCAGTGGAACGACCGGGCCGGGCGGACCCGGGCCGAGGTCCTGACGCTGGTCGACCGCGCCATCAGCGCCACGATCATGGACCTGATGGCCGCACCGCCGCCGGCTCAGGCCGAACCGGCCGGCGTCCGCACCGGCTGATAGTAGCAAGCAGGTTCAGTGGCCGGCCGGCCCCTGGGTGCCGAACTCCTCGCGGGCCTTGCGGGCGGCCTCCATTTCCGCCATGGTCACCGGCGGCGGCGGGCTCAGTATCACCCAGGTCAGGAAGAACGCGGCCAGCGCCAGCATGATCCCGCCGACCCACAGCGCCAGGTTGATCCCGGCCGCCTTGTCGATCGTGGCCGGGCTCGCGAGGAACCCCGGGATGATCACCAGGATGCCGAAGATGAGCATCAGGGCCCCGATGAACGAGCGCAGGTCGAAGAGCTTGGCCAGCCGCCAGTTCTTGGCCTCCTCCGGGGTGAGATCCGGCTTGCGACGCCGGGCGGCGGCAGCCTCAGCCCCGGCCGGCACCTCGTGTCCGCTGGCAGAGCTCACCTGCACCACCCCTTAGGCAACTTCGATGTAGATGTAGAACAGCACGGACAGGGCGAGCGCGCCGATGCCCCACAGCAGCGGGGACTTGTACCAGGGCAGGCGGGCGGGCGCCTTTCCCTCGTCTGCTGCCGCCAATCCTTCCTCGTCATTTACCGCGTATCCCCAGACCAGGCCGCGCAGCGCGGACAGAGGCTTTGGCGTGTCCCAGATGGTCGCGATGCCCATGGCGGCCGCCCCGGCCAGGAACCCGATGATCGCGCCCCACTGGGTCTCGGCGATATCGCTGCGGAAGTGGATCACGCCCTGCTTGTACAGCAGCCAGGTGCCGAACGAGAACACCGTCCCGACGATCAGCCCGTAGAATCCCGAGCCGCGGCCGGCCTTGCGCCAGAACATGCCCAAGATGAACGTCACGAAGATCGGCACGTTGAAGAACGAGAAGAGAGCCTGGAAATAGTTCCCGATATTGCTGTAGCCGGCCGCGAGGAACGCGGTCCCGATGCCGATGAACACGCCGACGACCGTGGTGATCCGCCCCACCTGCAGGTAGTACCGGTCCGGGCGGCCGGGGCGGATGTAGTTCTGCCAGATGTCGTAGGTCCACACGGCGTTGAACGAGGAGACGTTGGCGGCCATCCCGGCCATGAACGCGGCCAGCAGGCCGGTCACCGCTACCCCGAGCACGCCGAGCGGCAGGTACTGGTTGTACAGCGCCGGGATGGCGTCGTTGTACGTCAGGCCGCCGGCGGTACCCAGGCCGGGGATCAGCAGGATCGCGGCCATGCCCGGGATGACCGTGCCCAGCGGGATGATCACCTTCGGGTAGGCCGCGACGATCGGCGTCAGCCGTGCGGAGGACTCGTCCTTGGCCGACATGCCCCGCTGGACCTCGGCGAAGTTCGTAGTCCAGTAGGAGAACGACAGGAGGAAGCCCAGGCCGAAGACGATGCCGATCAAGTCGCCGAACGGGTTGTGCCCGCCCAGCGCGGTGCCGTTCCACGGATGGGTGAAGGCGGTTCCCTGCGTGGCCAGCTTGCTGAACAGGCCGTGGATCCCGCCGGTCTCCTTCAGCGCCACGATGATTATCGGGATCAGGGCGAGCATGATGACGAAGAACTGCATCACTTCGTTGTAGATGGCGCTGGACAGCCCGCCGAGCAGGATGTAGGACAGCACGAACAGGGCCGAGGCGATGATGGCCAGGGCCAGCGGGACACCGAGCAGCGACTCGAGCACGAACGCGAGCGCGTACAGGTTCACGCCCGCGATCAGGACCGAGGCCAGGACGTAGATGAGGGCGGTCACCAGGTGCGTCTTGCGGTCGAACCGGCGCAGCAGGTATTCCGGGACGCTGCGGACCCGGGAGCC
>JAJKHX010000261.1 GCA_021154785.1 Nocardiopsis sp.
ACGTGCAGGTGGGTCTCCCCCGCGATCGTGCTCAGCCCGGCCAGGGCGAACCTGGCTCCGTCGACGTCCGGAAGGACGCAGGCGAGCGGCGCGAACACCTCGGGGAGGCCGGTCGGCACTGGCGCGTCGCGGTGCGCGATGACGCTGGCCCACGGGGCCGGGAGTTCCTCCCCCGGCGGCACCGTGATGTGGTGCCCGGTCGCGCCGAGCCGCTGGCACAGCGCGGCGAGCTGAGCGGGCACCGGGCTACCGGCGGCGATCCCGCCCGCCGCCATGAGGACCGTGATGATCTCGCCCGGGCTGGGTCCCCCGACTTGCCCCCGGGCGCCGCCGGTGGCGTCCCCGGTGGTCAGGATGTGTTCGGCCTCCAGGACCAGCAGGCGTTCACCGAGCCCGGTCGCGGTAGGCTCGGTCGTCGGTGGCGCGGCCTGGCGGCCGGGCGGGGCGGGCGGGCCGAGCGGGAGCCGGACCAGGTGAGTGCCGTCGCCGACCAGGTCCAGCCACCGGGCAGCGCGCGGCGGCACGGGTGCCAGCCGGGCGTGGCCCAGCCAGGTGGCCGTCCCGCCCCGGCCGCCCTCGAACCGGACCCGGTAGCGGGTCCCCTGGTCGTCCACTGCCCAGAGCTGGTGGTACGGCAGCTGGTGCGGGCCGGCTCCAGCTCCGGCTCCGGCGGTACTCGACTCGTCCGGCGGCCAGTGCATCCGCATGGCGACGGTGATCACGGCCTCGGTCTCGGTCCGCATCAGCGACATGAGGTGCAGCGTCCACGGCGCGCGGTCGCTGGTGCCGGGCAGCGCCCGGCCGGCCGGCGTGACCCGCATCGGCTGCCGGGCGCCGCGAGACGGCGGCGGGACACGCGGCCCGAATATGGTGCGGTGCAGCACGCCCTGCCGTCGGTACCAGTTCAGCAGGAGCCGTGACCGGACCTGGATGGCCGCGCCGAGATCAGCCCCGGCATCGTGGACGTAATCCTGGTCGAGCAGGCCGGCCGCGACGAGGATCCGCGCGGCCCGTCCGACCTTCCACGACGCGTCCTCCGCGATCCCGAACAGGGGCATGCCCGGATCGGCCCAGGGATCCGCGGCCGCGGCATCGAGGCGGCGCAGCTGATCACCCACCCGCCGCAGCTCGGCTTCGGCCAGCCGGCCCAGGTAGATCTCGGCCCGTTCGTCGCCCACCTTGCCAGCCTGCACCGTCCTGGCCCGGAATGGGAGATGACTGCTTGCGGAGGCGGTCAGCCGACCGGGTGGCGGCGGTCCGCGATCGCGGTGCGCAATGCCGGCCCGGACACGCTGAGCCGCGACAGGACCGCGGGCGCCAGCCTCGGCCAGGGCCTGGCTCATGGCGAAGCCCAGGCCGCTGGTACCGCCGGTGACGAGCACGCGGACCCCGGGGAGTTCCGGGTCGGGAGGCTGGGTCACGCTGCCGGCCTTGACGGGCCGCGGCGGTAGGTTGAGATGGCGGCTATGTCAGGGAAGGGGCTGGTTACGGCGTCCGGCGAGGCTGGCTACGATCCGATGCGGCAGTTCATCGAACTGGCCGGAGACGTACGCGATCCCTATCCGATGTTCGCCGGGATCCGGGCGGAGACCCCGGTGCTGCACGTCGAGCTCGGCGGCGGGGCCGGACGGTACCGGCACGACGAGAAGGCGCCGCGGATCACCTCGCTGTTCACGGTGACCAGCCACGAGCTCGCGCAGCAGGTGCTCACCGACCACAAGCGGTTCTCCTCGGCCGCCACCGCGATGACCGTCGGCCCGGTCATCGGGCACTCCATCCTGGAGATGGACCCGCCGGAGCACCAGCGGCACCGGGCCCTGGTGGCCAGGGCCTTCCGCACGCGGGTGCTGGACCAGTGGAGCGACGCGATCATCGGCGCCACCGTGCGGGAGCTGATCGACGACTTCGCCGGGGACGGGCACGCCGACCTGATCCCGCAGCTGACGTTCCCGTTCCCGGTCCGGGTCATCGCCCGGATCCTCGGCCTGCCCGAGGCCGACTGGCCGCGCTTCCTGCGGCTGTCGACGCAGCTGATCGCGGTCATGCGAAACTACGACGGCGCGGTGGCGGCCAGCCGGGAGCTGCGCGGGTACTTCGGCGAGGTCATCGCCGACCGGCGGCGGCATCCGCGCGACGATCTGGTAAGCCAGCTGATCGCAGCCGAGGTGGACGGGCGGCGGCTGAGCGACGACGAGATCTACCCGTTCCTGCTGCTGCTCCTGCCGGCCGGGGCGGAGACGACGTACCGGTCGTCGAGCAACCTGCTGTTCGGCTTGCTGTCCGACCCGGGCCAGCTGAATATGGTCCGGGCCGACCGGGGCCTGGTGCCGCAGGCGATCGAGGAGGCGCTGCGGTGGGAGACGCCGGTGCTGACGGTGGCGCGGCTGGCGACCGAGGACGTGGAACTGGGCGGGGTGCCCATTCCGGCGGGGAGCTTCGTGGCGGTGTCACTCGGGTCGGCCAACCGGGATCCGGCGCGCTACGCCGACCCGGATTCCTTCGATGTCGTGCGCGAGAACGGGCAGGCTACCTCGTTCGGTAACGGGATTCATAAATGCCTGGGGATGCACCTGGCGCGGATGGAGATGCGCGTCCTGCTCAATGCGGTGCTCGACCGGCTGCCGGGGTTGCGGCTCGACCCGGACGCGGAGGACGTGCATGTCCACGGGCTGGTCTTCCGGTCGCCGCCGAACCTGCCGGTGCGGTTCGACCCCGGGGGGTAGGGTCCCCGTGCGGAGCTGATCAGTCGTCGTGACAAGCTCGCCGTGGCTACGATCGGCGGCGAGGGCGTGTAGCTGAGGACGGGAAGCGACAGGCATGAGCGAATACCAGTATTACGAGTTCCTCGCGCTCGACCGGCCGCTGACGGCGGAACAGCGCGCGGAGCTGCGGTCAATCTCATCCCGGGCGGAGATTACCGCCACCAGGTTCGCCAACGAGTACGAGTGGGGCGACCTCAAAGGCAGCCCGCGGGAGATGGTAGAGCGCTACTTCGACGCGTTCCTGTACCTGGCGAACTGGGGGACGCGGCAGGTCATGTTCCGGCTGCCGCGCGACGTCCTGGATCCGGAAATCGCCGAGCCGTACTGCGACACGGAAACCGCGTCGCTTATCGTGACCGGCAGCCACCTGATCCTCAACTTGTACGTCGACCCGGACGAGTCAGACGACGACTGGGACGAGCTGGATGGCCAGCTCGCGGTCATGACGCAGGCCCGGTCCGAGCTCGCCGCCGGGGACCTGCGGCTGTTGTACCTGGCCTGGCTGCTGGCGCTGCAGTCGGAGGAGGTGGACTTCGAGGAAACCGAACCGCCGGTGCCAGCCGGGCTCGGGGAGCTGAGCGCCGGGCTTCAGGCGATCGTCGATTTCTTCGCGATCGACGAGGACCTCATTGCCGTCGCGGCGGCAACGAGCCCGGCTATCACCGAGCCGGCCGGGCTGGCGGAGTGGATCGCGGCCCTGTCGGCGGAGGAAAAGGACGAGCTGCTGACGCGGACCGCGGCCGGGGAAGGCGCGCAGGTCCAGGCGCTGCTACGGCGCCGTTTCCGGGCGGCCGGCGATTCGCCGTCGGCGATGCCGGGGCGGACCGCGGCTGAACTGTGGGAGGCAGCTGCCGACCTCAAGGATGCCCGCGTAGAAGCACAGAAGCGGCGCCGGGCCGAGGACGTGGCCCGCCAGGCGGCGGCGCAGGCGGCCGCCAGGGCAAAGCGCCTCGACCAGCTCGCCACCCGGACCGAAGATGCCTGGGCCAAGGTAGCGGAGTGGATCGGGACCAGGCGGCCGAGCGACTACGACCTAGCCGTGCGGCTGCTCCGAGACCTGCAGGCGCTCGCTGACCGAGATGGGTATTCGGGCGCGTTCAGCCAGCGGTTCGGCGAGTTGCGGACTCAGCACCAACGCAAGCCCACTCTGCAGGAGCGGTTTGACCGGGCGGGCCTGCCTGGCTAGGGGTGCCCGGTGACGAGATCGGGACCGATACTCGTTTGGTGGAAGATCTGGCGGAGCGGCTGGCGGCGGTACCCGGGGTAGTGGCGGTCACCCTCGGGGGTTCACGCGCGGTGGGCGCGGCGGTGGAGGGGTCGGACTGGGACTTCGGGCTGTATTACCGGGGCGGGCTCGACCCGGCGGACATCAGCGCGCTGGGCTGGCCGGGGCGGGTCTTCGCGCCCGGTGAGTGGGGCAGCATCGTCAACGGCGGGGCGTGGCTGACGGTCGGCGGGGTCAAGGTGGACCTGATCTACCGAGATCTGGACGAGGTCTTGCGGTGGACCGCGGCGGCCGGGGACGGGCGGTTCGAGATCCGCCGGGAAGTCGGTTACGTCGCCGGGATCGCGACCTACGTCCTGGCCGGGGAGCTCGCCCTGGGCAAGGTGCTGGCCGGTGAGCTGCCCCGGCCGGTGTTCCCGGACCGGCTGCGGGAGACCGCGCCGGCCGCCTGGTCCCGGCTCGCGGCCGGGGCACTGTCCTATGCGGAGGTCTACGCGGGGCGACGAGACCGGGTTGCGTGCCTGGCGAACCTGTGCCAGGCGGTGCTGGCCACCGGCCAGGGTCGGCTGGCGGCTGCGGGCGAGTGGGTCCTCAACGAAAAACGACTGACCGAACGGGCCGGGCTCCACGCCATCCAGGACCGGCTCGCGCAACCCTGGCCCGACCTGGACGCGCTCGTCTCCGACATCCGATGCCGCCTCGAGCCGGGCGATGACGTCTGGGTTAGCGGGTGAATTTCGCGATGGCGGCGGGGGTGACGGGGGTGAAGAAGTTGACGAGGTTGCCGTCGGGGTCACGGAACAGGAGGGACCGGTTGCCCCAGGGCATCGTGGTGGGCTCCTGAACGAAGTCCTCGACGAAGCCGGACAGGTTCTGGTGCACGGCGTCCACGTCGTCGACGAGGAACTCGATAATCACGGTGTGGTTGCTGGCCGGGCGGGCGGCGCCGGGGGCGAACAGCGGGACGGTGCGGGTGCTGCCGATCGCCAGGGTGGCGCGGGGGGTGCTGAGCTCGGCGAAGTCCTCGGTGTAGCGGGTCGCCGGTACGCCGGTGACCTTCTCGTAGAAGCCGGCCAGGCGCGCCACGTCGTCGGTGATGACGCGGATCGAGACGAAGTCCATGGTGATCTCCTTTTATCGTGCGGTTCGCTTCGTACGCTACGACGGATACTGGACAGAACCGGTCCAGTATTTTCGCTAAATTCTGAGCATGACCAGACCTGCCGCCCGCGTGCTGACCTTGCTGGAGCTCCTGCAGTCAGGTGGCGTCCGGACCATGGCCGAACTCGCCGACCGGCTCGGCGTGGACGGCAGGACCGTTCGGCGGTATGTGGGCCACCTGATCGACCTCGACGTGCCGGTGGAGTCGGTGCGCGGCCGGTACGGCGGTTACCGGCTCGCTCCCGGGTACCGGATGCCGCCGCTCATGCTGACCGACGAGGAGGCGCTGGCCGTGCTGCTCGGCCTGGTCGCCGGGCGCCGGGCGGGGCTGATGACGGCGACGGGCACGGCCAGCGAGACGGCGGCGGCCAAGATCCGGCGGGTCCTGCCGGAGCGGCTCGCCCGCAGGCTGGACACGGTGCTCGGGTCGCTCGCGTTCACCGCGCCGCCCGGCGTGTTCGCCGCCCCGGAGAGCGCGGTCCTGCTCTGCGTGGCCGACGCGGTGCGCCATCACCGGCCGGTCTCGATCAGGTACACCGCCGCCGACGGCCGGCGCAGCGAACGCACGCTGCACCCGTACGGGCTCGTCGCCCATTCGGGCCGGTGGTACGTCACGGGTGCGGATCCCGAGATCGGCGAGGACCGGACCTTCCGGCTAG
>JAJKHX010000262.1 GCA_021154785.1 Nocardiopsis sp.
AAACGATAGCGTCAATTGTGACTCAAGGCAGTGGGATAGGAGGCCGGAGAGCTGGCTGGGGGCAAGTAATCAGGCTGGGCACCGGCCTAGCAGGGCGGGAGGGCGGCCTCGTCAGGCGGGAGGGCGGCCGGACTGGGCGGGAGGGCCAGACTGGGCGGCAGGGCGGCCGGACTGGGCGGCAGGGCGGCGTGGGCCTCGATGCCGAGGTGCCGGAGCACTTCGGCCATCGCGGCCTTGTCGCCTGCCGGCGGGGCCAGCTCCAGTGACCGCTCCAGGACGGGGAGCGCGGTGGCGTTGCCGCGCCGGGCGACCTGGTGGAAGCAGCCGACCTAGAACAGGGCATCGCTCTCGCCGCGCGCGTCACCGAGTTCTCGGTACAGGCATCCCAGCACGGCGCCCGGCAGAAAACCGGTCGCTCCGGGAGCCCCTCGTCGTGCACCATATTCAGGCTGGTTTCTCGGAATAGGAACACATGATTACGCCTGAAAATAATCACGGCTCACCGGATCGGAAACGGGCGGTGCTGCTCGCGCTGCGCTATTACGGCCGCGAGATGGCCAGGCTCAAGCGCTTCACCGGGCCGGGCATGCTGCTGACCTCGCTGGGAACCACGTGCATTTCCTACGTCGCGCCGCTGGTCGTCGCCCAGCTGGTCGGCCGTCTGGCCAGCCACAAGTCCTTCGGCGTCAGCGCCGCGGTGCCGTATGTACTCGGCCTCGCGGGCGTGCTGCTTGTCGCCGAAATCGCGTGGCGGATCGGCATCCACTGCCTGAACCGCCTCGAGGGCCGCGGAATCGAGCACCTCTACGTGATCGGCATGGATGAGCTGCTGGCGAAGGACGCGGCGTTCTTCCATGACAACTTCGCCGGCTCGCTGACCAAACGAGTGCTGAGCTTCGCTTCCCGGTTCGAGGACTTCACCGAGAACCTGGTGTTCAACATCGTCGGCAGCCTGGTGCCGCTGGTATTCGCGTCAGTGGTGCTGTGGCGCTTCGACCCGCTGCTCGTCGCCGGGCTCATCGGCCTGATCGTGCTCACCGGTGTCGTTATCGCGCCGCTGATCCGCCGTCGTCAGCGGCTGGTCGACCAGCGTGAGGAAGCGATCGCGCGCGTGTCCGGGCACGTCGCCGACAGCCTGATGAACATGGATACGATCCGCGCGTTCGCGGCCGAGAAGCGGGAGGCCGCCGAGCACCGGTCGCGCGTCGCCGACCAGCGACGGAAGTCGCTGCGGTCGTGGGACTACGGAAACCTGCGCATCGACACGCTGGTCGCGCCGATGTCCATCCTCACCAACGCGCTCGGCCTGCTCCTCGCGGTCGCGCTCGGCGGCGGCCAGCACGGAATCGAGGCGGTCGTGGTCGCCTTCACCTACTACTCCAACGCAACGCAGATCATGTTCGAGTTCAACCAGATCTACCGCCGCCTGGAGAGCTCGCTGACCGAAGCCGCGCAGTTCACCGAGATGCTGCTGATCCAGCCGACCGTGGTCGACCCGGTCGCGCCCGAGCCGCTGCGGCCGCAGGCGAGCGACGTCCGGTTCGAGCAGGTGACGTTCGGGCACGCGGGCGGAGCGCCGTTGTTCACCGGCCTCGACCTCGCCGTGCCCAGCGGGACCAGGATCGGCCTGGTCGGCCGGTCCGGCGGCGGTAAGACCACGCTGACCCGCCTGCTGCTGCGGATGATGGACGTCGACGGCGGCCGGATCCTGATCGGCGGGCAGGACATCGCCCGGCTGCGCCAGTCGGACCTGCGCAGCCTGATCGCCTACGTGCCGCAGGACCCGGCGATGTTCCACCGGACGCTGCGCGAGAACATCGCTTTCGCGCGCCCGGAGGCGACCGAGGCGGAGATCCGCCAGGCGGCCCAGGCGGCGCACGTCACCGACTTCGCCGAGGCCCTGCCGGACGGGTTCGGCACGATGGTCGGCGAGCGCGGCGTGAAGCTGTCCGGCGGCCAGCGCCAGCGCGTCGCGCTGGCCCGGGCGATCTTGCGGGACGCGCCGATCCTGCTGCTCGACGAGGCGACCAGCGCGCTGGACTCGGAGAGCGAAATGCTGGTCCAGCAGGCATTGTGGCGGCTCATGGAGGGCCGGACCGCGCTGGTGGTCGCGCACCGGCTGAGCACGGTCGCGCGCATGGACCAGCTGGTCGTGCTCGATCACGGGCAGATCGCCGAGAAGGGCACGCACCAGGAACTGCTGGGGCTCGACGGAACCTACGCCCGGCTGTGGCAGCACCAGTCCGGCGGCTTCCTGGAGGAGAGCACGACGAACGAGGTGCTGGCCGAGGCATGATCTGGCCGGAGTTGGATACCAGGCTTGTTATGGGTGGTCAGAGTGAGAACCTTCGGGACTTGCCGGTCGAGCTGGAAACCGGTGTCGAGCTGGAAACCGATGAGGTGCCCGATGCGCTGGTCTCGGAGTTCTCGTCACTGACCACGCCGTACTGCTGGGTCATCACCGAGGATCCGGTGGCCGGCTACGACGGGGCCAGCCCGTCCGCGGTCGGCAAGTCCGGGCCCGGCCAGGCCGTGGCCGGGGACGTCACGGAGGCCCTGACCGCCGGGCGGTTCTTCCGGCTGGTCGACGGGACGGGCCGCGAACTGGCCATCGGGCGGCTGTACGACCCGAGCGGAGACAATGAGCTCGCGCCGCTGGACGATTTCGGGCGGCGGGACCTCTGTGCGCTGAACATCGAGTTCCGCACCGAAGGCGCCTGGCAGGCGGCCTGACCGATCCCCGGAGCTATCCGCGGCGGGACCGCTGGACCCGGGTTCCGCCGACGATGCCGAACGCGCGGATGCGGATGACCGGTGCGCCGGGGCCGGGCTCCGGGCCGGCTTCGATCCTGGTGCCGCCGAACAGGCTGAAACCGGACAGCTCGACGCGAATCCCCGGCGGAACCGTGATCCGCGCCCCTCCCACCAGCGACACCTTGGTCAGCACGACCTCCGGGGCGGCCAGCTGGGTCTGGCTGAGGTCCATCTTGGCGCCGCCGACGAGGGCGCCCACGATCACGTGGCGGTCCATCCGCCACGGCCCGTTGACCTTGAAGCCGCCGATCGGCGAGATGTGCAAGGACGGGGAACCGGAGGCCCCGCTGGTAACAGCGGGAGCAGCGTCGGCGGGGAGGTCGGCGGTCACGGAGTCGAGGTCGGCCCGGGTCCCCGCCGCGGTGGCGAGTTCCATCCGCTGGCTGAACTCCTCCAGGGTCAGCCGGCCGTCGCCGACGGCGGCGCTGAGCCGCCCGATGACCGCATCCCGTTCGGCGTCCGAGACCCGGATTCCCGCCGTCTCCTCGCCACCCGCCGTCTCCCTCATCACTGCCTCCGTCTGCCGCCCCCCTAACATGATCGTGAACCACCATAGCGGTCACCGGCGGGCTGGCGGCTGTGCCGGTACGATCCGGTTCGCGGAGTACTGCAACCGGGTCGTTCGTGCTGGAGAAGCCGGGAAGCACTTAGGGTACGGGCGTGCCGTTGCGCCGCAGCCACTGGCCGTCGCCAGGACGGGCCGTGAGCTGGTTGTCGGCCAGGACGAGCTGGCCGCGGCGCAGGACGGACCGGGGCCAGCCCTGGACCTGCCAGCCGTCGTAGACCGAGTAGCCGGACCGCGATTGCATGTGCGCGCCGTCGATGGTGCGGCGGTGCCCGGGATCCCACAGCGCGATATCCGCGTCGGAGCCGACGGCGATCGCGCCCTTGCGCGGGTAGAGGCTGAAGATGCGGGCGGCGTTGGCCGAGGTCACCTCCACGAACTGGTCGAGCGAGATGCGGCCGGGGCGGACGCCCTCGGAGTACAGCATGGGCATCAGCGTCTCGAGGTCGGCGACGCCCTGGCGGGCGGTCACCGCGTTGAGCGCGGGATCGAGCTTATCGTCCAGCGTCCACGGCGCGTGGTCGCTGCACACCGTGTCGACGTCGCCGGCGGCCAGGCCGGCCCAGAGCGCCTCGCGGTCGGATTCTTCGCGCAGCGGCGGAGCCCCGACGTACTTGGCCGCGTCCGGCTCGGCGAAGCGCTCGCGGGTGAGGTGCAGATACAGCGGCCGGGTCTCGACGTAGACCGGCAGGCCCGCCGCCCGGGCCTGGCGGCAGCGGTCCAGCGCGGCGGCGGACGACAGGTGCACGATGTAGACGCGCGCGCCGGTGCGGCGGGCGATGCCGATAGCCACCTCGACGGCGGCCACCTCGGCGGCGACCGGGCGGGCCGCGGGGAAGTTCGCGACCGCGCCGCGGCCCTCCGCGATCAGCTGCTTCCCGGCCTGCCGGAGCATGGCGCCGTCCTCGCAGTGCAGCAGCACCACCGAGCCGGCCGCCCGCGCGGCGCTGGCCGTCGCGAGCAGGGCGGCCTCGTCGGCCGCGACGTCCGGGTCGGACAAGAAGATCTTGATGCCCGGGTGCCCGCCCGCGGCGAGGGCGGCGATCTCGCCGGGCGGCAGCGCGGCCGGATCGGTCAGGACCGGGTGCAGGAACCAGTCGACCGCGGCCTCGGGGGCGGCGCCGGCCAGCTCCCGGGCGATCGCGGCACCCGGGGTCTCCTCCGTGCCTTCGTCGTCCGGCATGGGGTAGGTCATGTTGCCGATCGTCGTGATGCCGCCGGCGATCGCGGCCCGCGAGCCGGACCAGAAGTCGTCCACCCAGATCGGGGAGTCGAGCCGGCCGCTCAGCCCTTGGTGCACGAGGTGCGTGTGCGCGTCGATCCCGCCGGGCAGCGCCAGCAGGCCGCCGGCGGCGAGCTCCTCGGCGCCCGTCATCACGCCGCCGAGCTGGGCGATCCGGCCGTCGGAGATGCCGATGTCGGCGGTTTCGGTATGGCCGGGCGTGACCACGGTGGCGCCGCGGATAACGAGGTCGAAGCCCATCGCAGCATTGTGGCACGCCTGCCTGGGGCGGACCGCCAGCCTGGGCGGGGCGGCAATGTCAGTGCGGGTCGGTATGTTCGCTCATGTCTTGCCCCTTCCACGGAAACCTTTTCGAACGCGTAGGAGATGCTCGTTGCCAGACTGGGAGAAGTCGAGCACGGCCCGGGTGATACCGCCCGCCCGGCCGCGCAAGCTGGCCAAGGCCCCGTTCGTGGAGCTGGCGGACGGGCGGCTGCAGGGGGTCGTGTCCAGCGGCTCGGATATCGAGCGGGTCTACGTCTCGTCGGTCACGGCCGGCAGCTACGCGTTCGCGTGCAGCACCAACAACAACCGGCCCTGCGGCGGCGCCCGGGGCTCGTTCTGCAATCACATCCGGACCCTGATCAACGAGGCGGTCCTGCAGTACGGGGCCGGCCGCGTCGCCCGCTACCTGCGGGTCGAGCTCGCCGAGCCGGACGCGGACAGCATGACCGCCGCGATGAGCGCCGCGCGCCCCGCCCCGGACGGCACCAGGGCGGCCGCGACCGTCTTCAGCCGGTTCCTGCGCCACCTGGCCTACCTGGAACTCGCCCCGGTCACCACGCCCGTGCCGGAGCTGCAGTGGTTCCCGCCGACCCGGATGACGGCGTGATGCGCGCCGATCTGCTGGCCGGGACCATCGCCGGGCTCGACGAGGCGCTGGCGGCGGTCGACGCCTTCGACCAGGTCCTGGTGGCGGGCGTGCTCCGCCCGCAGCCGGCCCAGGCGGCCGGGCTGACCCGGCTGGCCGACGCCGTCGAGGGGACGCCGCTGGCGGCCCCGGCGGCCGTGGCGGCCGGGAGGGCGGCCGCGGGAGCGGCGACCGAGGAGCACCTCGTCGTCCTGGCCGCGGCGCGCGCCGCGGTACTCGGCTCGGTCCATGACGCGCTGATGATCCAGATCGCGGAGGCGACCGGCCGGGCCGTCGGCAAGGAGGCCGCCAGCGGCCAGCCCGGGGCCAGCCAGCCCGGGGCCAGCCAGCACCGGGCCAGCCTGCTGGGCGCCGGGCGGTCCTGGCTGTGCGACCTGGCCCGCTCCGGCTGGCGGGGCCTGGACCACGACGTGGTTTCCGGGTCGGCGCCGGTCGTGTCGGCCATGCTCGCGGACCCGGTGCTGCGCCGCCTGGCGACGCTCCTGGACGGCTTCGCCGCCGAACTCGCGGCCTGCTGCCCGGGCGCGGCCGCCGAGCGCGTCCCGGCCCGCCGCTGGGCGGACCTGTGGTCACGGGCGATGCTGCTGACGCTGCCCGGCGCGGCCGCCACGCCGGTGACCGGGACCGCGACCGGCCGCCTGCTGCCCCTCGGGGTCGACCTGCACGAGCACGCGACCGCGGTCCAGGCCCAGGTCCACGCGGTGTTCGAGCCCGCCGACGGCACCGGGTCGCGCCTGGTCCGGGCCAGCGTCTGCGCCCCGAAACCAGACACCGTCGTCGGGGCCGGCGTCTGGCCGCTGCTGCGCCCGCACCTGTCGCTGCTGGCCGCCGTCAGCGACGGCCGCTCGATGGACCTCACGGACATGCCGGTCACCGCCGAGGGCGACCTGATCTGGAGCGACGCGCACGCGCGGCCGGGCGGGCCGGCCGATCCCTTCGCCACCGCCCGGGTCGCCCTGCCCGCCGCGGCCGAAGCGGTAACCGCACCGCTGGACCGGCACCCGGCGCGCATCGCCGTCCCCGTCTTCCTGGAGGGCTACGCCGCCGGGACGGACGACGACGGCCTGGTGTTCACCGTGGCCGGGCACCCGCTCGCCGTCGACGACGACCGCGTCCCGGCCGCCGGGCCGCTGACCCCCGAGGCCGTCGCCGCGTCCGCTGCCTGCATCGGGCTGCTCCGCTGGGACGCCGGGGCGTTCAGCGTCCAGCCGCTGGCGGTGGAGACGACGGGAAGAAGGGCGGCGGTCCACGCCGGGGAGTGGGCCGGGGGCGCGACCGGCACGACCGGGGTCAAGGCCGAGAAGGCCGCCGCCGACGCCGTCGCGGTGCTGCGGGAACGCGCGGGAAGGCTGCTGCGGAAATGACTGAGCCGGACCTCCACGAGAACCGCCGTCAGGTGCTGTACTGGCGGCTCCTGGCGCGCCTGTTCGACTCCGAGGAGCAGGCGACGCTGGAAGCGGCCAGCCTGGCCGTCGTCACCGGCATCGGCCTGCCGGCCGCGCTGCTCGACCCGCACGCTTCGGTCGACTCGGTCATGCAGCGCCATCCGGGGCTGGCCGCCGAGTTCGACGGCCTGATGGCGCCCGCGACCGAGGCCGATGGCGTCCGCGACCGGGCCGCCGAGGTGCGGCGGGCGGCGCTGGCGTCCAAGGTGCTGCTCAACGTGTTCGGCACCGGGTCCGGCCCGGTTACCGCCGGGCAGCTGGCGCGCTGGCAGTCCGACGCGGGCTGGCTGGAGCGGGCGCTCGGCCACAAGCCCGGGGCGGAGCTCGGCGCCATCGAGGCCGACCTGGTGCAGCGGATGCACCTGCGCGAGGTGCTGGCCGACCCCGTGCTCGCGGCGCAGCTGACCCCGAGCATGTCGCTGATCGAGCAGCTGCTGCGGGACAAGGGCAACCTGTCGGGCGTGGCGCTGGCCAACGCCAGGGCCCTCATCCGCCGGTTCGTCGACGAGGTGGCCGCGGTCCTGCGCACCGAGGTGGAGAAGGCGACCGCCGGCGAGCTGGATCGTTCGGTCGCGCCCAAGCGGGTGTTCCGCAACCTCGACCTCGACCGCACGATCTGGAAGAACCTCACCAACTGGAGCCCGGCGGAGGAGCGGCTGTACGTCGACCGCCTCTACTACCGGCACACCGCGCGCAAGACGATGCCCCAGCGGCTGATCGTAGTGGTGGACCAGTCCGGCTCGATGACCGACTCGATGGTGAACTGCACCATCCTGGCGTCGATCTTCGCCGGGCTGCCGAAGGTCGACGTCCACCTGATCGCGTACGACACGCAAGCGCTCGACCTCACGCCCTGGGTGCACGATCCGTTCGAGACCCTGCTGCGCACGCACCTGGGCGGCGGCAACGACGGCATGGCCGCGATGGCCCTGGCCCAGCCGAAGATCGCCGAGCCCCGCAACACCGTGGTGGTGTGGATCTCGGACTTCTACGAGACCCGGATCGAGCAGCTCTTCGAGGCCATGGCCGCGATCCACCGCTCCGGGGCGAAGTTCATCCCGGTCGGCTCGGTGACCAGCTCCGGGAGCGGCATTGTCAATCCGTGGTTCCGGGAGCGCTTCAAGGACCTCGGCACGCCGGTGGTCTCCGGTCACATCCGCAAGCTCGTCCATGAACTCAAGACGTTCCTCACTTAATTCGCCGAGAAAGGCCCTGACGTGTCTGACCTGCTGCGTGCCCCGGCCGAGATCAAGTACGCCGAAGAACTGGACTGGCTGGAGTCCGTCGACGACCGCCCCAGGCCCTTCTCCTGGCGCCTGTCCCCCACGATGGTCCGGCTGTTCATCCTGGGTTCCGAGCGATCCGACGGGCTGGGCCGGGAGATCACGCAGAAGTGGTTCGGCGACCGCAGTTTCGTCGAGCGGTCCATTGTCACGCTGGCGTCCGACCGCGGCCTGCTGCTCATCGGCGACCCCGGCACCGGCAAGAGCTGGCTGGCCGAGCTGCTGGCCGCGGCGATCAGCCGCGACTCCACGCTGGTGGTGCAGGGCACGGCCGGCACCACGGAAGATCACATCAAGTACTCCTGGAACGTGTCCATGGTCATCGCCAAGGGCCAGTCGCGGGAGTCGATGATCCCCTCGCCGATCATGACCGCGATGGAGACCGGCGCGATCGGCCGGTTCGAGGAGCTCACCCGGTCCACCAGCGACGTCCAGGACGCGCTGATCTCGATTCTGTCCGAGAAGTACGTCTCGGTGCCCGAGCTGGACACCGACGGCATCGTCTTCGCCAAGCCCGGCTTCTCCATCATCGCCACCGCCAACAGCCGCGACCGGGGCGTCAACGACCTGTCCTCCGCGCTCAAGCGCCGGTTCAATTTCGTGCGGATTCCCGTGGTGACGAACAAGAAGAGCGAGGCGGAGATCGTCCGGTTCCGGACCGAGGAGCTGCTGCGCCGCCACCAGATCGAGCTGGACGTGCCGCCGACGCTGCTGGACGTGCTGCTGCAGAGCTTCACCGACCTGCGC
>JAJKHX010000263.1 GCA_021154785.1 Nocardiopsis sp.
GGTACCCACGCGCGACCAGCCGCGGGAGGCGTGTCAGACCAGGCAGGACCGGTAGCGGCCGGCCTGGCTGACAAAGAAGGTGCACGCTTGGTAGCCCAGCCTGACGTGGTATCGCAGCGGCGCCCCGGCCAGGGGCGCCGCTCGCTATATAGCTCGCAATGAGGTGACTATGAGGTCACGACGGACGCCGCATTGCCGGACGAGCAGAATAGCGGCGCGATAATCCGGCGAATCGCCACATATCGGTGTAAATGCCACGGATCTGGAATCACGGCAGCTGATTCTGCCTGCCGGACCGGCCGTCGGCCGGGTATGCTCACCGCCGCGGCAACGGCGCCTGAAACGCCGTACCGGGCCAGGATGCTCCCAAGTTGACGATCAACAACGCTAGCCTTGGACTTTGCCGAACATGAGCTGGCCCCGGGGAGTAACCGGAGGCGGCCGCCCGCGGCCGCGCGAGAGCGCGGCCAGCAGTCCGCACACGAGGGAGATGGACGGGATGGCCCACAGCGAGACGCCGGGACCGGCCGGCGGTGACCAGTCACTCGGTGACCTGGTCGCCCTGGCCGCCAAGGACGTGTCCCAGCTGATCAGGTACGAGGTCGACCTGGCCAAGACCGAGCTCAAGGGCGACGCGAAGCGGGTCGGCGTCGCGGTGGCCGGGTTCGGGCTGGCTGCCTTCGTCGGCTGCCTGGTACTCGTCCTGCTGTGCTTCGCGCTGGCGTTCGGCCTGGTCGCCCTCGGCATCTGGGAGTGGGCGGCCTTCCTTATCGTGGCTGGTGCCTGCATCCTGCTGGCCGGCCTCGGAGTTGGCCTGGCCATCGTGAAGCTGAAGCGGCTAACTGGCCTGAGCGTGACCCGCAAGACCGTGACCGAAGGCCTGGAGATGCTGCGCCACGACAGCCCGCATCCCGAGATCGCCGCTACCGACGCCAAGTGAGGTGACCCGATGGCCAGCGACGCCGATGCCGTAGTCCAGATCGGCGGCCCCTGGACGCATCGTTCCATCTCGGCGAACGGGACCAGGTTCCACGCCGTCGAGGCCGGGGACGGTCCCCTGGTCCTGCTGCTGCACGGCTTCCCCGAGTTCTGGTGGACCTGGCGGCACCAGCTCGCCACGCTGCCCGCGGCGGGCTTCCGGGCGGTCGCCGTGGACCTGCGCGGCTACGGCGGCAGCGACAAGCCGCCCCGCGGCTATGACCTGGTCACCGCGGCCGCCGACGCGGCCGGCCTGGTCCGCTCGCTGGGCGAGGCCAACGCGATCGTGGTCGGCCACGGCCTGGGCGGCCTGATCGGCTGGACCCTCGCGGCCTACCATCCCAAGGTGATCCGGCGGCTCGCGGTGATCTCGATGGGGCACCCGCTGCGGATGCGCGCGTCGGTGCTCGGCGACCCGCTGGGCCAGGGCCGCCGCAGCGGCTACTCGCTCGGAGCCCAGCTGCCCGTCTGGCCCGAGCGCCAGCTCCTCCGCGACGGCGCCTTCAAGGTCGGCCAGCTGCTGGAGAGGTGGTCCGCCCCCGGCTGGCCCGACCCGCCGACCGAGCGGACCTACGCCCGGGCCATGAAGATCCCCTCCGTGGCCCACTCCGCGCTTGAATATCACCGCTGGCTCGCCCGCAGCAGCCTGCGGCCCGACGGCCTGCGCTACGCCCGGCACATGCGCACCCCGATCGCGGCCCCCGTCCTGCACCTGCACGGCGCCCTGGACGGCTGCGTGCTGCCGCAGACCGCCCGCGGCGCCGGCCGCTACGTCGACGGCCCCTACCGCTGGCGCGTCATCGACGGCACCGGCCACTTCCCGCACGAGGAACGGCCCGAGACCTTCGACACCGAACTGCTCGGCTGGCTCGCCGACCCTGAACCCGAACGCTGACCGCCCATGCCCGGGGATGACGTGCCCAGGGACCGCGACCCGGCCCGGCCGAGGGACCGCGACCCGTCCGGCCGACCCAGGAACGCCAGACCCCGCGACGGCCTGGGACGCCCGCTTGATCCCGCCGACGCCGCGGCCGGCCAGGACCGGATACCCGACGACCTCGTCATCACCGGCCGCGACGCCGCCGTCCTCGCCGACCGGCTGCTCCGTGACGGCCGCCCGTTCCACGCGCACGAGGTCCTCGAGGCCGCCTGGAAGACCGGCCCGCCGGCCGACCGCGACCTGTGGCAGGGCCTGGCCCAGATCGCGGTCGGCCTGACCCACGCCCGCCGGGGCAACGCCCGCGGCGCCGTCACCCTGCTCCGCCGCGGCACCGAGCGCATCCGCACCCGCCCCGCCCCGGACGGCGGAGAGCACCCTTACGGGATGGACATCCCGGCTGTCCTGGCGGCCGCGGATGACCTCGCGTCCCGCATCGAGCAGCATGGCCTCGACCCGGTCCCGCCCGCCCGCCTGATCCTGCGCCTACTGGACGGCGACGCCTGACGCCAGGCGCAGCACGGACCCGTGCGAGCCGTACGCGGGTTAGTCGCAGCCCATGGTGGACACCGGGGTGGTGGACTGCTCGCCGGCCCGGGCGTCGTCGGATACCTGGGCGGCGGTGAGGGCGAAGCCGGTGTCGGAGACACCGACGGCGGCGGCGAACACCACGCCGTCGACGGTGCCTTCGGGTGACAGCAGCGGGCCGCCGGAGTTGCCCGACTCGACCACGGCCCGGATCTCGTAGATCTGGCGGGTCACGGTGCTGGTCTGGTAGATGTTCGGCCCCTGGGCGTTCTGGATGCCGCCGATCCTGGCGGGCACGGTGTGCAGGGTCTGCGCGTCCAGCGGGAAGCCCGCGACGACCGCGTTGTCGCCCGGCCGGGCCTGCCCCGCGAACCGCAGCGGGGACAGGCCGAGCCCCGGCGCGTACAGCACGGCCACGTCGACCTGCGGGTCGTAGAACACCACGGTGGCGCGCAGCGTCCGGTTCCCGACGGTGGTGACCGTCTGGTGCTGCGTGACCCCGGCCACCACGTGCGCGTTGGTCATGATGTGGTCACGGGAGATGACGAAGCCGGAGCCCTCGATGGAGCGCTGGCAGCTGGGCGCCACCCCTTGCACCTTGACCACCCGGTCCTGCGCGGCCCGGAAGCCGGGACCGGACAGCACGCTGGGGTCCGGAGCCGGGATGGCGAGGATGCGTTCCGCGCCGATCCCGCTGAACACCTGCGCGTAGGTGCTGTTGCTGGCGAGCAGCCTGCGGAAGTCGGAGAACATGGTCTTGGCCGGGGTCGGCATGACCTTATCCAGGGTCTGCAGCGCCAGCGAGTTGTTCACCTGCTGGTCGACCACGGGGAACGGCGATCCGTTCAGCACCGACCCGACCACCCAGGCGATCAGCAGCACCGAGACCATGCTGACCACCGAGCCGCCCACCGAGTCGACCGCCGTCGCCGAGCGCCAGGTGACGGTGGACCGCATGGCCGCGCCGATGGAGGAGGCGATGAACTGCCCGATCACGGCGAAGCTGACCAGCAGCACGACGGCGATGACGTCCTGCTGGGTCTGGCCGCCGACCAGGGCCCGGGAGATGCTGGGGCCGAACTCCGCGCCGAGCAGCGCACCGCCGACGAAGCCGAAGAAACTGAGCACCCCGACGATGAAGCCCTGCCGGAAGCCGGACACGGCGAACGCGGCCACAACCACGATCAAGATGAGGTCGAGCACATCACCGCGCACGAGCCTAACGGTATTACGTTTTCGCCATTGTCAAGGCATCAGCGCGTTGTTTCCAGGTCCTCGATCCGGGTCGCGTCCCACGGTTTCTCCCAGCCGCCCAGCGCCAGCAGGCGGTCGACCAGGGCGGCGGTGAACCCCCAGATAAGCATCCCGCGAACCCGGAAGGCGGGCGTGGTCCGCCCGTCGCGCACATGCACCATCAGCCGGGTTGCCGGATCGGCCAGCTCGGCGACGCTGACCCGTTCCACCGCGGCGACCTCGCCCGCGTCAACCGGCGCGACCGCGGACGGCCGACGCCACCAGGCCAGCACCGGCACGACCCGGAACCCGGTGCGCGGGATGAAGACCTCGGGCAAGATGCCGACCACGTCGACGCCGCCCGGGTCGAGGCCGACCTCCTCGACCGCCTCGCGCAGCGCGGCCCCGACCGGCCCGCCGTCTCCCGCGTCGATGGCCCCGCCGGGGAAGGCCGGCTGCCCGGCGTGCAGCCGCAGGTCCTCGCTCCGCTGGATGAACAGCAGGTCGGGGCCGTCCGGCCCGTCGCCGAACAAGATGAGCACCGCGGACTCCCGGCCGCCGGTGGCGGGCGGGGTGAGCTGCGGGTGCACCTCCATCGTGGCGGCCACGCCCGCCAGCTCGCGCAGCCACCCGGGGGCAGGCGCGTCTGCCCCCGGCTCATGGCCGGGGATCACGAGAACGGGCCGGACTTGACGAGCTTGGCGGCCACCACCGGGTCGGTGGGACCCTCGCCGTACGAGGGGCAGAGCCGGGCCAGCCCGCACGCGCCGCAGGCGGGACGGCGGGAATGGCAGATCCGCCGGCCGTGCCAGATCATCCGCTGAGACAGGTCGGTCCAGTCCTTGCGGGGGATGAGCGTGGCCACCACCGCCTCGACCTTCACCGGGTCGGTCTCCGTGGTCCAGCCGAACCGGCGGGTCAGCCGCCCGAAGTGAGTATCGACGGTGATGCCGGGGACGCCGAAGGCGTTGCCCAGCACGACATTCGCCGTCTTGCGGCCCACGCCCGGCAAGGTGACCAGGTCCTTGAGGCGTCCCGGCACCTCGCCCCCGTACCGTTCGCACAGCGCCTGCCCCAGGCCCATGAGGCTGTTCGCCTTGGCGTGATAGAAGCCGGTCGACTTGATGATCTTCTCCAGCTCCTCGCGGTCGGCGCTTGCGTAGTCCGCGGCCGTGGGGTAGCGCGCGAACAAGGTCGGGGTGACCAGGTTGACGCGCACGTCCGTGGTCTGGGCGGACAGGACGGTCGCGACGAGGAGCTCGAGCGGGGTGGAGAAGTTCAGCTCGGTATGCACGTCCGGGTAGAGCAGGGCAAGCTCGCGGTTGATCCGGCGGGCGCGCCGGACCAGCGCGGTGTGCGAAGGAGGCTCGGCGGTCACCTTTCCAGCTTAGGGCCGCGCGCCCGCGAGCGGGCCGGGTCCTGGCGCCAGCTAGCGGGCCCTAACGACGACGGGTCCGCACTATGCCGGAGCGCCGTGTACGGCACATCTGCCCGGGTCGTAGGGACCGGGAGCGAGGCGCGCGGCCAGCGGGGCGCCGAGCCGGTCGGCCGGGTCGAGGTGACGGCCCAGCACGATCACCGCGACCCGCCTCGCCCCCGCGCGCTTGAGCGCGGCGGCCGCAGACTGGGCACTGGCCCCCGATACCCAGGAATCCTCGAGCAGGAGAATGTCCGCGTCGAGCCTGCCTCGTTCGGTATAAAAACGGGTCTCGTCGGGATCGCGGCCCTGCCGCCCCGGCCGGATGACCAGCGGGGCCGGCCGCAGCCGCAGGTACGGTGCGGCCAGTTCGAGCAGGGGATGCGGCCCCGGACGGCCGCAGCCGGTCGGGACGACGGCGAGGAGCCCGGGAGCGGTCATGCCGGCCTGCCGCCACACGCACGCGCCGTGGTCGTGCAGGAAGGCCAGCAGCAGGGCCAGCAGCGACGCCCGGGCGGCGCCGGACGGCTCGCGGACGGCCTTGTAGCGCCACAGGTCGCCGGCGAACGCGGTGCCCTTCACCGCGTAGGAGATGGGCACGACCGCGTCGGCGAGCAGCCCCGGACCGAGCTGTTCATGCCGCGCGCACTGGTAGCAACGCGGGTACCCGGGGGCCGCCGGGCCGCGGCAGACCGGGCAGACGCCCGCGCGGCCGGGCGGCTCGGGCGGGTACACACGGGCGCGCCGGCGCAGGCGGTCCCAGCCGCCGGCCGGTCCTGGTGCTGATCCGGGCATGAGGCGATGGTAAGGACGGGGACCGACAACCGCGCGCTGTGATTGAGCCTCACCCTCGTCACGCCGACACGCTCAGCGATCGCATCGGTGACGACACCGGCCAAATCTCTCCCATCAGCCCGCCTGCCACCGCCCGATACGGCAGAATGAGGCCTGCCAGGAAGGCGGCCGGGTCCTGGCCCGGCGTTCCCCGCTGCCTGCTGTACCTGCCTGATGTAACTGCTGTTGCGACTCATGGCGAGGATTCTGCGTGACCGACACGAGGGACACCGCGTTGCCCGCGGCCAGTGCGGGTCAGGCCAGTGCGGGTCAGGCCGGCGCCGGGACGCCCGTCGTGACGGGCTCCCGCATGGACCGGGTCATGTGGGCCACCGTGGACTTCGTGCGACGGCACTGGCTGTTCTGCCTGGTGCTGGCGGGCGGGCTGATGCTGCGCGCCCTCGCCCAGATCGCTTACGAGCCCGCGCTGCTGTTCATCGACTCCAAGAAGTACATCTTCGGCACCGACTACGTGAACACCATCTGGGGCTCGTTCGACCCGCTGGGCTACTCGCTGCTGGTGCTGCGCCCGGTGCTGATGTCCGGCGGAAACCTGGCCTACGCGGCCGTGGTGCAGCACGGGCTCGGGATCGCCATGGCCGGCGCGCTGTACGCGCTGATGGTGCGGCGCGGGGCATGGCGCTGGCTGGCCGCGCTGGCGGTGGCGCCGGTGCTGCTCGATGCCTACCAGCTCAACGCCGAGCAGACGATCATGCCCGACGTGCTGTTCGAGACGCTGGTGGTGGCCGGGATCGTCCTGCTGCTGTGGCAGCCCCGGCCCGGCCTGTTCCTGGTCATCCTGGGCGGGCTCGCGCTCGGCACGTCCGCCCCGGTCCGCCAGGTGGGCGAGGCGCTCATCGCGCCGGCGCTGATCTACGTGGTGCTGGCCGCCCGCGGCTGGCGCATCAAGGTGCTGCACGGCGTGGTCCTGACCTTCTGCTTCGCGCTGCCGGTGCTGGGCTACATGACCTACTCCGCGGTGGTCATGCACTACGGGTTCGAGCTGTCCAACATGGGCAACGCCGACCTGTACGGGCGGGCGGCGCACGCCGCCGACTGCGCCACGCTGAAGCTGCCCGGCTACGAGCGGCCGCTGTGCCCGAGGCCGGAGACCGCCGCCACCCTGGGGGTGGACGGCCTGGTCAACGCACCGGAGTCGCCACGGGTGATGTACCAGCCGGTCAACGTCCAGGCGGGCATCCTGATCGACACCCTGCCGTGGCAGAAGGCGATGGCCTACAGCGTGGTGAAGCAGCAGCCGCTGCGGGTGGCGGGCGACATCGCCAAGGACTCGGTGAAGCTGTTCGCGCTGACCAGGTACACCCAGCAGGGTGACACGCCGATCTCGCGCTGGCAGTTCCAGTTCGGCTACCCGTACTACCCGCCCGGCGTCACCTGGCACGGCCCGAACGCCGTGAACAAGGTGTTCAGGCGGACCGGCGGCGGCGGGCGCGCGCGGGTGCACTGGAAGGCCGACATCTTGCTGCGGTACTACCAGCTGCATATCGGGTACACGCCGGGGCCGGTGTTCGGTTTCGGCCTGCTGGCCGGGCTGGCCGGGATCTTCACCTTCCGGCGGCGCCGCGACCCCGGGCCCGCCCTGGCCTGCCTGCTCGTCACCGGGTGCGCGGTGGCCGTGCTGCTGGGCGCGGACCTGTACGAGTTCTCCTGGCGCTACCAGCTCCCGGCCCTGGTCACGCTGCCGGTCGCGGGCGCCCTCGGGATCGTCGCGGTGACCCGGTCCATCCGGGCGCGGCAGGCCCGGGCGGCGGGCGTGACGGCCGGAACCGGGACCCGGTCCGGAGCCGGGCTGGCCAAGGGCACGCCGGCCGCGGCCGCCGGGCCGGCCGGCGAGTTGGCCGCCGCCGTCCCCGAGTAACCGGCATCCTGGCCCTATGCGTTTCGACAGCGACGACCCCGATGTCCGCATGCTCGCCTCCGGCGTGGTCTACGAGGACCGCTGGATGCGGCTGCGCCGGGACGACATCGAGCGCCGCGACGGCTCGCGCGGTACGTACGCGTTCGTCGAAAAGCGCGACTTCGCGCTGGTCATCCCGGCCGAACGCGGTGGCTTCCACCTGGTCGAGGAATACCGGTACCCGGTCGGCCGGCGGACCTGGTCGTTCCCGCAGGGCGGCTGGCCGCACGGGAAATCCGGTGAGCCGGACGACCTCGCCCGGCTCGAGCTCGAGCAGGAGACCGGGCTGCGCGCCCGCGAGCTGACCCGGCTCGGGTACCTGCACACCGCGCACGGCCTCACGGACCAGGCCGGGTACTACTACCTGGCCACCGGCCTCGAGCCGGGGGCGCTGGACCTGGAAACGGAAGAGCAGGACATGTGCCAGGCCTGGTTTCCCCGAGCCCGGTTCGAGGAAATGATCGGCGCGGGCCTGGTCACCGACGACGACACCGTCGCCGCGTACGCCCTGCTGCTGCTTCACGAGCGCCGGACCCTAGCCAAGTAGCGGGCCGGCCTGGTACGGCTATCCCTGGAGGGAGTGTCGTCATGAGCCGATACGCGCAGGAGTTCGCCCGCAGCCTGGCCGACCCGGAAGGCTTCTGGGCCGACGCGGCGAAGAACATCGACTGGTACCGGCCGCCCAGCGTGGTGCTGGACGACTCGAACCCGCCGTTCTACCGCTGGTTTCCCGACGGGACGCTGAACACGTGCTTCAACGCGGTGGACCGGCACGTCCGGGACGGACGGGGCGAGCAGGCCGCGCTGATCTACGACAGCCCGGTGACCGGCACCCAGCGCACCTATACGTATGGTGCGCTGCTCGAGGCGGTGGCGCGGTTCGCCGGGGTGCTGCGCGGCCTTGGAGTCGACAAGGGCGACCGGGTCATCGTGTACCTGCCGATGATCCCGGAGGCGCTGATCGCCATGCTCGCCTGCGCCCGGATCGGCGCGGTGCACTCGGTGGTGTTCGGCGGCTTCGCGGCGCCCGAACTGGCCACCCGGATCGACGACGCCACCCCGAAGGTGATCGTCTCGGCGTCCTGCGGCATCGAAGGCAGCCGGGTCATCGAGTACAAGCCGATCCTGGACCGCGCCATCGAGCTGGCCGCCCACAAGCCGGAGCACTGCGTGATCCGGCAGCGGCCGCAGGCCGTCGCGGAGCTGACCGGCGGCCGGGACCTGGACTGGGAGTCGGCGGTGGCCGGGGCTGCCGCCGTCGACTGCGTGCCGGTGGCCGCGACCGACCCGCTGTACATCCTGTACACCTCGGGCACCACGGCCAAGCCCAAGGGCGTGGTCCGGGACAACGGCGGGCATGCGGTGGCGCTGCGGTGGAGCATGGACAACGTCTACGACACCCGGGCCGGCGAGGTGTTCTGGGCCGCCTCCGACGTGGGCTGGGTCGTCGGCCACTCCTACATCGTCTACGCGCCGCTGCTGGCGGGCTGCACCACGGTGCTCTACGAAGGCAAGCCGGTCGGCACCCCGGACGCCGGCGCGTTCTGGCGGGTGGTGGCCGAGCACGGCGTGAAAACCCTGTTCACCGCGCCGACCGCGTTCCGTGCGATCAAGAAGGAGGACCCTGCGGGCGAGCTGGCGCAGCGGTACGACCTGTCCGATTTCAGGTACCTGTTCCTGGCGGGCGAGCGGCTCGACCCGGAGACCTACCGGTGGGCGAGCGAACTGCTCGGCATTCCGGTCATCGACCACTGGTGGCAGACCGAGACCGGCTGGGCGATCGTGGCCGACCTGATGGGCCTGGAGCCGATGCCGACCAAGGCCGGCTCCCCCACCATGCCGGTGCCCGGCTTCGACGTGCGCATCGTCGACGCCGGCGGCACCGAGGTCAAGCCGGGCGATACCGGCGACATCGTAGTGCGGCTGCCGCTGCCGCCGGGCTGCCTGCCCACGCTGTGGCAGGACGACGAGCGGTTCGTCGCCTCGTACCTGGCGGCCCATCCCGGGTACTACACGACCGGTGACGGCGGGTACCGGGACGGCGACGGCTACGTGTTCGTGATGGGCCGCATCGACGACGTGATCAACGTGGCCGGGCACCGGCTGTCCACCGGGCAGATGGAAGAGGTGCTGGCCAGCCACCCCGCGGTGGCCGAGTGCGCGGTGATCGGCGTGCACGACGACACCAAGGGCCAGGTGCCGCGCGGTTTCGTGGTGCTCAAGGCCGGGGAGTCGGCTGCTCATTCCGAGGTGTCGGCCGAGCTGGTTCAGCTGATCAGGGACCGGATCGGGGCGGTGGCCGCGCTGCGCCGGGTCGACGTGGTGACCGCGCTGCCCAAGACCCGGTCCGGGAAGATCCTGCGCAAGACCATGCGAGGCATCGCCGACGGGCGCGACGAGGCGGTCCCGTCCACCATCGAGGACCCCGCGGTGCTCGATGCGCTGCGCCCCGTCCTGGGCCGCGACTAGCGGATCAGGCGGCCACCGCCGGCCAGGTCCGTCCGCCGGATAAGGCGCCCGATAAAGTGACTGCGCCCGTCCGGTCAGGATGGTGAGCCCGGTACGGGGAGGCATGGTTGAGGACGTCCAGCGGCCGGCTGGCCGGCGTGTTCGGCGGCGTCGATCTTGCTCGCCCGCTGTGGCCGCATCAGGTCCGCGCGCTCGCCGCCCTGGACCAGCGGCGCGGGGATAAGGCGACGTACCTGGTGGTGCCGCCCGGCGGCGGCAAGACCCTGATCGGCCTGGAGGCGGCGCGGCGAATCGGCCGGCCCACGGTCGTGCTGTGCCCCAACACGGCCATCCAGGCTCAGTGGATGGCGCAGTGGCAGGCCGCGTTCTCCCCGGCCGCGGTGCCCGCCACCGCCAGCCGGGAGCTGCCGACCCCGCTCACCGTGCTGACCTACCAGGCCCTGTGCACGCTGGGCGCGGCCGGGACCGCCGACGCCGGGAACGCCGGGCGCGGGCACGATGGCGCCGTATCGGTCAATCGCGCCGGGCACGCCCGAGGGCTGGACGGTGACGGGGTCCTGTCACTGCTGCACCCGAACGGGCGTGAGCTGATCGCGCGGCTGCGCGACGGCGGCCCGTGGACGCTGGTGCTCGACGAGTGCCACCACCTGCTCGAGCTGTGGGGCCGCCTGCTGCAGGCGGTGATCGGGCAGCTCGACCGGCCGCGGGTCATCGGGCTCACCGCGACCCCGCCGCACCTGATGACGGCGGAGCAGGCGGAGCTGCACCGGACGCTGTTCGGCGGGGTGGACCTGGAGGTCTCGGCACCGGCCCTGGTACGAGAAGGCCGGCTGGCGCCGTACCAGGAACTCGCCTTCTTCACCCGCCCGTCGCCGGCCGAGGCAGATTACATCCACGGGGCGGCGCTGCGGTTCGCCGAGCTGCGCACCGGGCTGCTCGACCCCGGGTTCGCCCGCGTCCCGTTCCTGGAGTGGCTGCAGGCCCGGGTGGTGGAGCGGCGTGGCCCCGGAAATCCCGAGGGCGCGCAGGTGTCCTGGACCCGGTTCGAGCGGGACGAGCCCGCGCTGGCCGGGGCGGCTGTCCGGCTGCACGTGGCCGGGCTGCTCGGCCTGCCGGAAGGGGCCCGGATCAGGGAGGAGCACCGGCATCCGGTCACCGCCGCGGACTGGGTCGCGCTCATCGGCGACTACGCCCAGCGCTGCCTGCTGGCCAGCGAGGACCCGCGGGACGAACGCGCCCTGGGCGCCATCCGCCGGGCGCTGCCCGCGGTCGGGTACCGGCTGACCCGGGCGGGCGTGCGGGCCGGCGAGTCCCCGGTCGACCGGGTGCTGGCCCGGTCGGAGAGCAAGGCCCGGGCCGCGGCCGAGATCCTCGCCGCCGAGTCCGCCGAGCTCGGGTCCGGACTGCGGGCGCTGGTGCTGTGCGACTTCGAGGACGCCGGCGGGATGCCGCCCGCGGACCTGGCGGGCGTCCTGCCGGCCGGCAGCGGCGGCACCCGCCTGGTCCTGGAGACCCTGCTCGCCGACCCGCAGTCGGCCGCGCTCGACCCGGTGCTGCTGACCGGCCGGCGGGTGGCGGCCGGCCGGGAGACCGCCGCCCGCCTGATCGCGTGGCTCGGCGCCGCCGAGCCGGGCCTGGTCCTGGGCACCGCTGCCGGGGGCGAGGACGTCGTCGAGATCACCGGGCCGGCGGGCTGGGAAGCCCGCCGCTACGTCCCGCTCGTCACCCGCTTCCACGCCGACGGCGGCTCCCGCTGCCTGATCGGCACCCGGGCGCTGCTCGGCGAGGGCTGGGACGCCCCGGCCGTCAACGTCATGATCGACCTGACCGCGGCCACCACCCCGACCTCGGTGGTCCAGGCCCGCGGCCGGGCACTGCGGCTCGACACCTGCTGGCCGGACAAGGTTGCGGAC
>JAJKHX010000264.1 GCA_021154785.1 Nocardiopsis sp.
AAAGGGACATGGTCCGACGGGTGACAGGAAATCGCGCCGACGATATGACATCACGCTGATAACAGACGGGATCCACAGATAATGCCCCCCGAGCCGGCGTTCGGTGCGGGTTTCCATCAGATCGTGAGGCGAGTCAGTGCGGCCCGGGAAGTGTCGTTCTGTGCTCAAGGTACGAACTGTTCGCCCTCGGGCGGGAATCCGGATTATCCCGGCGGGCCGGGCGGACATGCCAGGTCCAGCCCGTATCCGTGACTAGATGTCAGGTGGCCCCGGAGTCTGTGCCGAGCCAGCGGGCCTGACGGCGAGGGCGAGACCAGAGACCGGACCCGGTAAATACGGGATGGTCCTCCGGATACCAACATGACCTTTGCTAAACGGCGGCATCGTGAATCTCCGGGGACGGCGTATCAGAAAGCAGGAGACGCTCCTCCGGCATACAGAAAGAGTCCGGGACTGGCTCCCGGCCCGGGCCGTCAGCGGCCGTCGCCGCTCTGCTGGCTGTGGGCCCGGGCTAGGGATGTCATGCATTTCCGGGTGATCCGCATGGGGGGTAATCGCATGCTCACAGGCAAAGGGCACGTTCTGGCCGTCATCGTTGCGGCGGCGGCCGGAGGGTGGCTCACGGCTGGCTGCAGCGCGCATGTCAGCATCGGCGAAACGCCGGCGGTTTCCCGACACGCCGTTGAGACCCAGGTAGCCACCACGCTCGCCCGGCAGGAAAACCAGCCTGTCCCGAAAGTGGTGTGTCCCGGAGACCTCAAGGGCAAGGTCGGCACCGTCATGTACTGCTCGCTCACAGCACAAGGGTCCGGCACCACCTACCCTGTCAGGCTGCGGGTGGACTCGGCCAGCGGAACCCGGGTCCATTTCCACATCGAGGTCAGCAAGACGCCAGGCCACTTCACCGCATAAGGCTGAGGGCTGCCCCGATCGCTCAACCTGCCGCGCCAGTGCACCCCTTGAGCTGGGATGAGCCGCGCGCTGAACTGGCTGATCTGGGTACCGTGCGCGACACTCGCACCTGACGGTTCTCGAGCACCGAGTCGGCGATATGCGCGGTCGCGCGGTATTGGCCTGCGGTTCGATTCGTCACTGAGCGCGTGACCGTCTTTGTGCTGTCCTGCCTGGCGGTGCCGGTGGCAGGAGGAGAAGGCGGGGCAGGCCGGGAGCTGACGGGGTCAGCGGCGCCGTCAGGTCGATGCGCCGGTGTCCCGGTATGCTCGGCCGCAAGCGGGGTGAGGTGATGAATGTGAGCGCGGATGAGTATCCGGTTCCGTTGCCGGTGGTCGGGCGTGGTGCGGTGTTCGTGGAGCACCGGCTGAAGAGCCCGCGGGTGTCGGAGTCGGCCTACATCGCGCCGACGGCGGTGCTGGCCGGTGATGTTACCGTCGGCCCGCACAGCCGGGTGCTGTTCGGCGCGGTGATCACCGCCGAGGGCGGTGCCGTGCAGATCGGGGCGAACTGCGTGGTCATGGAGAACACGGTCATCCGGGGCGTGCCGGGCCAGGAAACCCGCGTCGGTGACGAGGCGGTGATCGGCCCGCACGCTCACCTGACCGGCTGCGTGATCGAGGGCGGCTCCCGGATCGCCACGGGAGCGGTGGTGTTCAACGGCGCCCGTATCGAAGCCGGCGCGGAGGTCGAGTTCAACGCGGTGGTCTACGTCAGTACCGTCGTCCCGTCCGGGGTGGCGGTACCGATGGGCTGGTTCGCCGGCGGGCAGCCCGCCGAACTGGTGGCACCGGGAGACTGGGACCGCATCCGCGCCATCATGGGGCCGCTGGACTACCCGGGCACGGTTTTCGGCGTGGCTGCCAGCGACGCCGGCACGCCGATGTCCGACGTTGCCCGCCGTTATGCCCGGGGCCTGGCCCTGCACCACCGGGATCACATTGTCCCCGATGAGCGCCACACGCCGTCCGGCCAGGACCCGCGGCTGTAACCGAGGCCCGCGAGAGTACGCGGAAGCGCTTGCGGAGACAGGCCGCAGGCGTCGCGTAGCCGCCATCGCCGGGCAGGCAGGCCTATTGCGAGCCTCCTGATCCCCCGCTGCTCCGTCGCCGGGGATCAGGACCCTCCCCGGGCTGCTGATCCGGGGCCCGGTGCCGCACAGGTGCCCGGATGTGAGCTCGCCACGCCAAGGCAGAGACCTTCCGCGCCGCGCTCTCAGGGAGGACGGATGCCGGCGGCGGATGGCTGCGCGTCTAGCTCAAGCGACCCGGCGTGCTGCTTCTGCGGCGCCTGGGCCCCCGACGGGGCGAGGGAGTGGCTGTCGCCATGTCCGGGCTCGCACTGGTTTGGGCATGCTCATCTGACGATGTGAGTGTGGAGGTTGCAGTAGTTCTAGCGTTGGTGACAAATACTTAATCCCAGCGGCGACCAGATCATACGAGCGGCATGTACAAAGAGGAATCGCAATGCATCTCGCTTCTCGCGACGAAAAGGCCGTCCGGGAGCCGAACGGAGCCGATCGATCCGGGCAGCCACGTCCGGTCGCAGAGTACAGCTACTGGCAACCCTGCAGAGCTGGTCAGCTCTTAGTCATTAGGTATGGTACGTAAAGTGCGCTCTTCTTCAGGCTCGCTTTCTGCTGCTTTCTTTCTATGAATTGCTTAGTCAGGCCAAACAGTGTAGCCGAACCCGTAATCGTGGCCACGCCTTTAAGTGCATGCTGCGAAGGATCGATCATTCCTGCTAGACTCAAAATAAAGGTTGTCAACTCCGCTCCTTCCAAGGCGCGCAGTTTACTAATTTTTTCAGCCTCGAGCCTGATTTCAGCAACGCCGTCCTCCAGCTCAAGTATTAGTTCCTCGAAACGATTCTCAGTTTCTGACTGCATAAGCTCAGCAACTTTGCGGGTCATCCATCCATTGAACCTACTGAATGATGCTGTCTCGTTCCGGGCGATTTTCGCCATTGTATTCAAGTCAATATTGGAGAAAAACGGCAGGAGCAGTTCCTTATATACCAGAATACTGTGGTCAATTCTTGCGTTAGGATGCACCATATTCAAGGGAAAGAGTTCTATCAAGTCCGCCCGTTGACGCATTGGAGCCTCTGAGTGCATGATTTGATAGTCGCTTCCTATCAAGTAGTAAGCGGAGTTGCAGTGCTGCGGTAGAAAGACACAAAGATCTGATGCTACGAGCCGTTGGTACTGCTTGTTAAGTCGTACCAGAGACTGCAGGGAAATATGGCGCCCCTCGCTACGTGATGGAACGTCCCCGACCCACTTGATCCCTACTTCATCGAACACCAACGTACGCGGCAAGACGGCAACGGAGCGTTCAGCGTACAGCACGGTTCTGCGTAGAAGCGAGTTGAGCAACTCCAGCTTGAGATCATTGCCGACCGGTATAAGAAATGGCCAGTTTGGACTATGAGGATCTTCCGTAGAGTTGTGATGGAAGATGTCATAGTCGTCGTACTGAGCCCCAAAAATAGCTCTGCACAGCAACAGGAGGAGGTTTAGAACTCGCGTTTCTTCCGAGGATAGATTCTGTGGATCCCACCCGGTTGCTTTACTGGCGTCAACTGAAATCAGCGAATCTGCCAGTGCATGGGTAAGCTCCTGAGGTGAACGGGTTTGTGAGCTGGACATCGCAGTCCATTCTGCATTACGGGCAGGAGCCCAAGACGGAGACTTTACCCTTAATATAGCAATTGAGGGTAGAGTGACGCTAGATCTCCTGGACACTACGGTCGGTGACCGGTATCCGGGACCGTATGCTGCCTGTTTCACCTCGATGGCTGAGCTCACTGGCTCGCTACAGGTCTCAGACCCACGTCCAAGCGAACAGGAGATGTCGCCGCGTACCTATTCATCAAGCGTCACCGGCGGAACGTCGGCAGCAGTGGGACGAGCTGGCCTAGCAGGCTCGTATCCAGCCCTCCTAATCGCGGGTGTTGCTAAACGCGGTACCACGAGCACGTCGCGTTCCATGTGCCCAAGGCTAGTGCACGTCATGCAGTTCGACTTGTTTGTGCGGTGCTCCCAGCAGAGTCCAGACTGGCGTTTGCCGCAGAGGACGTCCCGCTGAGTATGTCTGGCGGCAACGGTCGCAAATACGGTATGCGACGGACTCCGACTCTCACTTCAGGACTTTCTCTCTACCCAACGTCCTCATTTGCCGCAGACCGTGCGCTGACGGCTGCTTGCGGTCACCTCGGTGCCGGACTGGTGCGTGATTCAAAGGGGCAGGAGGTCCCTGGCGAGGGCTTGCTTGCGGTGCCAGTGGTTATCAGGCAGTGTCTGGCCGGGGAATCCGCCGTGGCTGAAGACGTGGTTGAGGTAGGACACGAAGGGCATCGTGGTCTCGCCGGCGAACAGCCCGTCGGCGCAGCCGTCCGGGACGATGAGGCCGTAAGGCGCGCCGCCGCTGACGTTCTCCTTGAACACCCGGTCCGGCGAGAGCGGCAGGACGAACAGCCCGGCCCGTTCCGGGTCCCGCGCGGCCCACCGGCGCCACACGTCGTGCTCGTTGTCGAAGTAGCCGCGGACCGGGGCGCCGGGGTAGCGGGAGCCTCCCGTGTCGATGACCAGCGGGTCAGTTGATGCTGATTCGGGCCATTGCGGGTGGGTGCCGACCAGCCAGACGTCCCCGACCAGCCGTATCCAGGACAGCAGGGTCATGGCACCGGGCCGAAGCGATCGGCGAGCCAGCCGGCGAGCGCGGCCGCCCCGGCTGACGGCGGGACATGGGGCGTGACGGGATCCTGCGCGTCGTTGTTGGCGTGAAAGCGGTACCCGGCGGCGGTGAGCCGCCCGATGATGACCTCGACGTTGCGGCGGGCCCGCCGGGCCATCTCGTCGCAGACAAGCTGGGCTTGTTCGGCCAGGCCGGGTTCGCGGACCGCGCGGCCGAGCTGGCGCAGCTCGTGCCAGACCTGGTCGCGCTGGCCCGCACGGTAACGGTCGAGCAAGTCCGGCGGCGGCACCATGCCGATATCCTGCCGCACCGGGGACGTGCGCCGCACCGGCGGCTGCCCGCTGATGCTCATGGTCCTGGCAAGCGGATCAGTCAATGATTAACGGCGGGCGCCCAGCCCTCGGCGTATTTCCGCGTCAGCCAGCTTACGCAGATAAAGACGATGGCCCTTATGGGTGCCGCGGACAGGGTCGAGCGTCGCAGGACTGACGCAAGACGTGGCCGTCCCCGGGGTAGCCGGCGGCCACCCGGGACCCTGCTAGCCGGGATCGTTGCGGCACAAAAAGCCTGTCGCTGAATCCTTATCTTCGCAGCCCTCGCGAAGAGCCGCCGCTATGCGCCCAGTTCAGCGGCGTCTGAGAGCCCCTAAGCGCGCTTTTAGCTGTCAGCATGCGAGTCCTCACCTCAGACGTCAGCAATGCCACGCCGATGGCAGGCACACCCAAGTATTGGCAAGTCTCGTCTGGCGGCCTTCACAACCCGGTCTTTCTTAGTCACAGTTCGTCTTAGAGGCTCGCTCGAGGTTGCGGGCATAGCTGTGGCGGGGGGTTGGCATGGCGAAGAGGCAGGGGCTGTGGGCGGAGATACAGCAGGAGCGTGCGCGGCGGGAACGTACTCGCCGCCGGGAGTCCCGGGAATTCCAGCGGGTCCAGGCACAGATGGTCCGCGAGGCGGCCAAGGCCGAGCGTGACGGGAAGCGGCAGGCTGCTGGCAGCGAACGCGAGCGCAAGAAACTCTATATCGAGGACCGCAAGGCCGAGGCGGCCGCCATGGCCGCAGACGTCCGCGCCCGCCTCGCCGAACTCGACGAGCTGCTCAAGGCCGGCATTCGTGACCGGCCGGTCGTCACGTTCGCCTCCCTACGGCGGACTGACACCTACCCGCCGTTCGACCCGGGTCAGCTCGGCGAGCCGCTGCCTCCTCCGGCATGGGAGGATTTCGCCCCGGCACCACCGTCGGGGATAGGGAAGATCCTTGGCGGTACAGGCCGCTTTGAACGACAACTTGACAGCGCCCGCACAGCTTACGCTCAAGCCGTCGAGCAGCACACGGCCGCCGAGGCCGGCCGGTGCCGGCAACTGGCGGCCCAGCGCGCCGCCTACGACGCGGCCGCCGCCGCGTTCGCCGCCACCGCCGCCGAGCACAACGCCGGCATCGACCAGTTCCAGCGGGACTGCCGGGACGGAGATCCCGAAGCTGTCGCAGAGTTCTGCACCCTCGTCATGGACTCATCGCTGTACCCGGAGGGATTCCCGCACCACACACGCGCTGTATACAGGCCAGATCCGAAAGAAGCCGTCATCGAGTGGGAACTGCCGCCACAGTCGGTGATCCCGCTGGAGCGGGACTACCGGTACGTGGCCACCCGGGACGCCATCGATGCCCTTCCGCGCGCCGAGAAGGAGATCAAAGAACGCTACCGGGCGGTGATCACTCAGGTGGCCCTGCGCACCATCCATGAAATTCTCATCTCCAGCCCTGGCAGCGTGATCGAACTGGTGACCTTCTACGGCTATGTCTCCACCACAGATCCCGCGACTGGCCAGCCGATCCGGCCTCTGCTGCTCCAGGTAAGCGCGACACGAGAAGTATTCAGCACATACCAGCTCTCCGCGCTCGATCCGGTGATTTGCCTCAGACGCCTCAATGCCCTGGTCTCACCGCACCCTTACGACCTGGAGCCCGTACAGCCCACCGTGGACTTCGAGTCCCTGCTCACCCGGTTCAAATTCGTAGCCGGCATGGACGTTGTAGCCGGGCTGGACAGCCGTCCTGACCTCCTGGCGATGGCCCCCTACGAGTTCGAGCACCTCGTACGCCAGATCTTCGAGGAAATGGGCATGCAGGCCTGGAACACACAGGCCATCAAGGACGACGGCGTCGACGCTGTCGCCGTCAACAACAACGCCGTGTTCGGCGGCATGTGCATCATCCAGGCCAAGCGCTACCGTAGCGCCGTCGGCGTCGAGGCCATCCGCGCTCTGGCCGGCGTCATGGAAGACAAGCACGCTACTAAAGGCATACTCATCACCACATCCTGGGTAACCAAAGACGGTCACGCCTTCGCGACCCGCCACGGCCGGATCGAAATCATGGAATGCGAGCACGTCAAGTACCTCTGTAAGGAACACCTGGGCCTAGACGTCCTGATCAGCCTTCCCAAACCACCCCCACACTGACCTCCCTGGCAGGCGCCGGAAACGGCCAAGGAGGAACGGCAACGAGTAAACGCCGATCCGCGTGGGCAAGCCTTCCCATGAAAGACTCTCCTTAGTTAACCACTTAGCATTCCGGTTTGCCGCTCATATTCGCTGCTTTCCGTGGCTGACCATCCAGTTAACGGCTGAGCGATTCTTTGCGTAACGCACTAATCTGCCGCATAGGGAGCATTCGTTCTGTCAGTCATCCGGCGCCGGTAACTGCTCCGCGAGGTCGACGATGTGGCCTAGGTCAACCGCACGCGTGTCTCGCTGAGTGACACGAGAGGTCTGGGAGAACGTGCGCAGTGCCGGCGTTCGGTGCGCGGCGGTAATCCTTCGGCGGCGTCAGCTGAGGTTCAGATCAGGTTGATCTGGCGCGCTTTGATTCCGGGAGACATCTCGGCGAAGTCCGCCGGGGAACTGTCAGGGCTGGTCCGCCAGGGCGGCGGTAAGGCGGGAGGCGAGGGTTGCGACCGCGGCCCGAAGTTCCGGGCCGCCAGCGACGCGGAAGGCCAGCGGGACAGTGGTCAGCCACTCCTGGGCGTACATCGCCGGGTTGCTCGTGCTGCCGACGAGCACGCATCCATCCGGAGCAGCCTCGAGCCGTCCCATGGCCGGGCGGATCCACGGGCCCACCTCGTCCAGCGGGGCGTCGAATACGACGCGGGTGGGGAACTCCCATCCGGCACCCAGGTTCTCCTCCAGTACCGCGACCGGGTCGATGCCTTCGGGTGGCTCGAACTCGCGAGTGATCTGCTGGACCGAACTGACGCGGTCAACCCGGTAGGTCCGGATCGCGTCGGCGTGATGAGAGCGGCAGAGCAGGTACCAGCGTCCGTAGCGGATGACAACGGCCCACGGGTCTGCCTCGGGCTCCCATTCCCGGCCGGACTCGCTGCGGTACCTGAGCAGCACGCAGCGCCGGGCCGCGACGGCCGCGACCAGCGCGCTGGTAGTGGCGGGATCGGGCCGGGCCAGGTACCGGTCGGGCACGGCGGACGCGTACTCCCGCAGCGCGGCCGCCTGACGGCCGATGTCCTCCGGCAGTGCCCGGATGACCTTGCCGAGAGCCGCACCGGCCGGGTCGTCGGTGTCGGTGTCGGCGGCGGCCGGCTGGCCGTCGAGCACCGTCATGACCAAGCCGAGAGCCTCGGCCTGGGTGAAGACGACCGGAGGCAGCCGCGTCCCGCAGCCGAGCCGGTACCCGCCATAGGGGCCCCGGACCGAGTCCACCGGGATGCCGGCCTCGCGGAGGATCGCGACGTAGCGGCGCGCGGCCCGTTCGGTGACGCCTAGCCGCTCGGCGAGTTCACCGGCGGTCACCCCGGGACGAGTCTGGAGGATCTCCAGGGTGCGCAGAGCACGCGCGGTAGGGCTCAGATCGGAGGCACACGAGCAGATTAGGCATTCACGTCATGAACCGGAAACTGATCGTCCGAATCTGGCTCTAGCTTGAAGGTGATTGACATCCTCCGCTGAGAAACAGCACCGCAAGGAGAGCCGAACGTGGACATCGTGCTTGTAGCCGGCCTGTGGCTCGACGGATCCGCATGGGACGCCGTCGTGCCCGTCCTCGAGACGCTGGGCCATCGCCCCGTGCCGCTCACCCTGCCGGGTCAGGGCGACGGAGCACGGTCCGCCACGCTCGACGAGCAGAGAGCGGCGGTGCTCGCCGCCGTCGACGCATCGTCGGCAAAGCCCCTCGTGGTAGGGCATTCCGCCGCCTGCACCCTGGCCTGGCTGGCCGCCGACGCGCGCCCGGACAAGGTGGCCAAGACCGTTCTCATCGGCGGATTCCCGTCCGCCGACGGGCAACCCTACTTCAGTGGCTTCGAGATCAAGGACGGCGTCCTGCCCTTCCCCGGCTGGGGCCCGTTCGAGGGACCGGACTCCGCTGACCTCGACGAGGACACCAAGCGCAGTATCGCGGCCGCGGCGATCCCCGTCCCCGCGGGTGTCACCACGGGCATAGTTCACCTGACGGACGAGCGGCGATTCGAGGTCCCGGCTGTTATCGTGTGCCCGGAATTCACCCCTGCCGAGGCCCGGGAGTGGATCGGCGACGGCGACGCGCCCGAACTGGCCAAGGCCAAGCACCTCAAGCTCGCCGACATCGACTCAGGTCACTGGCCGATGTTCAGCAAGCCGGACGAACTCGCCCGGCTCCTTGCCGAAGTGGCGGCTCAAGACTGACCTGATGGCCCGGGAAGGACGCCGCGCACAGAATGGGCCGATCTGAGGGCGGACAGCCACCTCAGCCAGCCCCACCCCGAGGCGCGCTAATCGGCGATCTGGAGCGCCTCTCCAGTAGTCGGCGGGGTTCCGCTTCCTGGCGGGTTGCGACATAGTGTGACCGGCTGCCGCGGCTTACGTTGGGTTTCGCTCAATCACTGGGACCCGCGGCTGGCCCAGCCTCCCGGGTCTCAGCCCGGTCCGGAGGTACCTGATGACCACTGCTGCCACATCCACTGCCCTCGTCCCGATCCAGCCAGCATTTACCGACCCCGAACGGCTTGCGCTCGCCGGGTTCCTGGCCGGGTACCGCAGGCTGACCCGCGAGGCCTACGCACTCGACCTGCGCCAGTTCACCACCTGGTGCCGCACCCGCTCCCTGGCCCTGTTCGCCGTCCGCCGCGCCGACATCGAGTGCTTCGCCAGGGATCTAGAAGCCCGGGGCCGCGCCCGGGCCACCGTCACCCGCCGGCTGAGCACCATCGCCGGGTTCTACCAGTACGCCGTCGAAGAAGAACTCCTGGGCCACTCTCCGGCCGTGCACGTCCGGCGTCCCCGCCTGGATTATGAGTCCCATGCCACCGCCTGGACCGCAACGAGCTGGGCGCCCTGCTGGTCGCCGCCGGGCTCGGGACTGCCGGCGAGCATGCCATGATCTCGCTGCTGGCCCTGAATGGGCTGCGGGTCTCGGAGGCTACCGGCGCCGACATCGAGCACCTGGGCCTGGAGCGCGGGCACCGGACCCTCACCAACACCCGCAAGGGCGGCAAGGTCGTCACCATCCCGCTCGCCCCGCGCACGGCCCGGGCGATCGACCTGGCCATCGGCGAACGCTGCGACGATCCCATTTTCC
>JAJKHX010000265.1 GCA_021154785.1 Nocardiopsis sp.
CTCGCCGATTGGTCCGGCCTGCAGCGGGCGGTCGGATTCCGTGCCCCCGGTCTCCCCCTCGCCTGCGTGGCCGGCATCGGTTCCGGTGCGTGGGACCGGCTGCTGTCCGGGCCGCGCCCGGCCGGGCTGCATCCGTTCCGCGAGGTCGCCGGGACCGTGCACCGCGCCGTGTCCACGCCGGGCGACCTGCTGTTCCATGTCCGGCACGACCGGATGGACATGTGCTTCGAGTTCGTGAGCCAGGTCATGCCCCGCCTCGGCGGCGCGGTCACCGTGGCCGACGAGGTGCACGGGTTCCGCTTCTTCGACGAACGCGACCTGCTCGGGTTCGTCGACGGCACCGAGAACCCGGCCGGCCCGGAAGCCGGGCCCGCGCTGCTGGTGGGCGACGCCGATCCAGGGTTCGCCGGCGGCAGCTACGTGATCGTGCAGAAGTACCTGCACGACATGCAGGCGTGGGACGCCCTGACAGTCGATGACCAGGAGAAGGTCATCGGCCGCAGCAAGCTGTCCAACATCGAGATGCCGGACGGCGTCAAGCCGGCCAACGCGCACATCGCCCTGAACGTCATCACCGACGCCGACGGCAACGAGCTCAAGATCCTGCGGCACAACATGCCGTTCGGGGAGTTCGGCCGCGGGGAGTTCGGCACCTACTACATCGGCTACGCCGCTTCTCCCAGCGTCACCGAGCGGATGCTGGTCAACATGTTTACCGGTAACCCGCCCGGTAACTACGATCGCATCCTCGATTTCTCCACCGCGGTCACCGGCAGCCTGTTCTTCGCGCCGTCGGCCGGCTTTCTCGACGACCTCCCGGATCCGCCCGGCGCGGCACCCGGGCCGGATCCGGCTCCCGCGGATTCCGGTTCCCTCGGTATCGGCAGCCTGAAGAGGAGCACTTAAGCATGAACAACCTGTACCGCGAGCTCGCTCCGATCTCCGGCGCCGCCTGGGCGGACATCGAGCAGGAAGCGCGCCGGACCTTCGAGCAGCATGTCGCCGCCCGGCGGGTCGTCGACCTCACGGGACCGGACGGCCCGCTGCTGGCGGCCGTGAACACCGGTCACCTGACGGAGGTAGCGGCCCCGTCGGACGGCGTCATCGCGCACGTGCGCGACGCCCGGCCGCTGGTCAGGCTGCGGGTCCCGTTCACGGTCAGCCGCGATGACGTCGATGCCGTCGAGCGCGGCGCGCAGGACGCCGACTGGCAGCCGGTCAAGGACGCGGCCAAGAAGATCGCCTTCGCCGAGGACCGGGCCGTCTTCGAGGGCTACCAGGCCGCGGGCATCGCCGGGATCAGGCAGAGCACCTCCAACCCGGTGCTCACCCTGCCCGCCGAGGTCAGGGACTACCCGGACGCGGTCAGCCAGGCAGTGAGCGCGCTGCGGCTGGCGGGCGTGGGCGGCCCGTTCTCGCTGCTGCTGTCGGCCGACGCCTACACGATGGTGAGCGAGACCTCCGATCACGGCTACCCGGTCCGCGAGCACATCGCCCGCGTCATCGACGGGGACATCATCTGGGCGCCCGCCATCGACGGCGCGTTCCTGCTCACCGGCCGCGGCGGCGACTACGAGCTGCGCCTGGGCCAGGACCTGTCGATCGGCTACCTGTCCCACGACGCCGACACGGTCCAGCTGTACTTCCAGGAATCGCTGACGTTCGCCGTGTACACCACCGAGGCCATCGTCTCGCTGGCCGCCGGGACCGCCCCCGCCTAGCGGCGGTCCCGGCGCCCGCGGTCACTCGTACCGGGTCGGCGGGAACGGGTGGTGCTCGTTGATGTGGCCCAGCTCGCCGCGGTCCTCCTGGCGCTGGAACTCGGCCTGCTCCTCCTGGTAGCCCTCGTCCAGGCTGAGGTCCGGCTCCGGCGGCGCGTCCGTGGCCGGCGGCACCTCGTCCGGGTCGTAGGCGTCGAGCCCGGCCGCGACGCGCTCCTCCTCGGTGAGGCGGGCGAGCTGGTCGTCGTCGAGGCGCTGCGACGCGCCCCCGTGCTCACGGCGGTCTCGGCGGATCCGCTCGGGAAAGTCGTCCTGCTCTGACATGGGCTCTAAGGTACCCGCCGGGGCGGCGGATGATCCGGCCGGGGCACCGGCTCGCCCGCCGCCCGCCGCTCGCCGCCCGGCAGCGGCGTGCCGTCGACCGGAGACGACCGCCGGCCAGGCATTTAGCGGTTCATTTCCGTGTTTCACAGAAACATCAAAAATGGATGCCGGTCCCGGAAATGCCGGCCGGTTATGTTAGCCATCGCGCCTTAGTGCCTATTCAATGACGCTTGGTAGCTTGTGGAAGAGCTGTGCATAAGGCGGTGGATAACCGCCGTAACATGCGGATAACCCAGGTTATCCTGTGGATTCCGCGGCGGCGGCGAAAAATTCAAGATGAACGGCTGGAGACTCTTGCGCATCGGCGGGGAAAGCAGTAGAAATACTTTCACCGTTGGAAACGGGAACCGCCCGGGAGTGATCCCGGAACGCGGGAGGGACCGGGAGACCGGCACCTCAAGCGGGTACCTGGCCCCGGCGGGCGGCGGGGCTCCCTCCATCTCATACATGGAGGGAGCCTCGCTTTTTCCCGCCGTCAGGGGCATTGTGCCAGGATTCCTCCACCCGCGAGCCCGCCGTCAGCGATCGGTAAGGGATGCCGTCTTGCGGGCGAGCTCGTAGGCGAAGCTCACGGTCTCGGTGAAGGCGCCGTGATCGCCGAGCGGGGCGAGCGCGGCCGCGAGGCCGGCATCGAAGGCGGCCCCCTGGCCGCCGAGTACCGCGGCCGGGAGGAACGACGTCGACCGGATGTACCCGGCGAGCTCCGGCAGGCTCCAGCGGTGCTCGACGGCGAATGCACGCCGCCCGGCCGGCTCGAACCCGGCGCCGGACAGAACCTGCGCATCGGGACGGCGCTGCCGGCCCAGATCCCAGCCGGCCGGAATACGGTCCCCGGCGCCGAGCGCTGTCCGCCACCGCTCCAGCAGCGCCGCGAGCGTGCGCTGCCAGGCGGCTGGCCCGGCCCAGGGCGAGGACGACCAGCACAGCGCCAGGTGCCCGCCCGGCTCGAGCCAGCCGCCGATCCGGCCGGCGACCAGGTCGCGGTCGAGCCGGTGGAACGCGTTCCCGATGACGGCCAGCTCGAAGGACCCAGGAGCCGCGCGGAGGGTCTCGGCTCTCGATGTGACCGCCCGGATGCCGGCGGCGCCCGCGGCGGCCGCCTTGGCCCGGACCAGTTCCGTCATGTCCGGCTCGGCATCCACCGCCCGCACCTCGCGGAACCAGCGGCGCAGCGGGAAGGCGAGCTGGCCGGTCCCGCAGGCCAGGTCCAGCAGGCGCCCGCGTCCCGTGACGCCGGCCCGCCGGGCCAGGTCCTCGATCATCGTCTCCGGGTACGGCAGCCGGTACCGGTCGTAGTACGCGGCGGTTCCCCGGTACAGGTCCGCGGCGAACCGCGCCTCATCGTCCATGGACACAGTCAGCTTCTCGGCCTTGTGGGGCTGAGCTTGCGGGTCACGGGCGCGCCTGGGTGGCGTGCTCATGCCGCGTCGCCGGCAGCGTGACTCACTGCCCAGTCCGCTGCACCGCGTGCGGCGATGTTGCGGGCTGCGTTGACGTCGGCGTGTTCAGCGAAACCGCACGACGTGCAGGAGAACGTGGCCTGGCCGGGCCGGTTCTTCTTGCTGATGTGCCCGCAGGCTGAGCACATCTGCGAGGTGTACGCCGGGTCGACGTGCACCACGGGGATCCCGGCCAGGGCCGCCTTGTAGGCGGTGTAGTGGCCGAGCTGGGCGAAAGCCCAGGAATGGAGCGTGACCCGCTGGGGCTTGCGGAGCCGTACCCGTGCGCGGATGCCCGTCAGGTCTTCCAGGGCGATCCCGCGTCCGGTGCGTTGAGCCTCGGTCACGATGCGCTTAGCAATGACATGGTTAACGTCGGCGGCGAACCTGGCTTCCTTGCGCGATCTCTTGCGCAGGAGCCGTTTCGCGGATTTGGTGCCTTTAGCCTGCAGCTTGGCGCGCAGGTGCCGGGCCCGGTGCCGCTGCCGGTTCAGGTACTTCCCCGAGTGCCGCGTCCCGTCGCTGGTAGTGGCGATGTTCGCGATCCCCAGGTCAACGCCGAGGAACCCACGCGGGTCGGCTAGGTCCGGTCCGGGCACGTCGCAGGTGGCATACAGGAACCATTTCCCGTCCCGGCGCACCAGGTTCGACTCGCCCTGCCGGTACTGCCGGAGCCGGGCCAGCTGGGTGTCGGAGCAGGCGAACCGGATTCCCGCGAGCCGCCCGGCGGTGGTCCAGATGCTGACGGTGGACCGGTCCAGCTGCCAGGACAGGCACCGGTCGTCGTAGGGCTGCGCCGCGTCCGCCCGGAACACGACCGGCTTGGACTGGGCTTTCATCCGCCGTTGCGTCCCCCGCTTGCCGAGGTTCCCGGCCCGGATGTTCGCCCGCAGGACCGCATAGGCGCCGGAGACTTTCCGGGCGACGTGGATCGCGGGCTGCGCGGACAGGCCCATGGCCTTCAGATCTGGGTAGACCAGCCGCTGCAGAGCCTGCCGGCCGGTGACCCCCATCTCGAACGCCCGCGCGGATACCAGGTTAGCTGCCTTGTTGCAGCGTGCCAGGGTGTCCCGCAGTGCCGCCTCACCCGCGGCACCGGGATACAGCTGCACCGGCACGACCAGTTTCATAGCACATATTTTAGTCGTAAATAGCATCGAATCCATGTCGCCACGCTGGGAACCCGACCCTCCGATATCTGCCGTGGCCGCGTTGTCGCCTCACAGCCTCCGCGTGCATCTTGCCTTCAGTACGCAGAACAACCGGGCCAGACTGACGCGACTTCTTCGGCCCTCAACGAGCGGGAATCCCCGCATCACCTCGTTGAAACAGCGCCCGGCCGGAGCTTACGGTGAGAAGGTGCCCGGGGATGGCCCGGGTGATGCCGTCCACTGCCGGAGACCGCCGTGAGACTTCGCCGGGCGCGCCGCCAGAACCTGGTCGTACTGAGCACGCGCGCCGTCTCGCGGCCCGGCACCCGCCGCCCGGTGCGGCTGGCCAGGCGCCGCCGGTTCCGGTTCGCGCGCACCGGCTTCCTGCTCGCCGTGATCGGGGCCGCCCGGCTGGCCCAGTCGGCCCGCTCGCACTGGCGGGTCAGCCTGGCGCTGTGCGGCCTGCTGCTGGAGATCGCCGGGCACTCCGTCCTCGCCGGCCCGGCCCGCGGTGCCGCAGACCTGGCGGGACTGGCGATCGTGGTGACGGCCGTGCTGAGGAGCGGGCGCCCGGCCGGCGATCACCGCCCGGCCCTGCCCCAGGCTGCCTGGCGCTGGCACGCTTAACCGCGGTCCCATCGCACGCGCAGGTCAGGCGGCTTGCGGAAGACCAGGCCGCGCGGGGCGCTGGGATGCCGGGCGTCCAGGCGCAGCCCAGGCAGCCGGGCCAGGACCGTTTCCACCGCCACCTGCGCCTCCAGCCGGGCCAGGTGCGCGCCGAGGCAGAAATGCGGGCCGTGCGCGAAGGCCAGGTGGCGTCCGGCGTTGGGCCGGCCCACGTCGAACGCGTCCGGGTCGCCGAACACGGACGGGTCCCGGTTGGCCCCGGCGATGGACACCGTGACCTGGTCGCCGGCTTCGATGGCGGCGCGGCCGAGGCGCGTGCCGGCCGTCGCGTAGCGGTCGACGACCGCCGCGGCCGGCTCCAGCCGCAGCGACTCCTCGACCGCCGCGGGCACCAGGCCGGGGCCGGCCAGCACCAGCGCGAGCTGAGCGGGGGAGGACAGCAGGTGCAGCAGGGCGTTGGCGATCATGCCCTCGGTGGTCTCGATCCCGCCGAACAGCAGCACCGCCGCGTTCGAGATGGCCTCCGCCGCGGTCAGCGGCCCGGCCGTCCCGGCCAGCAGCGAGCCGGGTTCCCGCGCCGCGATCACCTCGCCGAGGCTGGCGGCGAGCTCGGCGAACGCTGCCGTCCCGGCCGGGTCACCCGCACCCGCGGCCTCGGCCTGTACTGCCGACACGATCCCGTCGTACCAGCCCAGGACCCGCGCCGGGTCAACCCGGCCGAGCCCGAGTACCTCGGCCATGACGGCGACCGCGAGCGGCCCGGCCACCGCCCGGCGCAGCTCGGCCGCCCCGTCCGGCTCGATGGCCGTCACCAGCCGGGCGGCCTCGGCCCGGGTGAACGCGGCCAGCCGCGCGTGCACCTCGTCGCGGCGGAAGGCGCGGTTGAACGGGGTCCGGTGACGGGCGTGCCCGGCGCCGTCCAGCGAGAGCATGCTCGGCCCGACCACCTTGGCCGTGGAGAAACGAGGGTCATCGACGGTGAACGTCCGCGCGTCCCGCAGCACCGCCACGGCCGCGTCGTACCCGGTGACCAGCCAGGTCCGCAGGGCCGGGACCCAGACGGCCGGCCCGGCGGCCCGCATCCGGGCCAGTGCCGGGTGCGGGCCGGTTTCCAGCTCGGCCAGCGTGACCTGGACTTGCGGCGCCCTCATCAGCCCATCCTGCCATCACGGGTAGGTTGAGCCGGTGGCGGACGTAACCATCTTGCTCATCTCGGGCAGCACCAGGCAGGGATCGGGCAACACGGCGGCCCTGCGGACGGTGCAGGCGATAGCGCCGGACGGGGTGACGGCGGACCTGTACGACGGGCTCGCGGGGCTGCCCGCGTTCAGCCCGGACGAGGACGAGCGGCCGCCGGGGCCGGCCGCGGACCTGCGGGCGCGGATCGCGGCCGCCGGCGCGCTGCTGTTCTGCACCCCCGAGTACGCGGGCACGCTGCCGGGGAGCCTGAAGAACCTGCTCGACTGGACGGTCGGCGGGGGCGAGATCTACGGCAAGCCGGTCGGCTGGATCAACGTCGCAGTGGGCGGCCGCGGCACCGGGGCCGCCGAGCACCTCGCGATGGTGCTGCGGTACGTCGGCGCGGTCGCCGTCGGGGCGGCCTGCGTCAGCGTCCCGGTCCCGCTCGGGGCCGCGGGCCCGGACGGGCTCATCGCGGACCCGGCGATCCGCGCCGCGCTCGGCGCCGCCCTGGCCGCGCTGGCCGAAGCCGCCCGCTGACGGAGAAGGCCGGTCCGTCCGCGCGGCGGCTACCCGCTGACCAGGGGGTGAACGGCGCCTATTGACCGGGCGAACGGGCCGCGATAGAACACGTTCTACCGCGGCACGCACGTTCGGCCGCGGCCCGAGGGAGGCACGATGGTCGTCCCCGCGCCACGCGACCCCGGCATCACCCGCGACATCCTGGCCGGCTGGCTCGGCGACCGGGCCCGGCTCCCCGGAGCGCGGATCACGGACCTGAAGACCCCGGAGTTCACCGGGTTCTCCAGCGAGATCGTCATGCTCGACGTCGAGCATGACGGCGGCGCCGAGGCGCTGGCCGTGCGCGTCGCCCCCCTGCACTACCAGGTCTTCCCCGAGGCCCGGTTCACCGAGCAGTACCGGCTGATGCGCGTCCTGGACGCCGCGACCGATATCCCGGTGCCGCCGGTGCTGTGGTACGAGCCCGATCCCGGGTACCTGGGCGCGGCCTTCCTGGTGATGCGGCGGATCGACGGCCGGGTGCCGACCGACGCGCCGCCGTACCACACCGGCGGCTGGGTCACCGAGATCGGCCCGGCCGAGCGGGCGGCCATGTGGTGGTCGGGCCTGGACATCGTGGCCCGGCTGCACCAGGTGGACGCGGACGCCCTGCAGCTCGGCTTCCTCGACCAGCCGCGGTGGGGCAGGCTGGGCCTGGAACAGCGGCTCGGCTACTACGAGCACTACATGAACTGGGCTTACCCGGGGCCCAAGCCGACCGCGATCAGGGCCCTGGCCTGGCTGAAGGAGCACCGGCCGAGCGAGCCGAACGCCCCGGTGCTGCTATGGGGAGACGCCCGGATCGGCAACATGATCTTCGCGCCGGGCGGGACGCCGCTCGCGGCCGTGGACTGGGAGACCGCGACGTTCGGGCAGGCCGAGGAGGACCTGGCCTGGTACCTGTTCCTGGACCGGCACCACAGCGAGGGCCTCGAGGTGCCGCGGCTGGAGGGCTTCCCGTCACCGGGAGAGACGATCGCCCGGTACGAGGACCTGGCCGGCCGGCCGATGCAGCACATGGGCTACTACGAAGTCCTGTCCGGCTTCAAGTTCACCGTGATCATGTCGCGGATCGCCCGGGCCATGATCGAATGGGGCTGGCTCGAGCCGGACAGTGACTTCCCGTACAACAACAACTGCTCGCGCCTGGTCGACGTGATCCTGGAAGGGCTGTAACCGTGACCCTGTCGCCGCTCGACGACTACCCCGTGCACCAGATCCCCGAGGTGATGCGGCACGTCGGGACGTCAGACCGCAACTTCTACGACCGCTACTACTTCAACGCGTTCCCGCTGACCGCGGACACGATGCTGATCGTGGGCCTGGGCCAGTACCCGAACCTGGGGGTGACCGACGCGTTCGCGCTGCTGCGCCACGGCGCGCAGCACCGGGTCGTGCGCGCGTCCCGCGAGCTCGGCGCCGACCGGATGAACACGCAAGTCGGCCCGTTCCGGGTCGATGTGCTCGAGGGCCTCAAGCGGCTCCGCGTCGTGCTCGGCCCGAACGAGTTCGGCCTGGCCTTCGACCTCACCTGGGAGGGCACGATCCCGCCCCAGGTCGAGCCGCAGCATTTCATCCGCGCGCACGAGCGGGTGGTGTTCGACTCCAAGCGGATGGCGCAGACCGGGCGGTGGACCGGATCCATCACGATGGATGACGAGACGCTCGCGGTGACGCCGCGGCAGTGGTGGGGGATCAGGGACCGGTCCTGGGGCATCCGGCCGGTGGGGGAGGCCGAGCCGGCCGGCATCCAGTCCCGCGGCCCGGGCACCTTCTACTGGCTCTACGCCCCGATCCAGTTCGAGGACCACGCGATCTTGTGCATCGTCCAGGAAGACCACGACGGGCGCCGGCTGGTGGAGGAGGCGGTGCGGGTCTGGCCGGACGGCACCCGCGAGTACCTGGGCCGGCCGGCCTACGAGCCGGCTTACGCCGAGGGCACCCGGGACGTGGTCAGCGCGCGGATCGGCTTCTCGCCGCCCGGCGGCAAGCCGTTCGACCTGCACGCCACGCTGCCGCTGCCGGTGCACCTGATGGCCGGCACCGGCTACGGACTGGAGCCGGACTGGCGGCACGGCATGTACCAGGGGCCGGACCTGGTGGTGCAGGGCGTCAGCTACGACCTGTCCCGGCCGGAAGACGCGGCCCGCATGTGGGGCATGGTGGACGCGGTGGGCAGGTTCGAGTACGAGGGGCACACCGGGTACGGGCTGTACGAGTACTGGGCGCTCGGCGACCACCCCTCGTTCCGCTAGCGGCCCTGGTGCCCGGCACCGGGTGCGTCACGACGGCATCCGCCGCGCCGGGCGTGCCATGCTGGGGCCATGCAGACGGTGTACGAGGCCGCGGGAGGCGCGGACGGCATGCTGCGCCTGGCGCACGCCTGGCACGCCCGGGTCCTGGCCGACGACGAGGTGCGCCACGCCTTCAGCCACGGCTACCATCCCCGGCACACCGAGCGGCTCGCCGCCTACTGGGGGCAGGCCCTGGGCGGGCCGCCGGCGTACACGGACGCGTACGGGGATGAATCCTCGGTGGTGCGGATGCACAGCGGCAACGGCCCGCACGAGGAGATGAACCGGCGCGCGATCGCGTGCTTCGACCAGGCGCTGGCCGACGTCGGCCTGGCGGGTGACGAGCGGCTCCGGCAGGTCCTGCACGACTACTTCGCCTGGGCCGCGGTTACCGCGATGGACCGCTATCACGCGTCCGCGGACGACGTCCCTGACGGCCTGGCGATCCCGCGCTGGTCGTGGGACGGGCTGGTCGCCGGCGGTGCCGGCCAGGGCTGAGACCTGCGTCAACCGGGCGCGCGGCCACCGGCCAAGGTGATAGGAATTGCCCGAACGGGCCCGCGGGTGCCGCCCGGCGGCCGCTGTTACCCGCCGCGGGCAATATCAGTCAGCTGACCGATGTCTTGCACTGCAATTTGCAGCAGCATTTGCGATGCAAACAGATATCGAGTGCATCGGCTGAGGAACTGGATTGACGCGATGATGGCCCTGACCCGCCCGGCCGGACTACGCCAGTTTCGTGTCCGGCTGTCCCGGGAGCCGGCCGCGGCGGCGCGGGCCCGCGGTCATGTCCGCGCCGTCGTGGCGGACTGGAACATTCCCGTCGACCCCGACATCGCGGTCTTGCTCACCAGCGACCTGGTAACGAGCGCTATCGTGCGCGGGGCGGGCGATACGGTCACGCTCGCCGTCCGGTGCTCACGCGGGCGCCTGCGCGTCGACGTCTACGACGGGTCGCGTGACCTGCCGGCGGCGGGCGGGCCGGCGACGCCGCCGACCGGGCCCGGGCTGGCGCTGGTCGCCGTGCTGCCGACCGCGTGGGGCTGCTTCCACACCCCGGCGGGCCGGGCCGTCTATTTCACGCTCGCGTTTCAGCCAGATCTTCCGCCTAGAAAACCACCAGCCAGTCGTCCCGCCTGGGAAAAACCATCAACCAGCGAAGAGGAAATGTGAGAAGCATTACGCTCAGGAGCCCGCATGAACGGCCGAGTTCCGGTTCTTACTGGATCAAGAGCTCCCTGAGTTATGCCAACGGCAACTGCGTCGAGGTGACGAGCCTGCCCGACGGCGAGATCGGCGTTCGCAACAGCAGGGATTCATCAGGGCCGGTCCTGAGTTTCACCTCCGATGAATGGCACGCTTTCCTTGGAGGTGTGAGAAACGGGGAATTCGACGGTTTCGGCCGGCCGCAGCTCGGCTAGCCGCGGCTGAACCCGGCTCGCCGACGGAGCCTGGGCGGGTCCTCGCCGCCGGGGAACTTCTCGATCGAGTGCGCGGTGAGCCGGCTTCCCGCCCTGGCCTCGAGCTCGCCGCGGGTCAGCGGCCAGGGCATCATCGCCGGATCGCGCGCCGGGTTCTCCTCGCCGGTGGCCCGGGCGATCACCCGCAGCGTGCCGCCCGGTGCCACCGGGCCAGGGAGCGTCCCGATCGCGGCCTCCCGGCCACTGCC
>JAJKHX010000266.1 GCA_021154785.1 Nocardiopsis sp.
GCCCGGCCGCGGCCGGGCCCGCCCGGACCAGGTGATAGGCGGCCTCGGCGTCGTCCACGTCCCGGCCGCGCCCGGCCAGTTCGGCCAGCACGCGGCCGGCCTGGGCGTGCCGTTCCTCGCGGTCGGCCGCGGGGATGGCGTCGTAGATAGCGTCGCGCACCAGTTCATGCCGGAACCGGTCCTCGCCGGGCCCGGCCGGCTCGAGCAGGCGGGCGTCGCGCCCGGCGGCGAGCGCGGCGGCCAGGTCACCGGCCGGGACGCCGGCCAGCCGGGCCAGGATGTCCCGGCGAAAGCGCGTACCCAGGACGGCCGCGGATCCGAGTACCGAACGGGTGGGCTCATTCAGTTCGCCCACCCGGGCGCGGGTAATGACCCGGACGGAGTCGGGGACCATCACGCGGGCCTGGCCGGCGCGTGCTGGCTGGCCGGCGGGCTGGCGGGCAAGCTGGCGGGTCAGCTCGGTGGCCAGCAACGGGTTGCCCCCGCTGCGCTCGGCGATGATCTTGACGAGATCCGGTGGGGCCGTCCCCGGCGGCGCTCCCGTCGCCCCCGCCACCAGGCCGGCCACGTCGTCCTCGGCGAACGGCGGCAGCGTGATCACCAGTCCGGACCGCAGGAGCGCGCTGCGCTCGTCCAGTCTCCCCGGCCAGTCCTGGTCGCCGTCGCGCGCGGTGACCAGGACGACCGCGGGCATGGACCGCAGGGCGGGAGCCAGCTCGGCCAGCAGCCGCAGCGACGACGGATCGGCCTGGTGAACGTCGTCGATGATGACGAGCACCGGCCGCTGCGCGGCCGCGGCCGCGATGACCTCGGCCAGGTCGAAGGACAGCTGGGAGCGCGCCCCCTCCGGATCGGGCGCGCCGCCGGCCGGGAGGCTAGCCGATCCGGTGCTGGCTGGCCCGGGCAGGTACCGCCCGGCCAGCGCGGCCAGGAACGGCGAGCTATCCACCAGCCGGGCGGCGGCCGCGTGGCCGCCCGCGAGCAGGCGCACCACCCGCGACCACGGGCCCAGCGCGGCACCGCCCGCGGCGGCCGGGCACCAGGTCCAGACGACCTCGAAGGCCTCCACCCGTTCGGTCCCTGCTTTTTCGGTCCCTGCCTGTCCGGTCCCTGCCTGTTCGGTCCGGGCCCGGTCGGCCACGGCCTCGGCGAGCCGGGTCTTGCCGATGCCGGGCTCGCCGGTCACTGTCACCAGGGCACCCCGCCCGGATCGCGCGGCGGCCAGCACCGAGTCGGCCTCGGCCAGCACCTCAGCGCGCGCTACCAGCGGGAACAGCACCCCGACGCACCCCTCTCGACGGCTTTTGCCAGTGTGGCAGAGCCCCGGTGAATGCAGTAGGCCCGGCGTTACTGCTGTTCGGAGCGCCACCGGCGGTAGAGGTCGGTGAACTCCTCGCGCGCCTGCGGGGTCAGGTCCTCGGGTTCGAGCCGGCCGGCCAGGCTGATCGTCTCGCGCATCTGGGCCAGGTACTCGGTGCAATGCGGGCAGGCGGCCAGGTGAGCCTCGAACCGGCGCCGGGCGCGGGCGCTCAGCGTGCCCTCGAGGTAGTCGGTGACCAGCTCCACGGCCTGCCGGCAGACGAGATCATGGCGGTGCAGAAGCCTCATCGCACCTCCCGGAACTCGTCTTCGAACAGCTGCCTGAGCTGGCTACGGCCGCGGTGCAGCAGGACCCGCTGGTTTCCTTCGCTGAGCGCGAGCACGGCGCAGACCTCTTCGCTGCTCATCCCCTCGACGTCGCGGAGCAGCACCACCTCACGCTGGCGGGAGGGCAGTTCGCCGAGCCAGGCCCGGATGCGGTCGGCGAGCTTGCCGGCCTCCATCCGTCTCTCCGCCGCCTCGATCCAGTGCTCGGGCGGATCGGCCCAGCCGCCGTCGCCGCCGAACCGGGACGGGTCCACGGCCGGCTCGGGATCGACGACCGGGACGCTGCGCTGCTCCTTGCTGCCCGTGGTCCTGGCCCGGTTCACCAGGATGCGGAACAGCCAGGTCTTCAGCGACGAGCGGCCCTCGAAGCTGTCCAGACCGCGCAGCACCGCGAGCCAGGTGTCCTGGACAACCTCCTCGGCCACGGCCCGGCTCGGCACGAACGAGGCCGCCAGCCGCAGCATCGGCTCCTGGTAGCGCTCGACCAGGCTCACGAACGCCCGTTCGTCACCCGAACGCAGCCGGAGCAGGAGCTCGGAGTCGGAATCCATCACGGACAGCATAGGGCGAGCCGGCCGGGCCCCGCGCTGGGGCCACGGCCGGCTTACCCGCGTTACGCGCTGCCTCAGGAGGCCACGATCCCCTCGCCGCCGACCGCGCCCGGCACGGTGACCGCGCCGATCTTGGTCAGCGAGCCGCCGGTGCCGACGGCGAACTCGTCGACGATCCCGTTACGGCCGGCCTGCACGTACAGGAACCGGCCGCCGGCCGCCGCGGCCGCGTCCACCGTGCCGGGGTCGGTCCCGGTCGAGCCGAGCAGCGTCAGCGCGCCCTGCGGCGAGGAGCTGAAGCCGCTGACGTTGGCGCTGCCCGCGTTGGACGCGAACAGGTACGACCCGGCCGGGGTGACCCAGCAGGTCGCGGCCTGGCCGGTGCCGGCGGCGTTGAGCAGGCTGGCCGTGCCGTGCGCGCTGAGCGCGAAGGTGGCCAGCGCGTTCGTCCCGGCCTCGGCGATCACCAGGTGACCGGACTGGTCGAAGGAGATCGCGAACGGAACCGTGCCGGGCTCGGAGTTCACGGCCGGGTGAGCCGACAGCCAGCCGGTGGAGCCGACGCCGAACACGTCGATGTCGTTGCCGTTGTTCTTGGTGGTGACGACGAGCTGGCTGCCGTTCGGGGTGAAGGCAACCTGCCCGGGGGTGCTGGTGAACTGCGGGGTCTCGTTCGGGTCCAGGCCGAGCGCGCGGCGCGAGCCGGGCAGCGGGATCAGCAGGCTGCCGAGCGTCTTGAAGCCCTGCACGTCGCCGCCCTCGAGGGCGTTCAGCACGTAGACCAGGTCACCGTGGACGGCCACGCTGACCGGGAACGTGCCACCGCTCCTCAGCACCTGACGGAGCGCGAGCCGGTCGCCGCTGACGCCGAACACCGAGATCGTGTTGCTGCCCGCGTTCACCGCGTAGAGCCGGGCGTGCGCCGGGTCCCAGGCCAGCGCGCCCTGGGAGGCGGTGTGGTCGACCACGGATCCGTCCAGGATCCCGCCGCGGCCGCCGGTGGCGTAACTGCCGGCCGGGCGCAGCGTGCCGTCGGCGGCCCGGTCATAGGCCACCACGCGGTTTCCGGCGGTGTTGTCGGTCTGCACGAACACGGCGCCGCCGCGGCCAGGCGGGCTCGACGCGGTCGCGAAGGCCGGGGTGGCCGCGGTCGTCACGGCCGCCGCCGCTACGGCTGCCGCCGCCGCGACGCGAATCGATTTCCTCACGGAGAACTCCTCGCACGATCAGGGGATTATCGGTGTTAGCCCCCTTCAGTCACGCTGGCGGAGCTCGTGTTACACCGCTTGGTCAGGTTCTCCTGGGGAACATATTCGAGGATGCGGCCGAGGTCGCGGAAGCCCACGGCGGCGTAGACGCGCTCGGCCATCGGGGTCGACTGCAGGCTGGCGGTCCGGCAGCCGCGGGCCCGCGCGGCGTAAAGCTGGGCGGCGGTCAGCGCGGTACCCAGCCCGCGCCGCCGGGCCTTCCCGACCGTCCCGACGTTGTAGATCCCGCTGTCGCCGCCGAAGTCGTACGCCAGCGCGGCCGCGACGAGCTCGCCGCCGTCCCGGGCCATCAGCAGGTGGAAGGCGGCATGATCGGCGGCGCTGAGGAAGTCCGGCGGCAGGTCATCCATCTCCAGGTACTCGGACCAGCTGGCCGGGTCCAAGTCGAGCTGCGGCCGGGGCACGGCGATGTCGTCCAGCGCCATCCCCATGGCCCGGGTGGTGGTGTCCAGGGTGTAGCCGCGTCGTACCAGTTCGGCCCGCATCGGCTCGTCGGTCTCGTGCACCCAGGCGGCGAAACGGGTGACGCCGGCCGCGGCGTACGCGGCCTCCATGGCGTCGGCGGCACCGGCCCGTTCACCCGGGCCCAGCTCGCGCTCGAGCAGGGCGTTGTTGTAGACGGCACGCTCGGGCTCGCACGGGAACACCGCGGCGGCCACGCCGGCCAGGCGGTGTACCGTCGCGCCGGCGGCGCCGCGGGCGTACGCCTCCCAGGAGGCCAGCAGGGTAGCGCTGCCGCGCCGGTAGAGTTCGGCCCGCACTGTTTCGGCCCGCACTGTTGCGGCCTGCACTGTTTCGGCCGGCTCGGTGGACTTGAGCAGCTTCGGCGTTGTCATGTCATCTCCGTGGCCTCGTGGGCTGGACAATATGAGAGTCCGGCGCGAAGCGGCGGCGTTACCGAAGTCTGGTGACTATTTCTCGTTCTCGTGCGAGGGAGGCTGGCGATCGCTATAGGCACAGACGATCGACGGGAGCACTCCTCGTCGCCCGGTCCTGGTGAAGGCGAGCTGCTGGCGCGCCTGCAAGCCGGCGACGAGGAGGCGTTCGCCTGCCTGGTCGACCGGCATCACGCGGCGATGGTCCGGATCGCCCGGGGCTATGTGCGCAGCCAGGCCGTCGCCGAAGAGGTCGCCCAGGAGGGATGGCTGGGCCTGCTCCGCGGCCTGGACCGGTTCGAGGGCCGGTCGTCACTGCGTACGTGGCTATTCCGCATCGTGGTGAACCGGGCGATCAGCACCGGCCTGCACGAGCGCCAGCACCTGCCGGTCGCCGACAGCGAGCTCGGCGACGACGGCGGCCGGTTCAGCCAGGACGGGTGGTGGGTCACTCCCCCGGTCCACTGGGCCGACGAGGCCGTCGACCGGATGGTCGCGCCCGAGGTGGCGGCGCGGGTGCGGCGGTTCGTGGCGGAACTGCCGCCCGCGCAACGTCAGGTAGTAACGCTGCGCGATGTGGAAGGACTACCGAGTGCGGACGTCTGCGACATCCTCGGCATCAGCGAGGGGAACCAGCGCGTGCTGCTGCACCGGGCCCGGACCCGGATCCGGCAGCACCTCGAGCAGGAGGCGGTGTGGTGACAACCCCACGGGCTAAGCCGGACGGGCACGACATCACCTGCCGTCAGGCGGTGGCCCTGATGACGGACTATCTCGACGGGGCCCTGAGCGAGGATGACCGGGCCCTGGTGGAGGCTCATCTCGGCGAATGCGAGGCCTGCACCGAGCACCTGCGGCAGATCCGCGTCACCGTCACCGTCACCGGCCGGGTGCGCGACGAAGACCTGAACCCTCGCGCGCGCGAGGACCTGATGAACCTCTACCGCCGCTGGCAAGCCGACCGGGAGCCGTGATGACAGACAACCTGCACGTCGACCTCTTCGACGGTGCGCGGCAGGACCTGCGCCCGCTGTTCGAGCTGGCCGAGGACTCCGCCACCGAGCTGGACTCCTACATCGAGACCGGCCGCGTCCTGGTGGCGGTGGCTGACGGCGAGATCATCGGCCACCTCCAGCTGACGGGCACCGGTGACCCCGGGCAGGCGGAAGTCAAGAACATGGCCGTGCGCGAGGCCCGTCAGGGGCACGGGGTGGGGCGCCGGCTCATCCAGGCCGCCGTCGATCTCGCCGCGGCCGGATCCGTGACCACGATCCTGGTCGCGACCGCGGCCGCCGACATCGGGAACCTTCGCTTCTACCAGCGGCAGGGCTTCCGGATGCGCTCAATCGAGCGGGACGCCTTCACCCCCGCCACCGGCTATCCGGCCGGCCTGCTCATCGACGGCATCGAGCTGCGAGACCGGGTCTGGCTGGACCGGGCGGTGTGAATCTGGGTGGCGGGCGACTGGCCGGCCACGCGGAGCTTCGCGAGCAGGACCGGATGCACGGTTCGGGCGGCTAGGGCGTGTCGAATTCGATCTGGGACCGGCCCGGGCCGCTGAGCGCGGGCGAGTGGGAACGGATCCGGATGTACCCATACCTGACCAAGCGGATGCTCAGCCCGGCTGGTCCGGCCCCAGGTGGTCCGGTGGAGCGTAGGAGCAGCGGGTGCCGGTCCGGACGGCCTGGTCGAGATGGGCGGCGGCGGCCGGGGCGCGGTCGCGGGCGCCGGCCGGCCCGGCGGAGGCCACCACCTGGACGAGATCCAGGGCGGCCAGCTCCCGGCCGGGTTGCCGGAC
>JAJKHX010000267.1 GCA_021154785.1 Nocardiopsis sp.
ACCCGCGGCCACGGGCTATCCGGCGGCCACGCGATGGACTTCGGCTGGCAGGGCGGCCGGGACCTGGCCGCCGCGGTGTCGTTCCTTTCCCGGCAGCCCGGCATCGGCGCCGGGAAGATCGCCGTGCTCGGCGAGTCCATGGGCGGCGAGCAGGCCCTGGCCGCGGCCGGCTCCGACCCCAGGATCCGCGCCGTGGTCGCCGAGGGCGCCGAGGGCCAGCAGTACGCCGACCGCGGCTGGCGGCCGCACGACGTCACCGGGATCATCGACCGCGGCATGGAATGGGTCCAGTACACCGCGGCCGGGCTGCTCAGCGGCGCCCCGCGCCCGGCGGCCATCCCCGATTCCGTCCGCGCCGCCGCCCCCCGGCCGGCACTGATCATCGCCGGCGGATCCGTCGCCGACGAGCCGGTCGCCGCCCGCTGGTTCCGGGCCGCCTCGCCCGCCACCGTCCAGGTGTGGGTGGTGCCCCACGCCGGGCACACCCAGGGCCTGGCCACCGCCCCCCGGGCCTGGGAAACCCACGTCATCAGCTTCCTCAACACGGCCCTCGGAATGCCCCGGTACCGGAGCTCGTCCTAGGGTCAGTGGCGCATCACACAGTGGCGTCGTCCCGCCATTCGGTGACCGTCCCCAGGGCCGTGACCCGGCGAGCCTGACTGCGGGATCGACCTGGCCGCCGGCCGCGTCCAGGATGACCAGCTGCGCGCCGGTGTACTGGGCCAGCGCTACCGCGATCGCCAGCGCCGCCGCTGCTCCGGCGATACGTGCGGAATTCATGGCTGCCCCCTCAGGCGAGAGGCATGGCAGAACCAGCGGTTCTGCGTTCACCGGCCGCCCCGGCCCGCCCGGCTAAGGTCCTGCCTTTCGGTCAGCTGGCCGGTGACATTGGTCCCTGTCGGCCGCTATTCCCGGCGGGGCATGATGCCCGTGAATGCAGTGGAAGCTCTGGGGTGAGGATTATGCGCGCTATGGTCGTCTATGAGTCGATGTACGGCAACACGCACCAGATTGCCGAGGCCATCGGAGCCGGGCTCAGGACCGCCTTCGATGTCCGTGTCGTCCCGGTGTCACGGGTCAGCGGCGAGATGATCGCCGATGCCGGCCTGCTCGTCGTCGGCGGGCCGACGCACGTTCACGGGATGAGCCGGGTCAGCACCCGTAAGGCGGCCGTGGAGGCCGCGGACAAGCCAGTCGGCGGCCTGCGGACAGAACCGGATGCGCTCGGCCCCGGGCTGCGCGAATGGTTCGGCTCACTCGGCCATTACCAGGGCCGTGCGGCCGCCTTCGACACCCGGGTGCACGCTCCTGCCGCGCTGACCGGCCGGGCCTCCAGGGGGGTCGCCCGTCTGCTCCGCGAGCATGGCTTCGACGTGGTCGCGGAGCCGGAGAGCTTCCTGGTGACGAAGCAGGACCGGCTGGAGCCGCACGAGCAGGACCGAGCCCGCGCCTGGGGCGCCGAACTAGCCGGGAGCACCACGTCAGGCTAGCGGCGGAGCGGCGCCTGCCGGGTCCGGGAAATCCACCGGCGAGATGCGGAGGAGATCACGATGATGTATCCGTACGGCGAGCACACCAGCGGGTGGGGGTACGCGCTGGGGATCACGAGCATGGTCCTGTTCTGGAGCTTGCTGGTCCTGGCCCTAGCCTTCGCCGTCCGCTATGCGGCCCGCGGGCGCGACGAGAGCGTCCTGCCCCCGCCTCCCCCGCCGCCTCCGCCGCCCACGGCCGAGCAGGTGCTCGCGGACCGGTTCGCCCGCGGCGAGATCGACGCGGAGGAGTACCGCGAGCGTCTCGGCACGCTGCGCCGGGCCGGGCGCCCGGCCCCGGCCGGGACCGGAGGCTGACCGTGCCGCTAGCGGCGCAGGCCAGCGACCTGGTGGTACGGCGTCAGGGGCATGTCATCCTCGACCGCCTCGCCTTCACTATCCCGCGCGGCCGGGTTACCGGCCTGCTCGGGCCGAGCGGCTGCGGCAAGACCACCTTGATGCGCACGTTGGTCGGCGTGCAGGTCATCAGCGCCGGACGGGTGGAAGTGCTCGGCCTGCCCGCCGGGGACCCGAGGCTGCGGCCACGGATCGGATACGCCACCCAGGACCCCGCCGTCTACAGCGATCTCACCCTGGCCGAGAACCTGCGCTACTTCGGGACCGTGCTCGGCCTGCCCCGAGGACGGCTGGCGGACGCCATCGCGCGGACCGTGGCCACCTTGGACCTGGGCGGCCTGGAACACCGCGTGGTCGGCACCTTCTCCGGCGGCCAGCTGGCCCGGGCCGACCTGGCGGTGGCCCTGCTGGCCCAGCCGGACCTGCTAGTGCTCGACGAACCGACGGTAGGCCTCGATCCCGTACTGCGCCGGGACCTGTGGGCGACATTCCATCGCCTGGCCGCCGGAGGGGCGACACTGCTGGTCTCGAGTCACGTGATGGACGAAGCCGCCCGGTGCGACCACCTGCTGTTCATGCGCGAAGGCAGGTTCCTGGCCGCGGCCAGCCCGGACGAGATGCTGGCCACGACCGGCGCGGCCAGCCTGGAATCGGCGTTCCTCGCGCTGGCCAGCCGTCCTCAGGCGGCCCGGCCATGACCGCGGTGGCCGGCGGGACGCCGGCCTCCGTCCGGGCTCCCCTCACTGCCCCCGTCAGGTGGCGGCTCACCTGGGCCACGGCCCACCGCGTGCTCAGCCAGCTGCGGCACGATCCCCGCACCGTCGTGATGCTGATCGCGGTGCCCTCGCTGCTGATGGTCCTGCTGAGGTACGTGCTGGACAACCCGGTCGCGCTGAACCGGTTCGCCCCCGAGTTCATCGGCGTCTTCCCGTTCATCATCATGTTCATCGTCACCGCCGTCACCACCCAGCGGGAGCGGGCCCGCGGGACGCTGGAGCGGCTCATGGCGATGCCGCTGGGCAAGCTCGACCTGCTGGCCGGTTACGCCATCGCGTTCGGCCTGGTCGCCTGCGTCCAGGTCGGCGTGGTGCTGCTGATCTCGCTGACCTGGCTGGGAGTACAGCTGCCGGGCTCGGTTGTGCCGCTGCTGGTGGTCGCGGTCCTGGACGCGCTGCTCGGCATGTCTCTCGGGCTGTTTGCGAGCGCGTTCGCCCGGACCGAGTTCCAGGCCGTCCAGTTCATGCCCGCCTTCGTGCTGCCGCAGGCGCTGCTGTGCGGGATCGTCGTCGCCCGCGACCAGATGTCCGACCTGCTGCGCTGGCTGTCCGACGTGCTGCCGCTGTCCTACGCCGTGGACGCCATGCAGCAGATCAGCGCCGGAGCATCCTGGTCCGGCGCGGTGACCAGGGACGTCGGCGTCATCCTCGGATTCACCGTCGCCGCTCTGGCGGGCGGGGCGCTGACCCTGCGCCGCCGCACCCACTAGGGGCCGGCGCTGGTGACCATCGTCGCCACGTAGGGGACCAATTGCCCTGGACAGCACCTTTAGCCCGGAGTGCTAATGAAATCGGGGACCTGTCTCGAGGGTCGTGATGACGATGAAAGGCATACCAATCAGGCTTCGGCTGGCACGGCACGGGGCCCGGATCGGGCCGCTCGCCGCGATTGCCGCGGCCGCCGTGCTCGCCGCGATCGCGGTGTCCGCGCCGCTTCCGGCGGCATCGGCGACCGCCCAGCCGGTTCCGCCCGGCCTGGGCGGCCAGAACTGGACGGCTATCCCGACGAACGCCAATGTCGTCGCGCTGGCCTTCGACGCGGGCGCGAACGCCGACGGGGTGCAACCCATCCTCGGCACGCTGGCGAGGTACCACGCCCGCGCCACGTTCTTCCTCACCGGGAACTTCGTCAGGGATTACCCGGCCCCGTCGAAGGCGATCGCGGTCGCGGGGCAGCGGATCGGCGATCACTCGGTGTCTCATCCGTATTTCACCAAGCTCACCGACGCGCAGATCCGTGACCAGGTGCTCAGCGCCGAAAGCCAGATCACTTCGGTGGCGGGCGCCGACCCGTCGCCGTGGTTCCGCTTCCCGTATGGCGACTACAACCAGCACGCGATTTCGGTGGTGAACAGCACTGGATTCGTCCCGGTCGGCTGGACGGCCTTGCCGTTGACCGTGCGGGTGGTGGTGATGATGACGGTCACGCCGGAGGCGGTGGTGGTGTAGATCGGCGCCGGGGAAGAGCGCCAGCCCCGGGAACACAGGGAGCGGCCAGCGGGACGTGAGCTCAGCTCGTTCGGCATCAAGATGGCCCTGACGGGCGGGAGCGGACGCCGGACGCGGTCTTCAGCCGGCCGGGCGGTTCTGCCCCTATCGCCAGCTGTCCGGGTCGAGCGGCTGGCCAGTCAGGAATCCGGCCGGTGTTCGGGCCTGATGGGCGCTGATGTGCCTTCCGGGCGCGGCTATGTGCTCAGCCGCTCCACGGGCTGGCCGGTGACTGCGGCGATTATCTCGAAGTCCTTGTCCAGGTGCAGGACTGTGAGCCCGGCCAGCTCGGCGGTTGCTGCGATGATCAGGTCAGGTATGGATGGAGCGCGGTGCTGGCCGCGGTCGGCCAGCAGGGCCAGGATCTCCACCGTCCGGTCCTCGGTCGCAGGAGTCTGGTATTCCACTGGCATCGACGACATGGGAGGCTGCCGCAGCCCAGCCCGGAACTCGGGCCCGGAGCGGGCAGAGTAGCCGATTTCCAGGCGGGTGATGGTGGCGATCCGCACCAGCCCGCGCTCGACCCGCTCTGCCCATCCGGCAGCGTCAGGGCTAGCGGTCAGGCGGACCAGGGCTGACTTATCGATCAGCCAGGCGCTCACCGCCAGGCCTGCGACATGACATCTGGGTCGGCCAGGTCAGCGAAGGTCTCGGCGAACCGGGCCAGGTCCTGGACGCTGACCGCAGATCCGGGTCGGGCCGCGTCCTGGGCCAGCCGGCGGCGCACGTACTCGCTACGCGAAAGGCCCAGCCGTCCTGCGTGCGCATCCAGGCCGGCGATGACCTCATCGGGGATATCCCGGATCAGCATGTCTGTCATCTCTCACCTCCTTGATATCCCATGATAGCGCGACTACGCAAGGTGAAATTCCAGCCTGCTGCCAACATCCGCCACCCACCCTGGGGTTCACCCACCTGCAGTTCGAAGCCCTGCTCACCGCCGCCCGCCAGTCGCCGAATCCGTGCGACATCGCCGTTCCATCCGGCCAGGTAGAACAGGGGAGCGGCGGGGACGACTAGTTCCGGTAGCGGGCAGGACCACGACCCGCAGCGGCATGGTCGGCCCTTCTCGGTTAGCCCAGTCCCGCGGGACCGGCACGGCCCCGCAATCGGCGGCCATCCGGGCCTCACCCTCGGCCACGAGCACGGTCCGGGTCAGCTCTTCTTGCTGCTCTTGCTGGCGGTGCGGGCGATCGCGCCGATGGCCGGGGCCAGTACCAGCCACAGCCCGATCGTCACGACCATGGACGTGACGTAACCGAAGGGCTGGATCCCGACGTCAGCGCCGGTGATCCCCGCGAAGATCATCAGCAGCCACGCGCTGACGAAGAAGGCCGGGCCGGCCGCCACGATCTTGAAGAAGTCATCCACCAGGCTCATCTCCTGATTCAGGCGCGCGCTGGAGAGTAGGTCTTGCTCACCGCGCCGAGCGTCATGCCCCACCGGCGAGCCCGCTCGGCTTCGCCGTCGAGCAGCGTGCTCTGCTTGTTGACCAGGAAGCTGGCCGGGGCGGCGATGATCCGGTAGCCGTGCCGCTTGAGCAGCCTGGCGATGGGCTGGCTGGCGCGCCCGGTGAACGCGGGAACGCCGCTGAGCCGGGTGTCGAAGGCGGCGGCGAGAACGCGGCCGCCAGCGACGCTCTTCAGCCAGTCGTGGATTCCCGGTCCGCGCGACTCCGGGTCCAGCACCAGCCCGCTGCCCTCCTTGGCGGCCGTCTGCACCGCCATTCGCCGGCTCGTGGCGCGCGGCAGCCCGTGCATGTGAGTCGGGGCGCCGGCGACCAGGAGGTCGGCTCCGGCGAGCAATTCCGGAGTAGCCTCGCTTACCGGGACGAGGGTCACCTCGTGGGTAGAGCGCAGGCCGTCCGCGATGTTGCTGGCGACGACATGCGTGTTCCCGTACATCGATTCGTACACCACTAGCGCCCGCATGGCTGATCACATCCTTTGACGTTCCTGCTCTACAGTTCAGTCGGCCCGGAGCTCGCGGGCCACCTGCAAACGCCTCTCGATCGCCGGGACCAATGTCAGCCGGGCTCGGGAACAGTTCCCCTAACGCAAGCCTTCGCCGCGCGCTGTCCTGAACTGAGGACTGGACTGAAGAAGTCTGAGTTAAGGAGCACGCGATGCGTCACTATCAGGTACGGGACGTCATGACCGCCGGCCCGATGACGGTAACCCCGTCCACGCCGATCAAGGAGGTGGCCAGCATGCTGGTCAGGCTGCAGGCCGGCGCCTTGCCGGTGGTCACCCTCCGTGACGGCGTGGCCGGCGTCATCACCGAGGCCGACCTGCTGAGGAAGGAACAGCTCCAGCGCGACCCGGAAGGCTCGCACTCGGCGCACCTGTCCTACCGGGACCGCCGGGCCATCGCCACCGCGGAGACCGCCGGGGAGATCATGAACCCGCACCCGGCCACCGTGCGGCCCGAGACGGCCGTGGCGGAGGCGGCCCAGCTCATGAGCCGCCACCAGACTCGCTCCCTGCTGGTGACCGGCGCTGACGGGAAACTGCTCGGCGTGGTCAGCGCGCGGGACCTGCTGCGGGTCTTCCTGCGGCCGGACGAGGCCATCAAGGCGGAGATCGTCGGGGACGTCCTGCCGCGCTACCTCGGCACCAACCCCGTGCTGGTCGACGTCGAGGTCATCGACGGGGTGGTCCGGCTGACCGGTGAGCTTGAACGCAAGAGCATGCTGGCCGCGGTGCAGCCAGCGCTCCGCGCGGTGGACGGGGTGGTCGACGTCATCGGCCGGCTCGGCTACGCGATCGACGACACCAGGCGGCCGCCGCAGCCGGACGAGCCCGAGACACCGCACTCGCCGGTCGTGGCGCGCCGGCTGACCTAGGCCAGCCGCGGCCAACGACGATCCGTGCCTATCGCGCTCGGCCCAGTCCCCGACCTCACCGGAGAAAGATCTTTACCGACCGAACGAAGGATGGTTCCCGTGGCCCTTCCCGGTTCCGCCCCGGCGGACGAGGCGCCGTCGGTGGTGATCGGCGTCGGCAACGAGTTCCGCCGCGACGACGGCGCCGGCCCCGCGGTGATCGCCCGGCTGCGTGACCTGGCGCCGCCCGGCGTACGGCTGGTGGTCACCGACGGCGAGCCCACCCGGCTGATCGACGCCTGGACCGGGGCGGCGCTGGCCGTCGTGGTGGACGCCGTCCGCGCCGAGCCGCCGGATCCGGGGCAGATCCACCGCTTCGTGGTCGACCAGCCGGGGGCCGGGACGGGCCGGGGGGCGAGCTCACACGGCCTCGGACTGGACGACGCCATCGCCCTGGCCGCGGCCCTGGACCGGATGCCCCGGCGGCTGATCGTCCACGCGATCGAGGCAGCCGACCTGACCCAGGGCCCCGGCTTGTCCCCGCCGGTCGCCGCCGCGGTGGACGCCGTGGCCCGCGCCGTCCTCGACGACCTGGGCAGCCAGCCTCCCGGAGGAATGTGATCAGCATGCGCGCACTGGTGGTGTACGAATCGAGGTACGGCAGCACGCGCGACGTCGCCAGCAACATCGCGGACGGCCTGCGCGCCACCCACGAAGTGACGGTCGTCCCGGTCGCCGGGGCCACCGCGGGCCTTTTCGCCGTGGCCGACCTGCTGGTGGTCGGCAGCCCGGCTCATCGGCACGGCCTGTCCAGCGGGGTCCATGACCTGCTCTCGGGCCTCGAGGGCCGACATGAGCTGGCCGCCGCCTTCGACACCAGGGGCAACGGCATGCACGCGGTCACCGGCCGGACTAGCCGGGGCATCGGCCGGCTGCTGAAGCGGCACGGCTACCTGCTCATCGCCTCGCCGGAGAGCTTCCTGGTGACCTCGCAGGGCACGCTGCCCGACAACGAGGCTGCCCGGGCCCGCCGCTGGGGCGCCGCCCTTGGCATCATCGCGACCGCCGCCCACGCGGCCTGACCCGCGCTGGACCGAGGACCATGGGACGTTGCATCTGACCGGGCAGGCGCTGCCGCCGGTAAGGCCAGCGGGGGAGACCGCGGAATCAGCGTGTCGGCGGACGCGGGGAAGAACACGTTCTGGCGGCCGTCATGCCAGCGGATCACGTACGGCGGCCTGCCGTACTCGCCCCACACCTCGATGATCACCGCCTCGCGGTCCCCTTCGCCCGCGCGGCGTTCCTTCACCAGCAGCGTGTCGCCTGCGCTGGCCCGCATGATTCCTCCCCGCTGCGTCCTAGTCTCGTGCTGGCGGCTGGCAGGGCAACTTCGCCCCGTGGGCAAGTTCTTCGCGTCCACATTGTCGCAGGACCGGATGCCAGACGCCAGGGCCGCTGTGCGAGACCTTCGCCCGGCGGCATGGAGCCTGCCTGGTCACGCGCGGTCGACGGTGAGATCGAGGAAATGGGCCGCGCAGGAGATGCACGGATCGTAGTTGCGGATCGCCTGCTCGCACTGCCAGGTCAGGTCGTGATCGTCGAGATCCAGCCGGCCGGCCACGAACCGGCGCAGGTCATGTTCGATGCTGGCCTGATTCTGCGAGGTGGGCGGCACGATCCGGGCGGAGGTGATGAGGCCCTCGGCGTCGATGGCGTACCGGTGGAACAGCACGCCGCGCGGCGCTTCGGTGGCGCCATGCCCCAAGCCGGCCCGCGGCGGCACCTCGACATGGCACGGCGCGGGCGGCTCATACCGCCCGATCAGCCGCAGCGCCTCATCGACCGCGTACACCACCTCGACGGCGCGGACCAGGATGCTGCGATAGGGGTTGCGGCACTCGGCGCCGAGGCCCGCCTCGTCGGCGGCCTGCCGTGCCACGGGTGAGAGCCATCGCCGGCTCAGGGTGTAGCGGGCGGCCGGACCGGTCAGGTACCGGCCCCGTCCGGCCAGCCGGGCGTGCAGCGCCGTCGAGTGCGGTACGTGCTCCTCGATCACGTGGTCTTCGAACTCCGCCGGGGCGAACGTCAGGCCACCGGTGGTGGCGACCGTGCCCCGCTCGATGGCGTACTGCCCGGGCGTGACCAGGGCCAGCATCTCGTGGTCGTGATGGAAATCGGGGAACTCGAACCCGGCCGCCCAGCGCACGGTGTCCAGCGCCTGGTCCAGCGCGACGCGTAGCTTCTCGGCCAGGGCCGCCATCTCGGGCCGGGTCGGTGCCCGGTAGAAGCCGCCCACCCGGACGTTCACCGGATGGATCGCCCGGCCGCCGACCAGCTCCATGATCGCGTTGCCGGCCTTCTTCAGCGCCAGCCCGCGCTCGATCAGGTCGCGCCGGTCTTCGGCGAGGGCGAGCGCGCTGGTGTAGCCGAGGAAGTCAGGAGCGTGCAGCAGGTAGATATGCAGGGCGTGGCTCTCGATCCACTCGCCGCAGTAGAGCAGGCGGCGAAGATCGGCAACCGGCTCGGTCACCTCGATCCCGCAGGCCGCCTCGATGGCCAGGCACGCGCTCATCTGGTAGGCGACCGGGCAGATCCCGCAGATGCGGGCGGTGATGTCCGGTGGTTCGGTGTGCCGACGCCCGCGCAGGAACGCCTCGAAGAACCGCGGCGGCTCGTAAATCTCCAGCCGCACGTCCTCGACGGCTCCCCCGCGCACCCGGACGTGCATCGCGCCTTCACCCTCGACCCGGGCCAGCGCGCGCACGGCCAGCGTGCGGTCGTTGCGGTGACTCACTCGCTCCGCCTCTCATGAGGTCGCGCGACCTGGGACAGCTCGATGAACGCGGGCGCACCGGCGTTGAACGTGCGGAAGGCCCGCACGATATCGGCTTCGGCCATGCCGGTGGCCCGCAGCAGTCCCACTTGGGCCGCCGCGTTGGGTGTCTCCATCGGGCCGAAACAGCCGTAGCAGCCGCGGTGGTGGGCTGGGCAGAGGGCACCGCATCCCGCGTGCGTCACCGGTCCGAGGCATGGCGTGCCGTGCGCGGCCACCACGCACACATTGCCGCGCTGCTTGCACTCGAAGCACACGCTGTGGGCCGGGATGTTCGGCTTACGGCCCACCAGCAGGGCGGTGATGACCTCCAGCAGCTGGCGCCGGTCGATCGGGCAGCCGTGCAGCTCGAAGTCGACGTCCACATGGGCCGCGATCGGAGTGGACGTGGCCAGGGTGGAGATATAGTCCGGCCGGGCGTACACCACCGACGTGAACTCCTCGACGTCGGCGAAGTTGCGCAGAGCCTGCACGCCGCCCGCGGACGCGCACGCCCCGATGGTCACCAGCGTCCGTGACATCTCGCGTACCCGCCGGATCCGCTCGGCGTCGTCCGCGGTGGTGATCGAGCCCTCCACCAGGGACACGTCGTACGGGCCGGGCAGAATCTCACTAGAGGCCTCGGTGAAGCGCGCGATCTTCACCCGCCCGGCGATGGCCAGCAGCTCATCCTCGCAGTCGAGCAGGGTGAGCTGGCAGCCGTCGCAGGACGCGAACTTCCACACCGCCAGGGTAGGCATGTCCATCACAGCTCCCGCACCCTCATCAGGGGCGCCGCCCGGTCGTAGCTGACCACCGGGCCATCCCGGCAGACCAGCAGCGGACCGAGCTGGCAGTGCCCGCACCAGCCGGCTCCGCAGCGCATGTTGCGCTCGAGTGACACGCGGATCCGGCTCGCGGGAAGGCCGCGCGCCGCGAGAGCGTCGGCGGTGAACCGCATCATGATGTCCGGGCCGCAGACAAACGCCACGCTGTTGCCCGGCGCGAGCCCGGCCGGCTCGATGAGCGCCGTGACCAGCCCGACCTCACCGCTCCAGGCGCTGTCCGCCCGGTCGACGGTGACCGCGACCTCCACCCCGTCGCGGCTCCAGCGTTCCAGCTCGCCGGCGTAGAGCAGGTCGCCGGGCGTCCGCGCGCCGGCCAGCAGCACGATCCGGCCGTACCGGGACCGGTCGGCGAGCGCGCTGAGCACGACCGGGCGCAGCGGCGCGAGGCCGATCCCGCCCGCCACGATCACGATGTCCCGCCCGGCCGCGGACGCCACGTCCCAGCCGGTGCCGAACGGGCCGCGCACGCCGATCAGGCTGCCGGGCGGCGCGGCGTGCAGCGCCCGGGTGACCGCGCCCACCGCGCGCAGCGTGTGCTCCAGGCGGCGGGCCCGCCCGCCGCCGCTGTCACCGAGACCGCTCACCGAGATGGGGACCTCGCCGACACCGAACGCGGTCAGCATGGCGAACTGCCCCGGCGCGAAGGCCGGGACCGGCTGGGCCGGTTCGGTGAGCTCCAAGGTGACCGTGTCGGCGGTGTCCTCGCGGCGGGAAGCCACCCGGTAAAAGCGGGGTACTGCAGGCGTCTCGGCCGCTGGTCCGGCCGGCGCGGGCGGTGCCGTCGGCTGGGCCGTCCGCTGGGCCGTCCGCTGGCCGGTCATGGATTCACCGGCCCGATGTCGGCGTGGCTCAGCTGATGCGGGGCGGCGTACAGGTCCAGCAGGCGGAGCCGGGTCGCCTGCAGCCGTTCGGTGATGACCGGCGTGAACGCACGCAGCATGGCGTACCCGAAGGCCGGATCCGCGTCGCAGCGACGGCGGACCGAGGGGGCGTCGAACGCGACCGCGCTGGTGGCCAGGCGGGCCACCGCACCGAATTGCCAGCGGTAGGGCGGATGCAGCCAGGACCAGCCGAGCACCGTACCGGGACCCAGCGTCTCGACGATCTGATCACCGCGGCCCGGCACCCGCATGTCCAGGGCGATCCGGCCCAGCTCGATCAGCCAGAACATGTCCGCGACGCCGCCCTCGTCGAACAGGCGCTCCCCGGCCGCGACCATTACCGCGGTGCCGTCCCCGGCCAGCGCCTCGCGCTGGGAGTCAGCGAGCGCGGCGAAGAAAGGCTGCGCCGAGAGCGACGCGGTCACTGTGCCCGTCATGGCTTGTCCTCGTCCGCGGCGGCCTGTTCCAGCATGCTGGCCAAGGTAGACACCTCCTGGGTGATGTCGATGCCGGCCGGGCACCAGGCGATGCACCGGCCGCAGCCCACGCATCCGGATGAGCCGAACTGATCGTGCCAGGTGCCCAGCTTGTGGGTGATCCACTGCCGGTACCGGCTCTGCCCGCTGGTCCGCACGCTGCCGCCGTGCAGGTAGGAGAAATCCAGGGCGAAGCAGGAGTCCCAGACCCGCCACCGCTCGGCGTGATCGCCGGTCAGGTCGGTCACGTCCTCGGTGGTCGTGCAGAAGCAGGTGGGACAGACCATGGTGCAGTTTCCGCACGTCAGGCAGCGGGAGGCGACGTCGTCCCAGTGCGGGGACTCGCGGCTGTCCGCCAGCAGCCGCGGCAGGCCCTGCGTCGGCATGGTGCGGCCCATATGGCCGGCCGCCTCGGCTACCGCCGTGGCGGCATGCCGGACCGTCGCCTCGTCCGCGGCCCGGCTCGGCACGTCGGCCAGTACGCCGGCGCCGGCCGCCGTGCCCGTCCGCACGACGAAACGGTGGTCCCCGCCGTCGGTCAGCTCCGTCAGCGCCAGGTCGAACCCCGAATCGGCACCGGGACCGCCCCCCATCGACGTGCAGAAACAGGTCGCCCCCGGCTCCGTGCACTCGACCGCGATGACGAACGCGCCATCGCGCCGCCCACGGTAGACAGGATCCGCATGCCGGCCGCCGGTGAGCACCTGGTCCAGGATGCCGATCGCCCGCACATCACACGGACGCACCCCGAGCAGGGCGTACCGCGGCGGTTCGGCGGCGCCGGTTTCCACGATGCTGGTGCCCGCAGAGCCGGTCACCCGGTCCGCGGACCACAACTTGGCCCGGGCTGGATGCAGCACGGTTTTCCATGACTGCGGGCCGGCGGAGTGCCCGAACGCGGCGGTGTCGGACCGTTCCCGCAGCCGGTATCTCCCCGCCTCGGTCTCCACCCCCCACCCGAACGGCAGCTCGGCGGCCGAGGCCAGCTCGGCCACGACGATCGCGCCGTCCCGGACGGTCGGGCCGACCACCGTGTAGCCCCGGCCGCGCAGCGCCTCGAAAAGTGCCGGAAGCCCGTCGATGTCGATCAGCCGGGGAGCGGGAGTCGCGGTACCGGTCATCATCGCCCAGTCCGTTCGGATAGATGTCCTGTCCCGCCATCCTCGGCCAGCGGACCCCGCCACGGTCATAGGCCTTGGTCGCCGGCCGGAGGGACTTTCGTCCCCTTCAGCCCGTTCTTTCTGCTCTGCCCTCGGGCACCGCGCGAGACGAGGCTGAGATGGGGAGAGGAACAGCCGATCCCCAGGCGGAAGGACTAGGGCCATGTACGACAAGATCCTGGTAGCGGTGGACCACTCGGAGATATCCGACCGGGCTGTGCTCGCAGCCCGCGACCTGGCCCTGCTCTCTAAGGGCGAGGTATGGGTCCTGCACCTGCGCGAGCGGGAGATGGCGACCAGGGCCACCGGGTCCATAGCGGACGAGACCATGGACGAGGCCAGCGCCTCGGTCGCGGCGATCGTCGACAAGCTGACCGCAGCCGGCGTCACGGCGCACGGCGAGGTCAGGAACACCCTGTTCGGCTACGCCGGGCGGGAGATCGTCGACGATGCGACCCAGCATGGCGTCGACGTCATCGTGATGGGCTCGCGCGGCCGCGGCGACCTGACCGGCCTGATCCTGGGCAGCACGGCGCACAAGGTCATCCACCTCACCGACCGCCCGGTCCTTATCGTCCGCTAAGAATACGAAAAGGGAGTGCCCCCATGCGCGCAGCAGTAGTGCCCGGCTTCGGCCAGCCGCTGGTCATCGAGGACCGGCCGGTACCCGAGCCGGGCCCCGGCCAGGTCGTCGTCCGGATGGAGGCATCCGGACTGTGCCACACCGACATCCACGCCGCCAACGGCGACTGGCCCGTCACACCGACGGTCCCGTTCATCCCGGGGCACGAGGGCGTCGGCATCGTGACCGCGCTCGGTGACGGCGTGACCAGCCTGAAGACCGGGCAGCGGGTCGCCGTGCCCTGGCTGGGTTACGCCTGCGGTACCTGCCGGTACTGCCTGACCGGCTGGGAGACGCTGTGCCTGTCGCAGCAGAACACGGGCTATTCGGTGGACGGCTGCTACGCCGAGTACTTCCTGGCCGAGGCGGCGTTCGCGACACCGGTTCCCGACGAGATCGATCCCCGCGAGGCGGCCCCGCTGACCTGCGCGGGCGTGACGACCTACAAAGCGATCAAGGTCGGCAACGTGCGTCCCGGCGACCTGGTGCTCGTGTCCGGGGTCGGCGGGCTCGGCCATCTGGCCGTGCAGTACGCCAAGATCTTCGGCGGCACGGTCGCCGCGGTCGACATCACCGACGAGAAGCTCGCCCTAGCCCGCGAACTCGACGCGGACATCATCATCGACGCCCGCGCCGACGACCCAGCCGAGGTGCTGCGGGCCCACGGCGGGGCCGACGTGGCGGTGGGCCTAGCCGTCGACGACAAGTCGTTCGCCACGGCCTACGCGGGGCTGCGCCGGGGTGGCCGGCTCGTGCTGGTGGCGCTGCCCGCGTCCGGCACGTTGAGCATTCCGGTCTTCGACACCGTGCTCAACGGGACGTCGGTCATCGGGTCGATCGTCGGCACCCGCGCCGACCTGAATGAGGTGTTCGGCCTGCACGCGGCCGGGCGGACCAGGGTGAGCTACGAGACCAGGCCGCTCGCCGAGGTCAACGAGGCCATCGCCGAGGTGCTGCACGGCAAGGCCCGGGCCCGTCTCGTCCTCGAGCCGTAGAGGTGAGCTTGCGGTGCCGTTCTCGCCTGACCGGGCTAGCGCCGCGGACCTGATGCAGGCCGCCACCGGGGACGGAAGAGCGGCCGGCCACATCGGGGCCGTCTTGGTGCTCGACGCCGGGCCGGGGGTCAGCGTCGCCGGGGCGCGGCGGGTGCTCGGCGAGCGGATCCGGGCGGTGCCGAGGCTGCGGCAGCGGCTCTACCGGGCGCCACCTGGATGCGGGCGGCCATACTGGGCCGACGACCCGGCGTTCGATATCGATAATCATGTGCGGCAGCTGCGCTGCCCGCCGCCCGGGGACGAGCGGGCGCTGCTCGATCTCGCTGCGGCTCAGCTCGGCGAGCCCCTGCCCCGGTCCCGGCCGCTGTGGTCGGCCACGTTCGTCACCGGCCTCGCCGACGGCGGCACCGGGCTGCTCTTCATCATGGACCATGTCCTGGCGGACGGCATCGCCGGGATCGCGGTGCTCGGCGCACTGGCCGACCAGGCCGCCGAAACAGCCGGAACGCGGGCCAGCCCGTTTCCGGCACCGGCGCCGCGAACGCGGGAGCTCGCCGCCGATGCCTGGCGCGGTCGCCTGCGCCGGGCCGGACCGACCGGATCAGGCGCCTCGCGCCAACGGCGTGGCCTGCGCCAGATCCGCGAGGGATGGGCAGAACTGGGTGGCGCGCGGCCGCCGCGCCGGCGGCCGGTGACATCGCTCAACCGGCCGGTCGGGCCGCGGCGGCGGCTGGACGTCGTCGCCGTCGACCTAACCGCCGTCCGCGACCTGGGACACGCACACGGCGGCACGGTCAACGACGTGATACTCGCCGCGGTCGCCGGGGCGCTGCGAACCCTGCTGGCCGCGCGCGGCGAGCAGCTCGGCGAGGTCACCATCACGGTTCCGGTGGCCGCGCGGCGGGCGGCTGGCGCTGACGAGCTCGGCAACCAGATCGGGATCATGCCGGTCACCGTGCCCGCCACCGGCGACTTCGGCTACCGGGTAACCCGGACGGCCGAGATCACCCGTACGGGCAAGTCGCAGGCACGCGGCGCCTCGGCCGCCCTGTTCGTGCCCGCGTTCCTGCTGCTGGCCCGCAGCGGCCTGCTGCGCTGGTTCACCAATCACCAACGGGTCGTCCAGACCTTCGTCACCAACCTGCGCGGCCCGGAAGACCCGCTCATGTTCGGCGGCATTACCGTGCGGGCGCTCATCGCGATCCCGTCCACCACCGGGAACGTCACCGTGACGTTCGCGGCGGTATCCTATGCCGGGATGCTGCGCATCACCATCCTGTCCGACCCCGCCTGTACGCCCGACGCGGCCGCCCTGGCCGCCGCCCTCGGCCGCGAGCTGTCGCCACGCCGGTCCTGATCCGGGCTAAGGCCCCCGGCGCGTTACTCGTGCTTGCCGCGCATGATGACGACCGGGCACGGTGCGGGTCGAGGTACTGGCCGCCCAGCTCGTCCGGGCGCAGGTCCGGCCCGAGCTCGTAGACGAGCGGGCGGCCGGTGGGGATGTCCAGCCCGGCGATCTGCTCGTCCGGGATGGATTCCAGGTACTTGACCAGCGCCCGCAGCGTGTTGCCGTGCGAGACGACCAGCACGCATCCGCCGGCCAGCAGGTCGGGGACAATCGCGTCGTAGAAGTAAGGCAGCAGCCGGGCCGAGACGTCCCGGAGGGACTCGGCGCGCGGCTGCATGTCCGGGGGGAGCATCGCGTAGCGGGGGTCGCTGCGCTGCCGCGCGGCCGCGACCGTATCGAGCCGCGGCGGCGTGGCGTCATAGGACCGCCGCCACGCCGTGAACTGGTGATCGCCGTACTCCCGCCGGACCTGATCCTTGCGGCGGCCCTGGAGCGCGCCGTAGTGCCGCCCGTTGAGCCGCCAG
>JAJKHX010000268.1 GCA_021154785.1 Nocardiopsis sp.
GAGCCCCCGCTTCCTGCGCCGCTGCCGATCCGCCCCCCAGCCCTCTAAGCGAACAGCCCGAATAACGACAACGGCAACATACCGGGCTACCGGAAACAGAGCCATGTCATTCCAGTCTGCGAAACGTTTCCACAGAACGTCGCCGTAGAGCGTAGAAACGCCACCGGGACGGGGCGGCCCCGGCCCCCGTCGGGCGGGGCCGCCTGGCGGCCATCAGTCATCGAGCATGGCCTCGCGGCGGAGCAGGGCGGGCAGGTCCGCCGGGGCGGGGCTGGCGGCCCCGTCGAGGCCGCGGGCGGTGAACCAGCGGCCGATGTTCTCCGCGTCGCGGGTGAGGTACCCGGCGCCCTGCGGGTTGGCGATCACGTCGACCACCTGGGGCAGGTCGATCATGACCAGCCGCCCGTCGTCCACCAGCAGGTTGTACGCGGACAGGTCCCCGTGGGCCAGGCCGTCCCGGGCCAGCATGACGAGCGCCGAAACCAGCTGGTCCCACAGCGCCGCCAGCGAAGCCGGGTCCGGCCTGGTCTCGGCCAGCCGCGGCGCCGCGATCCCGTCGGCCGAGCCGACGAACTCGAGCAGCAGCTCGGTCTCCAGTACCTGCACGGGATAGGGCACGCAGACTCCCGCCGCGTACAGCCGGGAAAGCGCGTTGAACTCGGCGTCGGCCCACTGCCCGGCGATGGCCTGCCGGCCGAACGCGGTCCGGTTGGCCGCCGCCCGGCTGACCCGGGAGTCCCGGGTGCGCCGGCCTTCCAGGTAGCCGCTGTCACGGTGGAACATCCGGTGCTCGGCGTCGCGGTAGCGCTTGGCCGCGAGCAGGCATGACCGGCCCTGCGGGACCCCGCGCCGGAGCAGGAAAACATCCGCTTCCTTGCCTGTCTTGAGGATGCCGAGCTCGGTGTCGACGGCGGCCAGGTCGGTGACCAGCCAGTCCGGGTGGGGAAGGGGGCCGCGTTGGGTCGGGATGGACTGGTCCCAGGTGGACCAGCGGTCACCCTCCGGCAGGCCGTCGGTCGTGTAGTCGACCGGGGGCAGCGACCGGCGCCGGGTGCGCTTGGCCGTGATCGGCGCGTCGTCGTCGAAACCCCGGTTACCGCGGCGGCGAGTCCTGAACTCTCCGTGGCGGGGAGAAGAATCGTACAAGGGTGGTGCTCCTCAGCTGAACGATGAATGAGGCAGGCGAGACCATGCCCGTGACAGTCGTTGGCATCTCGTGTGCCTCCCTTCGCTCAGCCGGCCAGCGCCGGCCCGTACGTGCTGCAGGCTGTCACACCGTCGGCGCGCGTGACAACTGGTTTTCCGCGGCCCGGTGCGTCATATGAGCTAATCCGCGCTCGGCATTAGCTACAGAGCGCCGGTTATCGTCGTGCCAGTCGAGCGGTAACGGAGGCGTGCGGATGGCCATCACCGAGCCCCATTCAGCCCACCACGAGCCTGCGCCGTCCGGCGGGGGCCCGCCGTCCGGCGACCCGCGGGCCCAGCAGCAGGCACGCTGCTCGCGGCCGCCGTGACGGTCCTCGGGGTGCTGGCCAGGACGTATCAGCCGCTCGAGTTCGGCGGCCAGTCGGCCTTCGGCAACGGCTACTTCCCCAGCCTGCCCAACGGGACCGGCCTGCGCCTCGTCAACACGTTCGGCAGCCAGACCGGGCAGCTCTACGTGCCGCCGCAGTCCGGCGTCTTCACCGTGACGGAGAGCATCGACAACAACGGCCCGAAGCCGGTGACGATCGAAGCCGTCTCGATCCTGTCCCCGCGGAACCAGGCGTATGCGGCCGAGGGCGAGTCCCCGTGGCCGCTCGTCCCGGCCGGGCCGGTGCACTGGACCCTGCAGACCCAGGGCCTGCCACACCCCCGCCCCAGCCGCGGCACCTCGGTAGCCGGGGTCACGCTCCGTCCCGGCCAGGAACTGCTCCTCGGGTTCCCGCTGCGGCTGAGCGACGGCGGCGCCTGCTACGTCGCAGGTGGATGGACCGGCGTCGACACCTTCTACGTCAGGGAACGGTTCGGGCCCTTCACCCGCTGGGTGACGGTCAAGTTCCCGCAGCCCCTGACCATGCGCGAGCCGGAGGCCCGCGGCAGCGTGCCGGCCAGCGACCGGATCTGCCCGTCAGAAGTCACCAAGTAAGGGCCCGTATCCGGGTCTCGGCTGCGGCCGGATCCGTCTATCCCGTTCGGCCTTCCGGGGTCGAAGGCGATCCGGGTCAATGGCGCTCCTTCTAGTCGCTGGGGTTCCTTCGTCCTCCGCAGGAATCGCGGACGATCAGCTCGACCGGTAGCAACGGGGTCCGCTCGGGCACCGGCTCGCCCGCGATGCTGCGCAGCAGCAGTTCTACCGCCTGCCGGCCGGTCTCGGCCAGCGGCACCCGCACGGTGGTCAGCGGCGGAGTCAGGAACTCCGCGAACGGGATGTCGTCGCAGCTCACCACGGCCACGTCGGCGGGCACCCGGCGCCCGGCCTGCCACAGCGCACTCAGCACGCCGATGGCCATCGCGTCGCTGTGGACGAAGATCGCGGTCAGGCCGGGCGAGTGTTCGAGCAGCAGCCGGGTCGCGGTGGCGCCGCCCTGCGGGGTCCAGTCGCCCTCGGCCACCAGGTCCTCGCTCGGCTCCAGGCCCGCGGCGCGCAGCGCGTCCTCATAGCCGTGCAGGCGGCTGCGGGTCATCCGCCGCCGGAACGTGCCGGTCACCGTGCCGATGCTGGTGTGCCCCAGGCCGAGCAGGTGGGTGGCGGCGAGCCGCCCGGTGTCCCGGTGGTTGGACCCCACCAGCGGGACACCGCCGCCGGGCACCGCCTGCAGGCTGACCGCCGGCACGTACCGCCGGAGCAGGTCGGCGACCTCGGTGTCCTCCTCGACCTCGGGCGCGGCGGCGATGATGCCGTCGACCCGGCGCTCGATCAGCGTCCGCACGATGTCGGCCCCGTCCGCGCCGCCCGCCGCCAGGTGCCCGACCAGCACCGAGTGCCCGTTCGCGCGCGCCGCCTGCTCGGCCGCGACCGAGGCCTGGGCGATGGCCACGTCGGTAGCGTCGCTGGCGACCAGCCCGATGGTGGCGGTGGCCCGCTGGACCAGGCTGCGGGCGATGGTGTTGGGCCGGTATCCGAGCTCGGTGGCCGCGGCCAGGATCCGCTCCTCGGTGTCCGCCGAGACGCGGACATCACCGCCGTTCAGGACCTTGCTGGCCGTCTGGAAGCTGACCCCGGCGCGCGCCGCGACTTCCTTGATCGACACGTACCGCCGTCGCGCCATTGCGTCCTTTCCGCCGGGTGTTCACCCAATGAGCGAACGTTCGCTCCTGCACGCTAAATCTTCCCGGCATATCCGGTCAAGTGGGTATACCGAAGATGTTTCGCCCTCGTCATCCGGCGGCGATCACCGATATCAGTAACACTGGCGTTGGTATCACCGGTCTCAGTAACATCCGTGATACCAGCACCCGGACCGATCATGAGCGCTGGAAGTGACAGCTCGTCCGGTCGCTGGCGTTCGGCGCCGCAGGGCGGTACCCGGCGGCGCAACGAGCCGGCTCAATGCTCCATCGATCCGCCCGGGACCGGCTCAATGCTCCATCGATCCGGTCAGTGGGCCCTACCCGAGTCCCGCACCGGTCCGGCCGGCACCGCGTGCCGGCCCCGGTGTGACAGCTGAGCCCACCGGGACGCTAGATCATGCTCCTGGGCCCATGGGAACGCGGTCGGTGGCCCCCGGGGTACCAAAGACGGTACCCCGGGGGCCACCGAGCGCATGGCAGCTGCGCGCGTGAACGGCACCAGGGTTAGCCTGCCGGTATGAGGCCCGGGATCGCGCGGTACGACGGCAACGCCGAGTGGTACGACGAGACCTTCTCCGCGTTCCACCACCAGAACGCGCAAGCCTGGTTCCGGGAATGCCTTGGGCCCGGCGGGGGAGCGGTGTGCCTGGACGTGGCCTGCGGCACCGGGCGCTCCGGTCGCATCCTCCGCGAGATGGGCTACCGCGCCGTCGGGTTCGACATCTCGGCCGACCAGCTGCGGTTCGCCCGGCCCCGGCTGGCCGCCGCCGTGCGGGCCGACGCCCGGCGCCTGCCGCTGCCCGGCGCCTCGGCCGACGTCGCGACCGGGATGTACTTCCATACCGACACCGAAGACTTCGCCGCCGTCGTGGGCGAGGTGGCCCGCTGCCTGCGCCCCGGCGGCCGCTTCGCCTACCTGGGCGTTCATCCATGTTACGTAGGCCCGTTCGTGTACCGCCTGGACGAGCGGCAAGACCAGGCGCTGACCTTCAAGCCCGGCTACGGTACGGGCGGCTCCGGCACGGGCGGCTGGACCAGCCGCGGCTCGGGTGACGGCTCAAGAATCGGCGGCCGGGTCGGCTTTCACCACAAGACCCTGGCCAGCTTCCTGCAGGCCTTCGGTAACGCGGGTCTGATCCTGCGCTCGGTCCGCGAGTTCGTGGCCCCAGATGGTGGCATCCTCCCCTGGGACCTGGCCCTCCTCACCGAAAAGCCCCGTCCAGCCGGGCGTCAGATTCCGCGAGCCAGCCGGTAGTAGGCGGCGTTCGCGCGGATCTGGTTCTCGAATCCCCGCTCGGTGGTGGTCTCGTCGATGACCAGCAGTTCCGTGCCTGCCATCCGCGCGTAGTCCGCGAACGCCTCGATGCTCACCGCCGTCGACATGCACGTGTGATGCGCCGCGCCGGCCTGGAGCCAGGAGGTCACGGACGTCTGGAAGTCCGGCTCCGGCCGCCACACCGCCCGCCCGACCGGAAGCCGGGGGAGCGGCTCGGCGGGCGGGATCACCTCGACGACGTTGGCGACGAGCCGGAAGCGGTCGCGCAGGTCGGACAGCGCGACGACGACGCCCGGCCCGGCGTCCGCGCTGAAGACCAGCCGGACCGGGTCCTCGCGGCCGCCGATGGACAGCGGATGGATCTCCAGCCGCGCCTTGGCCGACGTGAGCGACGGGCAGACTTCGAGCATGTGCGCGCCGAGGATGGCTTCGCGGCCCGGCGTCAGGTCGTAGGTGTAGTCCTCCATCAGTGACGCGCCGCCGGGCAGGCCGGCCCCCATCACCTTGGCCGCCCGGACTAGCACGGCCGTCTTCCAGTCCCCTTCGGCGCCGAACCCGTAGCCGTCCGCCATCAGCCGCTGCACCGCAAGGCCGGGCAGCTGCTTCAGCCCGCCCAGGTCCTCGAAGTTGGTCGTGAAGGCCCCGAATCCGCCGCCCTCGAGGAAGGACCGGAGCCCGAGCTCGATCGCGGCGCCGTCGCGCAGCGACTGATGGCGCTCCTTCCCGCGCCGGAGCTCGGTCGCGACGTCATAGGTGTCCTCGTACTCCGCCACCAGCGCGTCGACGTCCGCCGGGGCGGCGGCGTCCACCGCGGCCACCAGGTCGTTGACGCCCCAGGTGTTGACCTGGACGCCGAAGATGGCTTCCGCCTCGGTCTTGTCGCCTTCGGTGACGGCCACGTACCGCATGTTGTCGCCGAACCGCGCCAGCCGCAGCGACCGTGTCGCCGCCCACCCGGCCGCCGCCCGGGTCCAGGTCGCCACCTGCTCGACGACCCGCGGGTCGGAGACGTGCCCCGCGACGGTCTTGCGCGGCACAGCCAGCCTGGTCAGCATGTAGCCGAACTCCCGGTCGCCGTGCGCGGCCTGGTTCAAGTTCATGAAGTCGAAATCGATCGTCGCCCACGGCAGCGCGACGTTGGCCTGGGTATGCAGGTGCAGCAGCGGCTTGTCCAGGGCACTGAGCCCGGCGATCCACATCTTGGCCGGGCTGAACGTATGCATCCACGCCACCAGGCCGATCACCCGGTCGTCGGCGTTCGCCTCCAGGATGGTCCGGCGGATCGCGTCGTGATCGGTGAGCACCGGCTTCCACACGAGCTTGGCCGGGATGGCCGGGGCCCCGGCGGGCTGTGCGTGCGAGAGCTGGTCGGCGATGCCGCGCGACTGTTCCGCCACCTGGCGGAGCGTCTCCTCCCCGTACAGGTGCTGGCTTCCCGTCAGGAACCAGACCTCGAAGTCGTCCTGGGCGGTCGGTGGCGTCATCAGCGCTGTGCTCCTTGCTGGCCAGCTTGGGGGTTTCCGTAGTACGCGCCTGGTCCGTGCTTGCGGCGGAAGTGGCGCTCGAGCAGATACGGCGGGGCATCGGCGTGCGGGTTCAGCGCCAGCGTCTGGATGGCCATCTGCGCGACCGCCTCGCAGGTGATCGCGTTTTTCAGGGACGCCGCGGCCGAGTCGCCCCACACGAACGGGCCGTGGTTGGCCACCAGCGCACCGGGAACCTCCTCCGGATCGTCGCCGGCGGCAGCGAACAAGTCCACGATGACCTGGCCGGTGTTGTACTCGTAGTCCGTGGCGCACTGCGCCTCGGTGAGATCCGGGGTAACGCGGATCGGCCCGTTGAAGGCGTCGGCGTGAGTCGTGCCGAGCACGGGGATGTCCCGCTTGGCCTGCGCGAACGCGACCGCCGCGGACGAGTGGGTGTGGGTGACGCCGCCGATCCCGCCAAACGCCAGGTAGAGGCAGCGATGGGTTTCGCTGTCGACCGACGGCCGCAGGTCCCCGTCCACGACCCGCCCGGTCTCGAGGTCGACCACGACGAGCTGCCCGGCGGTCAGGTCGTCGTAGGACACGCCCGAGGGCTTGATGACATAGACGCCGGCGTCGCGGTCGACGCCGCTGACGTTGCCCCACGTCAAGGTGGCGAGCCCCGCGCGCGGGATCGCCTGGTTGGCGCGGAGCACCTCGTCGCGGAGCGCGGCCGTGACCGGCCGGTTCACGCGGTCCTCCGGGCCAGGGCCCGGTCCCTGATCGCCCGCAGCCGGTACATGGCCTTGTTCTCGCCCCGGCCGAAGTAGTCGTGCAGCCGCACGTACTCCGCGTAGAGCTCGTCGTACACATCGGCGCGGGC
>JAJKHX010000269.1 GCA_021154785.1 Nocardiopsis sp.
CGGGATCTAGGAGGCCGGGCCATGAGAAACAAGAACGGCTTCTACGCCGCCCTGGCCGTGCCGGGCGTGCTGTGGCTGCTGCTGCTGTTCATCGTGCCGTTCTACGCGGTGCTCGCGATCGCGATGGGCAAGCTGGACCGGCTGTTCGAGGTGCCGGTCGCGGTCTGGAACCCCTTCGAGTGGAGCTCCTCGAACGTCATCAACGTCTGGCGCGACCTGTTCGGCAGCACCTCGTTCGCCGGCCCGATCCTGCTCCGGACCATCCTCTACGTCGCCATTGCCGCCCTGCTCTGCCTGGTCATCGGCTACCCGGCCGCGTACTTCGTGGCCCGCTTCTCCGGCCGCCGCAAGGGCCTGTTCCTGATCTTGCTCATCGCCCCGTTCTGGATCAGCTACATGATGCGCATGCTGGCCTGGGTGGACCTGCTGCAGACGGGCGGGTACGCGAACAAGGCGCTGTCCTGGTTCGGCATCTCGGCCGTCAACTGGCTGGGCGGCAAGTCGGTCACGGTCATCCTCGGCCTGGTCTACGGCTACATCCCGTACCTGATCCTGGTGCTCTTCGCGGGCCTGGACCGGATCGATCCCGCGCTGATCGAGGCCGGCCGCGACCTCGGCCTGGGCCGGGTCCGCACCTTCGTGCGCATCACGCTCCCGATGTCCCGGCAGCCCATCGCGACCGGCCTGCTGATCACCGTGCTGCCGATGCTCGGCGACTACTACACCAACCAGCTGATGTCCGGCGCGGCGTCCACCTCGATGATCGGCAACCTGATCCAGGGCCAGCTGGGCACGCCCGGCCTGGAGGGCCAGGGCGCCGTGCTCTCGCTGCTGCTCCTGCTGGTGCTGCTCATCCCGATGATCTACTACGTCGTCACCACCAACCGATCCTCCCAGGTGGCATCATGACCGCTCCTACCTCCGCCGGCCCCCGTCCCGCGGCCCGCCGGATGAGCCGCTGGAACCCCAGGAACCCGTGGCGCCACCCGTGGTTCCTCGAGGCCTTCACCTGGCTCTACCTGGTCTGGTCCCTGGTGCCGATCGGCATCGCGGTGCTGTTCTCGTTCAACAAAGGCCGCTCGCAAGCCACCTACCAGGGCCTGACCTGGCATTGGTACTTCGGGGACAAGACCAACTCGGTGCTGCATAACCCGCAACTGCACGCCGCGGTCATCCAGACCGTCCGGCTGTCGGTGCTGACCACGGTCATCGCGGTCCCGCTCGGGGTGGCGTTCGCGCTCGGCATCAACCGGTGGCGCGGCTACCCCGCCTCGACCTTCAACTTCATGATGATCCTGTCCTTCGTGATCCCCGAGCTGATCTTCGGCGTGGCCATGTTCCTGCTCTTCACCGTGCTGTTCACGTTCGTGCACCTGGGCACGATCGCCGAGGTCCTCGCGCTGGTCACCTGGAACATGAGCTGGCCCGCGATCATCGTCCAGGCCCGGCTGGTCACCCTCGGCCCCCAGTACGAGGAGGCCGCCGCCGACCTGGGCGCCAGCCGCTTCCAGACCATGCGCCGGGTCATGATCCCGCTGCTCGCCCCGGCCATCTTCGCCAGCGCGATCCTGGTCTTCTCGGGCGTGATCGACGACTTCGTCCTCGTCGACCTGCTCTCCTCCAACGCCGGGAACACGCCGATGTCGGTGATCATCTACTCCACCCAGCACGGCGGCAACGGCGGCCCCGCGCTGAACGCGCTCGGCACCATCATGCTGGTCATGTCGTTCCTCATCGCGATCATCGGGTTCGGTGGCTACCGCTTCCTGACCCGCGGCGAGCGCGGCAGCAGGCTCGAGGCCCTCACCACGATCGCCGGGAGCGAAGGCTGACCGTCCGCTGTCTCAAAATTATCCCGAACGAGTGGGCTTCCACCCCCAGCATGACCCTAGGAGCCCCCTGAGGGAGACGCCATGCTCGAGAACCTGGATATCGACGACAGCGACACGCCCGCGATCGGCCTGGTCCCTCCCGGCGTCTCGTGGGAAGAAGTGCGCGACCACATCAAGATCGCGCACCATCATCTGCTGATGCTCGACGACGGGGACTACACCGGCGCCTACTGGACCGGCACCGACATGGCCCTGGTCCGCGACCTCGGCCCCGACCCCGAGGAAGCGATCGGGGAGTTCCGCGTCTACCTCCAGGAGCACGACGAGACCTAGCGGACTCGGTGGCCCCCCCGGGTACCCCCTTGCGTACCCTGTGCGCCACCGACCTCCTGGCGCGTTCGCGTGTAATGGCGGCGGGCCTTGGCCCGGTTGCCGCACACGCGCATGTCACACCAGCGGCGGCTAGCGTTCTTGGTGAGGTCGAGGAACAGCCAGCCGCAGTTCCCCTGGCCCGGGCATTCCCTGATCCGGTCGAGCGGCCCGTGCGTCAGCAGTTCCGCGGCCGACCAGGAAACCGGCCAGAGCACCCGGTCAAGCGCGGGACTGCCGCGCTCCCATTCCCGGGCGAAGCCTGCCGGAGACCAGGTGACCCGCAGATGGGGCAAGGCGAGGGTCAGTTCGGCCTGTAGCACGCCGAGGTCATCAGGATCGGGCGGCTGTCCCCGGGCGGCCCCGCGGAACAGCGGGTAAAGGGCTTCCCGCAGCCTGATCGCGCGACCCAGCACCCGTCCGGCCGCAAGGGAACTACCGGCCTCGACTGGACTGCCTGCCTCCACTGGATTCCCGGCCTCCACTGGATTCCCGGCCCCCGCCGGATCACCGGCCGCAGCCTTGTCCAGCCGATCGCCCTGATCCGCGGCGGCCTCGGCGTAGCGGCCCCAGGCGGTCAGGGCGGGATAGCTGTCCAGGTACTCACGCCGGTCAGGTGCGTGCCGGGGGTCGACAGTGTTCACGAAGTCCAGGCAGAGCGCGCCCCCGACCAGGTTCGGCATGTCCGTCATCCGGTCTCCTAACTATCAATCTCAAGTTTAGTGGGTTACATCGCGCAAGCCGGGTAGCTCTAACTGTCTAAAGCTGATTTCGACAGTTAGGAGTCGCCTCAATGGCTCTCGCCGCCGAAGCGAAGAACACCCGCCCGCGACGCACGGCCGTGGGGTCAAGCCGTTCTGGCCGCCGCCCGTCCGGGCTGGCCGCCGGGATCAGCGGTGCCCTGATCTGGGGGTCGGCGTTCGCGGTCCCGGTCATGCTCGGCGGCTGGAACCCGGTGATCGTGACGCTCGGCCGCTACCTGGTCTACGGGCTGCTGTCCGCCATCCTGCTCGCCCTAGGCGGCCCTGACCTGCGCCGTGTACTCCGCGCGCACTGGCGCGCGGCGCTGGTCTTCGCGGTATCCGGCAACGTCGGGTACTACCTGCTGCTCGTGATCGCGATCAAGGCCGCCGGGGCGCCGCTGGCCGACATGGTGATCGGCGCCATCCCCGTCGTGGTCGCGGTATCCGGCAACATGCTCGCGCCCGCCGGAGCCAGGACATCGTGGCGGCGGCTGGCGCTTCCGCTCGTCCTGATCACCGCCGGGCTCGCCCTCGTCAGCCTGCTCGAGATCGGCGGGGTTCATGCCTACCAGGCCGCCTCGCCTGCCGAGAAAGCGGCCGGCCTGATCGCGGCCGCCGCCGCCGTCGTCCTGTGGACCTGGTATGCCCTGGCCAACGCCCGGTTCCTGGGCCGCCACGACACGGTCTCGCCCGCGGGCTGGTCCACGGCCGTCGGCGTCGCCACCGGTGCGGTCGCGCTGGCCGGGCTGCCCGCGGCCGCGCTGGCCGGCCAGCTGACCGTGCCATCCGGTGCCCATCCCGGTCTGGCCGCCCTGGTCACCGGAGCCGTCTTCCTCGGGGTCGTGGTCTCCTGGGTCGGCACGATGCAGTGGAATCTGGCCTCCAGCCGGCTGTCGCCCGCCCTGGCCGGGCTGCTGGTCAACCTGGAGACCGTAAGCGGCTTCGGCTACGTCTACGCGGTCAGGCAGCAGTGGCCGCCGGCCGGCCAGCTGGCCGGGCTGGCCCTGGTGATGGCCGGCGTCACCCTCACCATCCTCAACGGCCGACGACTCCGGTAAACGGTCCCGTGGGCTGGCCCAGCCTGGAGATGGCCACCGATGACATCACGTGCCTGATCTCGTCCTGGTACGTGCCATAGCAGGCGGTGGTGCAGTGGACCACGAGAAGGAACACGATGTGTGACCGGCGTTGGTCAGGGCGTCTATGTCAAACGTGTCGCAGCCGACCACCGTGAGCCGCATACCCGCCAGGCTAGCCTTTCCGCGAGGAGGAACCTATGAAGTGGCTGTAGCTGTCGCGCAGACCTCGGTGACCTGGGATATCGCTCAGAACCTGGCCGGCATCGCCGCGTGGCTGGATGGAGCCCGGGCCAGTGAGATCGTGGTGCAGCCGGCAGTCCTCAGGACCGTCATCGACACCGAGGACATCTCCGACTGGTATCTCAGCCAGCGGCGGACCGACCTGCTCCACCTGCGCTACCAGGGCAGCTAGGGCATATCCCGCCGGACCCGGTCTAGCCTGCCGGAGCCGCTTCCCGCCCCAGCGGGATGTCGGGACCGAGCTGCGCCGGGATGCCGGCCGATCCATTGCCCTGCGCCTGCGGTGGCGGTGGCGGTGGCGGTGAGTCGGATAGCCCGGCGGCGATGCAATTGATCACGGCCCAGACCCGCGGGTCGGCCCAGTAGCCGGAGTGGCCTTGCGCCGACGGCGGTGCCTGCCCGTAGACGTAGTAGCACTCAGCCGGGTCGAGGAGCCCGATGTCGGTCGGCTCGCCGACCGTCGGTCCGCCGATGGGGTCGGTCGGGTAGTGGAAGTTGTGCCAGTCGTTCAGCCGCCCGGCCCCGCCCGGTGTCAGCGGGCCGAGCAGTCCGGGACCGAAGTAGGCGGGAAATCCCCAGCCGTACAGCTTCATCAGCGGGGAGCCGAACGTGATCAGGGCCGGGCGGTCGTCCTCGGGCCGGCAGCCGGGCTGGACCAGTGCCGCGGCGGCGATGATCGTGCCCTGGCTGTGCGACGTCAGCATCACCCGGCCGCCATTGTCGTGCAGCCACCACATCCGGCGCTGCAGGTCAGGCACGGCCCGCTCGGTGTAGCAGGGAGGCGACAGCGGATGGTAGGACCGTGGCCAGAAGGTGCCCACGTCCCACAGGACCCCGATCGTGCGCCGCTTGGCGGGGTCGCTCCACGCCGCGTACAGGAACGCCGCCGCCGCGGGCAGCACCAGGCCGGCCAGGGCGACGCCGGCGGTGCGGACGAGCGGAGGCGGCTGGATGCGCAGTTGCCACACGCATACGGCCATGACCAGTTGCCCGATGACGATAAGCCACAGCAGCCAGACGGCGTCGTGCGGCGCGCGCGCCAGGAACTGCACCCGGGCGATCTTCCGCTGCCAGCCCTTGTCGCCGCCCTTCTCGCCGGACAGGTACCAGACGTCCAGCGGCCCGGACAAGCCGGCCGAGAAGTCGTCGGCCTCTTCGCGGTACTCCCTGGTCATTTCCTCGGGCAGGCTGACGGCTCGCAGCCAGCGGACGGCCTCGATAACCGCGAACGCCAGGACGGCCAGCACCACCGCCCAGACCAGCAGCGGCATCCCGGCTGTGATCGCGTTGGGCAGGTAGATCTGGCCGGGCTTGTCGGACAGGGCCTTGGCCGCATCGCTGGTCACCGGGCCGACCAGGTGCGCTACCCAGATTTCGGCGCCCAGCAGGAAGATGTTCAGCGAGCCGAACCCGAGCATCAGGGTGACCCAGGATCCGCCGGCCAGTGTCCCCTTGCTGCCACCCAGGCCGAGCAGCATGGACAGCAGCGCGATCCCCACCGCCACCGTGATGGCCAGCAGGGTCCATCCGGTCACGCCCGCCATCCCGGGCAGGTCCGCGGCCCGGACGGAAGGCTTCCCCGGCTGCAGCCACGCGAAGCAGCCCGAGCAGATCAGCCCGGCAATCGCCGGGACCAGCAGGTATACCACCGCGCCGCGGAGCTTCTCGGCGAACGTGCCCAAGATAGGACCGGTGCCGGATGCACTCATGGACGGCGTGTCGAGAGCATCCAGGCCGACATAGGCGACCGCGAGGGCGATCGTGGCCGCACCGAGAACGATGCCCGCCCACCCCAGGGCACCGGCGTGCGGTGATCCGCCGGTCAGCCCCCGGACGGTGACACCGAGCGCGATGGCCAGGAACCCGCCGACCACGGCGACGTGCAGCCAGGTGATCAGGCGGACGGTGCCCCCGCCATCCCAGAATTCCTGGTCAGCCAGCCCGCTGGCGAGCGTGTCGGCCGCCGCCTTCCTAGGCTTGAGCTTCTGGCCGTCCTCCACCCGGTACGGCGGCCGGACCGTCTCATAGCGCCATGACCTCATGGCCAGCCCGACCAGCGCCAGCACGAACAGCACCACCACCAGCACGCCGAACGTGACCTGGCGAGCCGGGTGCCCGGCGATGAAACCCCATCTCAGCGGGGTCAGCCACCACTGGTTGCGGGCCACCCCGGCCCGTGTCGTCTGATAGGCGTTGACGTCCGCGCTGATCATCACGGCGATCAGGGTCGCGTTCACGGTCAGCGCCAGGGCGCACAGCCCGGCGGCCATTCGGTGCAGCCGGAACCGCCACGCTGACGCGCGGGTTGCGGGCGGGCACATCCAGCCGGCCAGGTTGGCGAACAGGAACGGCAGCAAGGCCAGCCACAGCACCCGGATCTTGCTACTCGAGGTCAGCCCGCCCCACGAGAAGACCTCGACGTGCCGGTCCACGTCCAGGGCCGCCTGCCGGTCCTCCTCGCTGGCCCGGTGGTCCGAGCTCCGGTAGAAGCCCGCGGTCGCATCGCCCATCACCCGCTCGGGTGCCAGGTCCCCGAGGGTCGCGTCCGGCGGCGAGCCGCCGACCCCATGGACCCGCAGTTCGGTCACGCCTCTGGTCGCGTCTCCGGCCGCGAGCTGGACGCTCGGCAGTGCCGTGGAATGTCTGGGGATAGGCATATCGGACCTCCGCCCCCGGATCCGTCAGGTTTACCAGGTATCAAGACAGAGGGCCAGGTCACCCCGGCTGATACATACCGCCAGCGGCTTCAGCGGCCCGGATCGATGTGGACCTTGGTACCCGCCCCGGTGCTGACCTTCCCGGCCAGTGCCTCGGCCGCCTCGTCCAGGCCCACGGTCACCTCGACGATGCGCGCCGGGTCCACCCGGCCGTCGGCGTAGTACTCGATAGCGGGCGCGAGCCCGGCCGAGGCACCCAGGATGCCCACCACGGTCAGGTCGCCCAGGATGACGTCCCGGCTGTCGATCAGGCTCGGCACGCCCGCGATGCCGATGTAGACTACCCGTCCGGCCGGCTCGACCCGGGCCAGCGCGGCCGCCGGCATCCGCTGGTCGTCGGTGCAGTCCACGACCGCGTCGTAGGTCCCCAGCGGCGGGTCGTCCGCCGTCCAGTAGCCCGAGGCGCCGAACGAAATGGCCAGCTCCTCCCGGCCCCGGTCCAGCGCCCAGATATGCACCTCGGCGCCCATCGCCGTAGCGAACGCCGTGGTCAGCAGCCCGATGGTGCCCGGCCCGCAGACCAGCACCCGCTTACCCGGGCCCGCCTGAGCCGCGGAGGCGGCCCGCCAGCCGTTCCCGCCCGGTTCGACCAGCGCCCCCGCCTTGTCGTCGATCGCGTCCGGCAGCCGGTACAGGCTGGACACCCGCACCAGCACCTGCTCGGCCAGCCCGCCGGCCCAGCCCATGATGCCCACCTCCCGGCGATCCTCACAAACATGCCCCCGCCCAGCCGCGCACCGCGCGCAGTGCCCGCAGCCGAGCATGGTGTCCCCGGTCACCCGGGCCCCCAGCCACCCCGGATCCACCCCCTCGCCGAGCGCCGACACCACCCCGCACCACTCATGCCCCGGCCGTATCGGATACCCGATCCTGCCCTGGGCGAAGTAGGCCAGCTTCTCGGAGAACAGCTCCACGTCCGTCCCGCAGATCCCGGCCCGGCGGACGTCCACCACGACCTGCCCGGGCCCGGCCACCGGAGGTGCTACCTCCTCGACCCGCGCCGATCCGGCCCCCGTGATCACCAGTGCACGCATACCCCAAGGTTCTCACCATTCTCGCCGTGCCTTCCGGCCAGCCAACAGGGATGCGTCGTTGTCCATGATCGCGAAGACTTTCTATCAAAAAACGTAGTAAACTCTTCGCGATCATGAAAAGGACGAACCTATAAACGAATACTAGGTTACTAACTGGACGACGAGATCACGAGTGCTGAACGACGAGACCACGAGTACTGCGAGTACCGCTCAGTGCCCGGCCCTCAGCTGGCGACCAGCGGCTCCTCTTCGGCCACCGGGACCTCGCCCGCCGCTCCGGCCAGCACCCGCAGCGCGTCCGGCGGCAGGTAGCAGTGCACCGGGGTGCCCTGAGACAGGTCAGGGTGCGAGCCGTCGTTCTGCATCAGCGCCTGCAGCGCGACGCCGGTCGCCAGCCGCAGCATGACCTGGGTGGACGAGCCGAGGAAGACCACGCGCTCCACCATCGCGGGCACCCGGTTGTCCCCGGCCGAACCATGCTCCTCGATCAGCACCCGCTCCGGCCGGATCACCGCATGCGCCCGGCCCGCCTCGGTCGCCTCGCACCGCCCCGAGGTCAGCGCGAAGTCTCCGATCCGGAGCGCGCCCGCCGTCACCACCTCGACCTCCATCAGGTTGGCGGCGCCGAGGAAGTCGGCCACGTAGGTGTCCGCGGGCTCCTCGTAGACCTGGCGCGGAGTGCCGATCTGCACGATCTTGCCGGAGTTCATCACCGCCAGCCGGTCGGACATGGTCAGCGCCTCCTCCTGGTCGTGCGTGACGTAGAGGAAGGTGATGCCGACCCGCTCCTGCAGCGTCTTCAGCTCGACCTTGAGCGAGCGGCGGAGCTTGGCGTCGAGCGCGCCGAGCGGCTCGTCGAGCAGCAGCACGGCCGGGTTGAGCACGAGCGCGCGGGCCAGCGCCACCCGCTGCTGCTGGCCGCCGGACAGCTGCCCGGGGCGCCGCTTGGCGAACGAGGTCATGGCGACCAGGTCCAGGGCGCGGTTGACGCGCTGGCTGAGCTCGGCCTTGCCTACGCTGCGGTGCTTCAGCCCGAACGCGACGTTGTCGAACACGGACAGGAACGGGAACAGCGCGTAGCTCTGGAACACCGTGTTGACGTTGCGCCGGTGCGGCGGCACGTCGGAGACGTCGACGCCGTCCAGCAGGATCTGGCCGGAGGTCGGCTGCTCGAAGCCGGCGATCAGCCGCAAGGTGGTGGTCTTACCGCAGCCCGAGGGGCCGAGCAGGGAGAAGAACTCGCCGCTGGCCACGGACAGGTCGATGTTGTCGACCGCGATCTCGGCGAACCTCTTGGTCAGCCCGGAAAGCTCGATGCTTCATCCGGCCACGGCGCCACCTCCAGCTTTCTACGAACCGCGCTTTCTGGCCCGCTTCGGGACGGGCTTGGCGTCGAATCCCAGTTGCCCGGACGCGAACCGCATCGCAAGATCGTACGTGCGTTGCGGCGGCACCGCCGGGTCTTCCAGTGCGATCTGCACCGCCAGCCCGTCGAGCAGGGCGGACAGCGTGATCGTGAAGTCGTCCGCGTCGACCGGCGCGAACTCGCCGGCCTCCTGCCCGGACAGCACGATGGAGCGGATGGTCTCCCGCCACCGCTCGTCGGACTTGGCCCGCACCGCGGCCACCCCGGCGTTACGCGGCGACAGGGCCCACAGGTCCAGCCAGAGCAGCCAGTAGCTGTTCGGCTCGGGATCGGTGCCCGGCAGGCAGTTCATGGCGATGAGCTCGGCCAGCCGCCCGGCCGCGGTCGGGATCTGCTCGATCCGCTGCACGTACTCGGCGTACCAGGTGTCCTCGGAGTACCTGATGGCCTCGGTCAGCAACTGGTCGCGGGTCTTGAAGTAGTAGATGACCAGCGCCGGGCTCGTGCCGGTGTGCTCGGCCACGTCGGCGATCCTGGTGTCGGCGTAGCCCCGTTCCACGATGACGTCCAGCGCGGCGCGCAGCATCTGCTCACGCCGCTCCCCGGCGTCTCGCGACCCTCCGCCGTTCTCCCTCATCTCAGGCCTTCTCCACCTCGTCGCAAAGACCGATCCCTCGCTGGCGGTCTTGTCCGCAATCGTAGCAGCTTCTAGACTGAATGTTCAGTCAACTTTCGGAGGCCCGTTCATGGCAACCAAGGCAACCACGGCGGCAAAGGCAGCGAACGCGGCGAAGGCCGCGGCGGGAAAGGCCGGACAAGCGGTACGGGCCGCCCGAGCCACGGGCGCGACCAGGGCGAAGGCCGGAGCGAGCGGCCCTACGGACTACGACGCGATCATTGTCGGCGGCGGCCACAACGGCCTCGTCGCGGCGGCGTACCTGGCCCGCTCGGGCGCCCGCACCCTCGTCCTGGAGTCCAGGAACTCCACCGGCGGCGCCGCGACCACCGAAGCTCCCTGGCCGGACGCCCCCGACTTCAAGGTCACCCGGCTGTCGTACGTGATGTCGCTGCTTCCCCCGACGATCATCAACGATCTTCAACTGCACAAACACGGTTACAAGATCTTCCCGATGGGCCCGTACTACCAGGCCTTCCCCGAGGGCGGCTCGATCAAGCTGTACGCCGACGACGCCAGGCGCAACCACGACGAGGTGTCCCGCTGGTCGACGAAGGACGCCGACGCCATGCCCCGCTGGGACGCGTGGCTGGCCGGGCTGGCCGACGTGCTCGGCCCGCTGCTCCTCCAGGTACCGCCGAACCTCGGCTCCCGCAAGCCCCGCGACCTTGAGCAGACGTTGCGCCTGGCCTGGCGCCAGCGCGGGCTCGACGTCCGGACCATCGCCGACGTGACCCGGCTGATGACGATGTCGATCGCCGACCTGCTCGACGACTGGTTCGAGTCGCCCCAGGTCAAGGGCGCCCTCGCGGTCAATGGCGTGATCGGCACCTGGGCCGGCCCCTACGAGCCGGGCACCGCGTACGTGATGGCGCACCACTCGATCGGCGACGTCGGCGACGGCCACCTGGGTAACTGGGGCTTCGCCGAAGGCGGCATGGGCGCGGTCTCCGGCGCGATCGCCCGCGCCGCCGTCCAGAACGGCGCCGAAATCCGCACCAGCGCGCGAGTCAGCCAGATCACGATCAGCAACGGCCGCGCCAGCGGCGTAATCCTGGAGAACGGCCAGCAGCTCACCGCCAAGGTCATCGTCTCGAGCCTGCACCCGCGCACCGCGTTCCTGGACCACGTCGGCCGGGCCAACCTCCCGGACGACTTCGTGACCGACATCGAGCGCTGGAAGACCCGCAGCGGCGTGGTCAAGATCAACCTGGCGCTGTCCGAGCTGCCCGACTTCACCGCCGATCCCGGCACCAGCCTGCAGGAACACCACACCGGCTCGGTGGAGATGGCGCCCACCATGCCCTACATCGAGCAGGCGTTCCTTGACGCCCGCGGCGGCCGCCCGGCCACGCGCCCGTTCAGCGACGGCGTCATCCCGACCGCGTTCGACAAGACGCTGTGCCCCGAGGGCTACCACATCATGTCGCTGTTCACCCAGTGGGTCCCGGCCGACTGGAACTCCCAGCCGCACACCGAGGAGCTCCAGGCCTACGCCGACCGCATGATCGACTGCTACAACGAGGTGGCGCCGAACTTCAAGAGCTCGATCATCCACACCGACATCGTGGGCCCCTACCAGATGGAGCAGGACTACGGCCTGGTCGGCGGGAACATCTTCCACGGCGAGCTGTCCCTGGAGCAGCTGTTCCACATGCGCCCGGCGCCCGGCTTCGCCGACTACCGCACCCCGGTACCGGGCCTGTACTACGCCAGCTCGGCCACCCACGCCGGCGGCGGGGTCTGCGGCATCCCCGGCATGCAGGCGGCCAAGGCCGCGCTGGCCGACCGCCGGTCCGCCGTCCGCCGGCGGTGACGCCTCCCATCCAGGCGATGCTCGAGGCCCGGAGCGTGGCGCTGGTCGGAGCCAGCGCCCGCCCGGGCAGCCTCGGCGCGCGCATGATCGAGGAGGTGACCCGCAGCCCGTCCCGGCCCCGCACCTACCTGGTGAACCCGCGGTACGCGGACATCGGCGGCGTCCCCTGCCTGCCCGACCTGGCTGCGATACCCGAACCGGTCGACCTGGCGCTGCTCGCGGTTCCCGACACCGCCCTCGAGGCGCAGCTGACGGCCGCGGCGGAACACCGAGCCCGTTCGGCGGTCATCTTCGGCAGTGCCTACGACCCGCACGGGACCCGCGGCCTGCGGGACCGGCTGGCCGCGGTCGCCCGGGACGCGGGGATGGCTGTGTGCGGCGCGGGCTGCATGGGGTTCGTCAACGTGGCCCGCGGGCTGCGGGCCACCGGCTACGTCGAGCCCGACCCGCTGCCCGCCGGGCCGGTCGCGCTGGTCACCCACTCGGGCTCGGTGTTCTCGGCCCTGCTGCGGACCCGCCGCGGCTTCGGCTTCACGCTGGCCGTCTCCTCCGGCCAGGAGCTCGTCACCACCGCCGCCGACTACGCCCGGTACGCGCTCACGCTGCCCGGGACCACGGTGCTGGCCCTGGTGCTCGAGGCGATCAGGGACGGGGCCGGGCTGCGCGCGGTGCTGGCGGACGCGCTGGCCGCGGACGTGCCGGTGGTGCTGCTCAGCGTGGGCGCCTCCGAGACGGGACAGGCGCTGGTGGCGGCGCACTCCGGCGCGCTGGCCGCGGACGGCGGCGCCTGGGAGGCGCTGGCCGCCGCTTACGGCGTGCACCGGGTCGGCGACCTGGCCGAGCTAGCCGACACCCTCGAGCTGTTCGCCGCTGGCCGCCGGGCCGCCCCCGGCACCGGTATCGCCACCGTGCACGACTCCGGCCTGGAACGCGCGCACACCGCCGACCTGGCCGCCGAGGCCGGGGCCCCGTTCGCCCCGCTCGCCCCGGCGACCGCCGCCCGGCTGGCCGCTCTGCTCGACGAGGGCCTGGCCCCGGGCAACCCGCTGGACGTATGGGGGACCGGCCGCGACACCGAGGAACTGTTCACCGGCTGCCTGGACGCGCTGGCCGCCGACCCGGCGGTTGGCGCCGTCGCCCTAGCCGTGGACCTGGTCCCCGAACTCGACGGCGACGAGTCCTACCCCCGGGCCATGCTGACCGTGGCCGCGAAC
>JAJKHX010000270.1 GCA_021154785.1 Nocardiopsis sp.
ACATCGCGTCGGACCGCAACCTGATCGACGTCAGGTTCCCCGTGCAGTACGTCATCCGGCCGCACGCCGCCACCGACGCGGCCCTGCACGACTACCGCGGCTACGCGGGCCAGGTGGCCGGCGGCGTGCTCAAGCCGGGCGACGAGGTGCTGCACCTGCCGTCCGGCTTCTCCACCAGGGTGCAGCGGATCGAGTCGGCCGGGAAGCCGGTCGCCGAGGCGTTCGCGCCGATGTCGGTCACCCTGCTGCTCGACGACGACGTGGACATCTCCCGTGGCGACATGATCTGCCGGCCGAACAACCGGCCCGCCGCCGCCCAGGACATCGAGGCCATGGTCTGCTGGATGTCGTCGGATACGAAGCTGGCCCGGCGCAGCCGGCTGGTGGTCAAGCACACCTCGCGCACGGTCAAGGCGATCGTCACCGACCTGCACTACCGGATCGACGTCAACACGCTGCACCGGGACGAAGCCGCGACCCAGCTCGGGCTGAACGAGGTCGGCCGCGTCCGGCTCCGGCTGACCCAGCCGATCTTCGGCGACCCCTACGCCAGGAACCGCACCACCGGCGGCCTCATCCTGATCGACGAGGGCACCAACGCCACGGTCGGCGCCGCCATGATCACCGAGGCCAGCTGACCCGGTGTTACCGCTATTTCGTCATGCCGTGCGACCCTAAGCGGGAGCTACCGTGAGCGCTAATCCCACTCCGTTCAGTGACCTCGGCGACTTCGTGGCCCTGCCGCGGGTGGGGGCGCTGCGGCTGGCCCCGGACGGGAGCTGGCTGGCCGCGGCGGTGCAGACGCTGAGTCCCGACCGGAAGAAGTACCTGACCAGCATCTGGCGGATCGACGCCGAGGGCGGCCCGGCCCGGCGCCTGACCCGGTCGGCCGAGGGCGAGGGCAACCCGCGTTTCCTGTCCGACGGGTCGCTGCTGTTCACCTCGCGGCGTCCCGATCCCGGCCAGAAAAAGGACGCCGACGGCGACGCGGGTGGCGGCGCGGCGCTGTGGCTGCTGCCCGCGGGCGGCGGCGAAGCCCGCGTGGTGGCCGCGCTGCCCGGCGGCGTCACCGCCGCCGAGACGGCCCGGGACGCCGCCGCCGTGGTGGTCGGCGGTCCGGTGCTGCCCGGCGCGGCCGTCGGCAACGGGACCGGTGACGGCCCCGGTCCGGCCGGCGACGCGCAGCTGCGCCAGGAGCGCAAGGACGCCGGGATCACCGCGATCCTGCACGAGTCCGCGCCGGTCCGGTTCTGGGATCACGACCTGGGGCCCGACCAGCCCCGGCTGCTCGCCGTCGACCTTTCCCCCGAGAATGAGCTGACCGGCGGTATCCCCGCGGGCCAGGGCGATAATCAGGCCGAACGAGCCGCTTCTTCGCCCGGGCTCCGCGATCTGACGCCGGAGCCGGGGCGGGCGCTGGACGGCGCGGCTTTCGCGCTGTCGCCGGACGGCGCGTCGGTCCTGGCCGGCTGGTGGCAATGGCATCCGGCCGGCGAGTCGCACTGCGAGCTGGTCGTCATCGATACCGCCAGCGGCAAGCGGCGGGTGCTGCTGTCGCGGCCCGAGTTCGACTTCGACAACCCGCAGGTCTCGCCGGACGGGCGGTTCATCGCCTGCCTGCGCGAGCAGCACGCCACCGCCGAGCGGCCGGTGAACGTCACCGCGGTGGTGCTCGACGCGGACGGCGCGGGCGAGCCCGGCGACGCCGGCCGTGACCTGCTGCCCGGCTTCGACCGCTGGCCGGGCGACCTGGCCTGGTCGCACGATTCCCGCGCGCTGTACTTCGCCGCTGATGACGGCGGCCGCCGCCCGGTGTTCCGGGTGGAGCTCCAGACCGGCGAGGTCACCCGGGTGACCGGCGACGACGGCGCGTACACCGACCTGAACCCGGGGCCGGGCGGCCGGTACCTGTACGCGCTGCGGGCCGCCGTGGACAGCCCGCCGACCCCGGTCCGGCTCGACCTGGTCACCGGCGCGGAGCCCGCCGCCCTCGGCTGCCCCGGCACCCCGGTCGCGGTGCCCGGCCGGCTGGAGGAAGTTCAGGCGGCCGCCGACGACGGCCAGCCGGTCCGGTCCTGGCTGGTGCTGCCCGAGACGGCGTCGGCCGGCAATCCGGCGCCGCTGGTGCTCTGGGTCCACGGCGGCCCGAACAGCAGCTGGAACACCTGGTCCTGGCGCTGGAACCCGTGGCTGATGGCGGCCCGCGGCTACGCCGTGCTGCTGCCGGACCCGGCGCTGTCCACCGGGTACGGGCAGGACTTCATCATCCGCGCTCACCGGGACTGGGGCGCCCGGCCGGGCGCCGACATCATGGCGGCCACCGACGCCGCGCTGGCCCGGCCGGACATCGACGCGGACCGGGTCGCGATGATGGGCGGCTCCTACGGCGGCTACATGGCGAACTGGATGGCGGGCCACACCGACCGCTTCGCGGCGATCGTGAGCCACGCCGGACTGTGGACGCTGGACCAGATGTTCGGCACCACCGACCACCCGATGTTCTGGCGGCCGCAGTTCGGTGACCCGCTGACCAGCCCGGAAATGTACGAGAAGAATTCACCGCACCGGCACATCGCCGAGGTGCGCACGCCCATGCTGGTCATCCACGGCAACAAGGACTACCGGGTGCCGGTCGGCGAGGCGCTGCGGCTGTGGTGGGACCTGTCCCGGTACGGCGCCGAGGCCAAGTTCCTCTACTTCCCGGACGAGAACCACTGGATCCTCACCCCCGGCAACGCGCGGATCTGGTATGAGACCGTCTTCGCCTTCCTCGCCCAGCACGTCCTCGGCCAGGAATGGCAGCGCCCTCGCCTCCTCTGACCCGCCCGCTCCCCCCGCCCGCTCTCCACCCGCCCGCTCTGCCCCTAGCCCGCGCCGGCCCCTGTCGACGCACCGGCCCCGGTAGCCCCACCCATGCGGCGGCACCGCCGACGGGGCGGTTTCGTAACCGGCACGATGGAACATTGAGCCGGCCAGGGCCGGATCGATGGAGCATTGATCCGGTTAGGCGTCGAGGTGGCCGGACCGGATGCGGGGGCACGGGGCGGCGGGCGGCGTGAGCGGCCGGACCGGGCCCGTAGGGTGGCGCTATGGCTCGTGCTGACCTGGACAAGCAACCTGGTGACGTGGCGGCGATGTTCGATGGCATCGCCCCGCGTTATGACCTGCTCAACGACATCCTGTCCCTCGGCCAGGTCAGGCTCTGGCGGCGGGCCGTGGCGCGGATCACCGGCGCTGGCCCGGGGGACCGGGTGCTCGACCTGGCGGCCGGCACCGGGACCTCCACGCTGACTTTCACCGCCACCGGCGCCGACGCCGTCGCCTGCGACTTCTCGCTGGGGATGCTCCAGGCTGGTCATTCGCGGTGGGGACGGCGGAGCGCGAAGCTCGCCCGTGAGCAGGGGGGGCCTGGGGCGGATCGTCCTCCCCGGGACAGCGCAGGCCGGCTGGGCTGGGCGGCGGGGGACGCGCTGCGGCTGCCGTTCCGGGACGAGGCGTTCGACGCGGTGACGATCTCGTTCGGGCTGCGGAACGTGGCCGACACCGTGGCCGCCCTGGCCGAAATGCGGCGGGTGACCCGGCCGGGCGGGCGGCTGGTGGTGTGCGAGTTCAGCACGATCACCATCGCGCCGGTCGATATGCTTTACCGGCGCTACCTGCTCCACGCCCTGCCGGCCATCGCCCGGCGGGTGGCCCGGAATCCGGAGGCCTACGAGTACCTGGCCGAGTCGATCGTGGACTGGCCTGCCCAGCGCGAACTGGCCGGGCTGATCACCGCGGCCGGGTGGTCGGCGGTGCGGTGGCGTGACCTGAGCATGGGCGCGGTGGCGGTGCACGTGGCCCGGCGGATCTGACCCCGGTGAAAGCGGCGCGGCTGACCCGGATAAAAGGGCAGCCCCGCTAGGGCTAAACTGATGGCAAAGAATTTGTGAAGCGGTTCACAAGAACTCCAGGATCTGATCAAGTGACCGAACACGCTCCCCCCGCACCGGAACAGCCACCCGCCGACGAGGCCGACGTCATCGTGGTGGGTGCCGGGCCGGCCGGCGCTACCACCGCCTTCTACCTGGCGCAGTCCGGGCTCGACGTGCTGCTGCTCGAGAAGTCCAGGTTCCCCCGGGAGAAGGTCTGCGGCGACGGGCTGACCCCGCGCGCGGTCAAGTCCCTGATCGGCATGGGCATCAGCGTCAGCGAGCAGGACGGCTGGGTGCGCAACAAGGGCCTGCGCGTCATCGGCGCGGGCCAGCGGCTGGAGCTGGCCTGGCCCGAGCTGTCCAGCTACCCCGGTTTCGGCCTGGTCCGCACCCGGCATGACCTGGACGAGGCGCTGGCGCGCCGGGCTCAGCAGGCCGGCGCCCGGCTGATCGAAGGCATCACCGTGACCGGCCCGGTCCGGCACGAGCGCACCGGCCGGATCACCGGCGTGGTGGGTCGCCCGGACGGCGGGGAAGATCGCCGCTACAGCGCCCGCGTGGTGGTGGCGGCGGACGGGAACTCCTCGCGCCTGTCGGTGTCGATGGGCCTGCGCAAGCGGGACGACCGGCCGCTCGGGGTCGCGGTCAGGACCTACTACAAGTCCCCCCGGCACAATGACGACTACCTGGAATCCTGGCTCGACCTGTGGGACGGCGACCGGCTGCTGCCGGGATACGGCTGGATCTTCGGGATGGGCGACGGGACGTCCAACATCGGCCTCGGGCTCCTGAACACCAGCGCCGCGTTCGGCCACACCGACTACCACGCCCTGCTGCGCAAGTGGCTGAAGGCGATGCCGGCCGAGTGGGGCTTCACCGAGGAGAACCGCACCGCGCCGATCCGCGGCGCGGCGCTGCCGATGGGCTTCAACCGGACCCCGCACTACCACCAGGGGCTGTTGCTGGCCGGCGACGCGGGCGGCCTGGTGAACCCGTTCAACGGCGAGGGCATCGCCTACGCGATGGAGTCCGGCGAGATCCTGGCCCGGACGATCACGCAGGCACTGGCCCGGGGCCGGGGAGCCGAGACCGAGCGGGTGCTGGCCGGGTACCCGCACGCGCTGAGCCAGGAGTACGGTGGCTACTACACGCTCGGCCGCGCCTTCGTGAAGCTGATCGGCAAGCCCGGTTTCATGCGCTTCGCCACCAAGCACGGCATGTCGCGGCCCGCCCTGATGAGGTTCGCCCTCAAGCTGCTGGCCAACCTGACCGATCCGGGTGGCGACGCAACAGATCGCCTGGTCAACGGCCTATCCCGACTCGCACCTAACCCTGAGTGAGTAGCTATGCAGGTAGTCCCTATGATGAGGGGTTGGCATCCGGCCTGTGAAGGGAGGAAACCCCGATGAGACTGTACATTCCGATCTTCGTGCTGGCCGTGCTGGCACTCGGCTTCGCCGCCTTTTCCGTCACCTTCGGCGCTTTCGCGGGTCCCAAGCGATGGAACCGGGCCAAGCTGGAGAGCTACGAGTGCGGCATCGAGCCGACGCCGACGCCGCCGGGCGGGGGCCGGATCCCGGTCAAGTACTACCTCACCGCGATGTTGTTCATCGTGTTCGACATCGAGATCATTTTCCTGTATCCCTGGGCCGTCACCTTTAACAAGCTGGGTGTCTTCGGCCTGGTGGAGATGGTGACCTTCGTCATCACGGTGCTGGTCGCGTACGCCTACGTGTGGCGGCGCGGCGGCCTGGAATGGGATTAGCAGACATGGGACTTGAAGAAAAGCTGCCGAACGGCGTCCTGCTCACCTCGGTCGAGAAGGCCGCGGGCTGGGCCCGCGCCCGTTCGGTCTGGCCGGCCACCTTCGGCCTGGCGTGCTGCGCCATCGAGCTGTTCCAGACCGGCGGCCCCCGGCACGACCTGGCCCGGTTCGGCATGGAACGGGCGTCGAACACCCCGCGGCAGGCCGACCTGATGATCGTGGCCGGCCGGCTCAGCCAGAAGATGGCGCCGGTACTGCGGCAGATCTACGACCAGATGTCCGACCCCAAGTGGGTGATCTCCATGGGCGTCTGCGCCTCCAGCGGCGGCATGTTCAACAACTACGCCATCGTCCAGGGCGTCGACCACATCGTGCCGGTGGACATCTACCTGCCCGGCTGCCCGCCGCGGCCGGAGATGCTGATGGACTCGATCGTCAAGCTGCACGACAAGATCATCAACATGAAGCTGGGCAAGAACCGCGACCGGCAGATCACCGAGCTGGAGAACGCCCGGCTCGGCCTGAGCCCGCTGCAGGTCATATCCCCCGGGGGATCACAGCTGTGAGCGGACCGGACGAGACGCGCAAGGCGGGCTCGGAGCAGACCCAGGGAGCGCAGGCGCCGCAGGGACCGGTGCCGCCGGGCCCGGCCACGCCGGCCGCGCCGCCCGCCCCGGGCACCCCGCCCGAGGAGGAGGAAGCCAGCCTCCCGGCCCGGCTGGGTGAGGAGCGGCTCGCCGAGCCGGTGGTCCGGATGGGATTGTTCGGCTCCCATGACATTCCCGACACCTCGGGCTACGGCCTGCTCCGGGTGCACCAGGCCCCCCTCCTGGACAGCCCGCGCCCGTACGGGTCCTACTTCGACGAGATCGCCGACGCGCTCGGCGCCGCCCTCGAGGCGGCCGGGACCGGCTTCTCCGACGCGATCGAGCGGGTGGTCGCCGACCGGGGCGAGCTGACCTTCTACGTGCGCCGCGAGCGGCTGCCCGAGGTCGCCGCGAAGTTCCGCGACGACCCGGCGCTCCGCTTCGAGCTGTGCGGCGGGGTGTCCGGCGTGCACTACCCGGACGACGCCGGCCGTGAGCTGCACGCCGTGTACCACCTGCTGTCGATCACGCACAACCGCCGGGTGCGGCTGGAGGTCGCCGTGCCGGACGCCGACCCGCACATCCCCTCGCTGGTCGGCGTGTACCCCGCCGTCAACTGGCACGAGCGGGAGACCTGGGACTTCTTCGGCATCGTGTTCGACGGCCACCCGGCCCTGACCAGGATCGAGATGCCGGACGACTGGAAGGGCCACCCGCAGCGCAAGGACTACCCGCTCGGCGGCATCCCGGTCGAATACCGCGGCGCGAAGATCCCCGCCCCGGACGAGCGGAGGCATTACTCATGACGACCGGCACGCCCCACGCGGCGGGCGGCGCGAGCGACGCCGACGCCGCCGAGGGCCGCGTCTACACCGTCTCCGGCGAGGACTGGGACGAGGTCGTCTCCGCCGCCCTGCAGTCGGATGACTTCCAGAGCGGCGAGCGGATCGTCCTCAACATGGGACCGCAGCACCCGTCCACCCACGGGGTGCTCCGGCTGATCCTGACGCTGGAGGGCGAGACGGTCGTCGAGATCCGGCCGTCCATCGGCTACCTGCACACCGGCATCGAGAAGACCATGGAGTACCGCACCTGGACGCAGGGCGTCACGCTCTGCACCCGTGCGGACTACCTGATGCCGATCTTCAACGAGGCCGCGTACTGCCTGGCGGTGGAGCGGCTGCTCGGCATCGAGGACAAGATCCCCGAGCGGGCCCAGATCATCAGGGTCCTGATGATGGAGATCAACCGGATCTCCTCCCACCTGGGCGGGATCGCCCCGATGGGCCTGGAGCTGGGCGCGACCACGATCTACACCCAGGGCGCCCGGCTGCGGGAGCGCACCCTGGACCTGCTGGAGCTGATCACCGGCCTGCGGATGAACCACGGCTTCATCCGGCCGGGCGGCGTCGCGCAGGACCTGCCGCCGGGCGCGCTCGAGGCGATCCGCGCCTACCTCGACGACGCGCCGGAATTCGTCCGCGACCTGCACAAGCTGATCGACGCCAACCCGATCTTCGTCGGCCGGAACAAGGGGGTCGCCTACCTCGACCTGGCGAGCTGCATGGCCCTGGGGGTCACGGGCCCCATGCTCAGGTCGGCCGGGCTGCCCTGGGACCTGCGCAAGTCCCAGCCTTACTGCGGTTACCAGACCTACGAGTTCGACGTGCCGGTGAACGACATGGCCGACGCGTACGGGCGGTACCTGATCAGGATGGACGAGATCGATGAGTCGATGCGGATCATCCGGCAGGCCATCGACCGGCTCGCCGACCGCGGCTCGCCCGGCCCGGACAAGGACCCGGTGATGATCCCGGACGCCAAGATCGGCTGGCCGTCCCGGCTGTCGCTCGGCCCGGACGGCCTCGGTCCCTCGCCGGAGCACATCGCGCACATCATGGGCCAGTCCATGGAGGCGCTCATCCACCACTTCAAACTGGTCACCGAGGGTTTCCGGGTGCCGGCCGGCCAGGCCTACGTGGCGATCGAATCCCCGCGCGGCGAACTCGGCGCGCACGTGGTGAGCGACGGCGGGACCCGGCCGTACCGGGTGCACCTGCGCGACCCCTCGTTCAACCACCTGCAGTCGGCCGCCGCGCTGTGCGAGGGCGGCCAGGTGGCCGACCTGATCCCGGCCATCGCAAGCCTCGATCCCGTGATGGGGGGCGTAGACAGGTAATGCCGTTCAGCGACGATGTGCTGGCGCGGCTCGATGCCGACGCGGCGCAGATCATCGCCAGGTACCCGCGGGCGCGGTCGGCGCTGCTCCCGCTGCTCCACCTGGTCCAGTCGGAGGAGGGCTACGTCTCCGAAGACGGCATCGCGTACTGCGCCGCGAAGTTCGGGATCACCGAGGCCGAGGTCACCGCGGTGGTGAGCTTCTACACGATGTACAAGCGCCGCCCGGTCGGCGACTACCACGTGGGCGTGTGCACCAATACGCTGTGCGCGATCATGGGCGGCGACCAGATCTTCGCCGAGCTCCGCGAGCACCTCGGGGTCGGCAACGACGAGACCACGCCGGACGGCAAGATCGTGCTCGAGCACGTGGAGTGCAACGCCGCCTGCGACTACGCCCCCGTCGTGATGGTCAACTGGGAGTTCTTCGACAACATGACCCCGGCCTCGGCCCGGCAGCTGGTCGACGACCTGCGGGCCGGGAACCCGGTCAGCCCGACCCGGGGCCCGAGCCGGCTGTGCAACTGGCGCCAGGCGGCCCGGATCCTGGCCGGCTTCGGCGACGGCCAGGCCACCGAGGGCCCGTCGGCCGGCCCGGCCAGCCTGGTCGGCCTCCGGCTGGCCCAGGAGCACGGCTGGACCGCACCCGAATCGGACGAGGTCTCCGGGGACTCGGTGCCGCACGCCGGGGCGGGCCGCTCGGCCGGCTCGGGCCCGGCCGGGTCCGGCGCCTCCCAGGCTGATTCCGCGAATCCCCGGCCCGGCCCGGCGGTAGGTAAGGAGTAGCAGTGACCGACACGCTCACCCCGGTCCTCACCGCGCGCTGGGACCAGCCGGACTCCTTCACGCTGGACGGCTACAAGCGCGGCGGCGGCTGGCAGGCCCTGCCCAAGGCACTGGCCATGGACCCGGACGACCTGATCACCGCACTGAAGAACGCGAACCTGCGCGGTCGCGGCGGGGCCGGCTTCCCGACCGGGGTGAAGTGGAGCTTCCTGCCCCAGGGCGACGGCAAGCCGCACTACCTGGTGGTCAACGCGGACGAGTCCGAGCCGGGCACCTGCAAGGACATCCCGCTGATGATGGCCAGCCCGCAGGTGCTCATCGAGGGCGCGGCCATCACGGCATACGCGATCCGGGCCAGGCACGCGTTCATCTACGTCCGCGGCGAGGCGCTGCACGTGGTGCGGCGGCTGCGGCACGCGGTGGACGAGGCGTACGCGGCCGGCTACCTGGGCCAGGACATCCTCGGCACCGGGTTCGACCTGGACGTGGTGATCCACGCCGGGGCCGGCGCCTACATCTGCGGCGAGGAGTCGGCGCTGCTCACCTCGCTCGAGGGCTTCCGCGGGCTGCCCCGGCTGCGGCCGCCGTTCCCGGCCGTGGCGGGCCTGTACGCCTGCCCGACGGTGATCAACAACGTGGAGTCCATCGCCAGCGTCCCGTCGATCGTGGCCAACGGCGCGGACTGGTTCGCCGGCCTCGGCACCGAGAAGTCCAAGGGGTTCGGCATCTTCTCGCTGTCCGGGCACGTCACCACGCCCGGTCAGTACGAGGCGCCGCTCGGCATCACGCTGCGCGAGCTCCTCGACCTGGCCGGCGGGGTACGGGCCGGGCACCGGCTGAAGTTCTGGACCCCGGGCGGCTCGTCCACCCCGATCCTGACCGACCAGCACCTGGACGTGCCGCTGGACTTCGAGTCGGTCGCCGCGGCCGGGTCCATGCTGGGCACCCGGGCGCTGCAGATCTTCGACGAGACCACCTGCGTGGTCCGCGCGGTGCTGCGCTGGACCGAGTTCTACGAGCACGAGTCGTGCGGCAAGTGCACGCCGTGCCGGGAGGGCACGTTCTGGATGGTCAGGGTGCTGGAGCGGCTGGAAGGTGGCCACGGCACCGAGGAAGACCTGGAAAAGCTCCTGGACATCTGCGACAACATCCTCGGCCGGGCCTTCTGTGCCCTGGGCGACGGCGCGACCAGCCCGATCACCTCGGGCATTCAGTACTTCAGGGATGAGTTCATGCAGCACCAGAAGGAGGGCGGCTGCCCGTTCGATCCGGCGGCCTCGACCCTCTGGAGTAGCCAGTCATGACCGTTGAGACCACTCAGGACGCGGTCGCCGTCACCATCGACGGATTCGAGATCCGGGTGCCCAAGGGGACCCTGGTGATCAGGGCGGCCGAGCTGCTCGGCATCCAGATCCCGCGGTTCTGCGACCACCCGCTGCTCGCCCCGATCGGCGCCTGCCGGCAGTGCCTGGTCGAGGTGGAAGGCCAGCGCAAGCCGATGGCCTCGTGCACCACGACGTGCACCGAGGGCATGGTGGTGCACACCCAGCTCACCTCCGCGGTGGCCGAGAAGGCGCAGCGCGGCGTGATGGAGCTGCTGCTCATCAACCACCCGCTCGACTGCCCGATGTGCGACAAGGGCGGCGAGTGCCCGCTGCAGAACCAGGCCATGTCCAGCGGCGGGGGCGAGACCAGGTTCATCGAGGACAAGCGGACCTTCGACAAGCCGGTGCCGATCTCCAGCGAGGTGCTGCTCGACCGGGAACGCTGTATCTCCTGCACCAGGTGCGTGCGTACCTCGGAGGAGATCGCCGGGGATCCCTTCATCGACTTCATCGAGCGCGGCCCGAGCCAGATGATCGGCACCGCCGAGGGCAAGCCGTTCAATTCCTACTTCTCCGGCAACACCATCCAGGTGTGCCCGGTGGGCGCGCTCACCGGGGCGGCCTACCGGTTCCGGGCCCGGCCGTTCGACCTGGTGTCGGTGCCGAGCGTGTGCGAGCACTGCGCCTCCGGCTGCCGGCAGCGCACCGACGTCAGGCGCGGCCGGGTGATGCGCCGGCTGGCCGGCGAGGACCCGGCCGTGAACGAGGAGTGGGACTGCGACAAGGGCCGGTGGGCGTTCAGTTACGCGACCCAGCCCGACCGGCTGACCACCCCGCTGGTCCGCGACGAGACTGGCGTGCTCGTCCCGGCGTCCTGGCCGCACGCGCTGGCGGTGGCCGCGGCCGGCCTCGCGGCGGCGCGGAGTGCTCCGTACCCGGCCGCGCAGAGTGACCAGCAGGGCGACCGCCGGGCCAGGCGGCGGGGAGCCGGCGTGCTGACCGGCGGGCGGCTGACCCTCGAGGATGCCTACGCCTACGCCAAGTTCGCCCGGGTGGCCCTGGACACCAACGACGTCGACATGCGGGCCCGGCCGCACTCGGCCGAGGAAGAGCAGTTCCTGGCCGCGTGCGTGGCGGGGCAGGGCATCGGCGTCAGCTATGCCGACCTGGAGCAGGCCCCCGTCGTGCTGCTGGCCGGCTTCGAGCCGGAAGACGAGTCGCCCATCGTCTTCCTGCGGCTCCGCAAGGCGGTCCGGCATCGCGGCCAGCGGGTCTTCTCGATCGCCGCGCTGCCCAGCCGCGGGCTGGTCAAGCTCTCGGGGCAGCTGCTGACCGCCCGCCCGGGCGAAGAGGCGGTGGCGCTGACCGCGCTAGCGGCCGGAACCGGGGGCCGGGCCGTGGGCCCCTGGGCCGAAGCCGGCCAGGCGCTCAGCGCGCCCGGGGCGGTCATCGTGGCCGGCGAGCGGCTCGCCGAGGTGCCGGGAGCGCTGGCCGCGGTGGCCAGGCTCGCGGTCGCGTCGGGCGCGCGGCTCGCCTGGATCCCGCGCCGGGCCGGCGAAAGGGGCGCCATCGAAGCCGGCGCGCTGCCCGGGCTGCTGCCCATCGGCCGTCCGGTGACCGACCCGGCGGCGCGCGCCGAGGTGGCCAGGACGTGGGGCAAGAGCTCGCTGCCCGCTGTCCCCGGCCGGGACACCGCCGCCATCTTGTCCGCGGCGGCCGACGGCGAGCTCGGCGCCCTGGTGATCGCGGGAGTCGACCCCGCCGACCTGCCCGATCCGCAAGCCGCGCTGGCCGCCATCGAGATGACGCCGTTCGTGGTCAGCCTGGAGCTGCGGGCCAGTGCGGTCACCGACCGCGCCGACGTGGTGTTCCCGGTGGCGGCCGTGGCGGAGAAGGCCGGGACGTTCGTGAACTGGGAGGGACGCGGCGGATCGTTCACCGCGGCGCTGCGGGTTCCCGAGGTCCGCACCGACCTGTACGTGCTGGGCGCGATCGCCGACCAGATGGACGTGCACCTGGGCCTGCCGGACGCGGCCGCCGCGCGGGCCGAACTGGCCGCCCTCGGCACCTGGCGCGGGACGCGCCAGGATCCCCCCCAGTTCGGGGGGCCAGGGGGGTTTGGGGGAATGGAGTCCCCCCAAGAGCAGGGGGGGTTCGGGGGGGATATTCCCCCCGGGCAAGCACTCCTGGCGACCTGGCACCAGCTGCTGGACAACGGGCGGATGCAGGACGGCGAGCCGGCCCTGGCCGGGACGGCCCGGCCGGTGGTAGCCAGGATGTCCGCGGCGACCGCGGCCGCGGCCGGCGTCGCCGACGGCGACAAGGTCACCGTGGCCGGGCTCCGGGGCTGGGTGACGCTCCCGGCCGAGGTCACGCCGATGGTCGACCACGTGGTGTGGCTGCCGGCGGCCGGCCTGCCGCAGGCCATGCAGGCCGGCGTGACGGAACCGCCCGAGGGCGCGCCGTACTCCGGCCGCCCTGAACCGGCCGGGCCGGCCAGCTCCACCATCCGCGCGGAGCTCGGTGCCGGGCACGGCGACACGGTCACGCTGAGGAGGCCGGAATGATGGCACAGGGGACGCTGCCGCACGTGCTGGCGGCGCCCGCGGTGAACCCCACGCTGAGCGACTTCAACCAGCTGATCTGGTGGCTGGTGCTGCTCAAGGTCGGCATCGTCTTCCTCTTCCTGCTGCTCACCACGATGTTCATGATCTGGGCGGAGCGCCGGGTCATCGGCCGGATGCAGAACCGGTCGGGCCCCAACCGGGCCGGTCCGTTCGGCCTGCTGCAGCCGATCGCCGACGCGCTCAAGCTGCCGCTGAAGGAAGACATCATCCCGCGGAGCGCGGACAAGCTGATCTTCGTGATCGCGCCGGTGCTCTCCGCGGCGACCGCCTTCGTCAGCTTCGCCATCATCCCGTGGGGACCTGAGGTCTCGATCTTCCACCACCACACCCCGCTGCAGCTCGCCGACTTGCCGGTGGCCGTGCTGCTGATACTGGCCATGAGCTCGATCGGGGTGTACGGCATCGTGCTGGCCGGCTGGTCCTCCGGGTCGCCCTACTCGCTGCTCGGCACGCTGCGCTCGGCGGCCCAGGTGATCAGCTACGAGATCGCGATGGGGCTGGCCTTCGTGGCCGTGTTCCTGGACGCGGGCTCGCTGTCGACCACCGGGATCGTCAACGCCCAGGTGCACGGGTGGTACGCGTGGGTGCTGGCGCCCTCGTTCATCATCTACCTGTTCACCATGGTCGGCGAGACCAACCGGCTGCCGTTCGACCTGCCCGAGGGCGAGGGCGAGCTGGTGGCCGGCTACCACACCGAGTACTCGTCGATGAAGTTCGCGATGTTCTACCTGGCCGAGTACATCAACATGATCACGGTCTCCGCGCTGGCCACCACGCTGTTCCTCGGCGGCTGGCGGGCGCCCTGGCCGCTGTCCCTGTGGTCGGGCGCGAACAGCGGCTGGTGGCCGCTCCTGTGGTTCCTGGCCAAGGTCTCCATCTTCCTGTTCGGCTACATCTGGCTGCGCGGCACGCTGCCGCGGGTCCGCTACGACCAGCTGATGGCGATCGGCTGGAAGTTCCTCATCCCGGTCTCCATCGTCTGGATCCTGCTGGTCGCCACCGTGCGCGCCTGGCGGCTCGACTCCCACAGCAAGGTCCCCTACGTGGTCCTCGGCCTGGTCATCGTGCTCATCCTGGCCCTGATCACGATGTGGGACAGCGCGGCGCAGCAGCGGGCCGCGCGCTACGCGGCCGCGGAGGGCGCCGCCGAGGCGGAAGCCGGCACCGCCGAGCGCGGCACCGGTTTCCCGGTGCCGCCGCTGGACCTGCCGCACTACCACGGTGTCGGTGTCGAGAACCAGACCCAAGCCTCCAGTAAGGAGGTCACAGGTGCCTAATTTCCTCAATGACATCCTTACCCCGGTCAAGGGATTCGGGGTCACCTTCCACGAGATGTTCCGGAAGGTCGAGACCATCCAGTACCCGGAGGAGAGGCGGCCGACCGCGCCGCGGTTCCACGGCCACCACCAGCTCAACCGGTGGCCCGACGGGCTAGAGAAGTGCATCGGCTGCGAGCTGTGCGCCTGGGCCTGCCCGGCCGACGCCATCTACGTCGAGGGCCGGGACAACACGGCGGAGGCCAGGTACTCCCCCGGGGAGCGCTACGGCGCCGTGTACCAGATCAACTACCTGCGCTGCATCTTGTGCGGCCTGTGCATCGAGGCCTGCCCGACCCGCGCGCTGACCATGACGAACGAGTACGAGATCGCGGACGACAACCGGGAAAGCCTGATCTGGACCAAGGAGCAGCTGCTCGCGCCGCTGCGGCCGGACATGGAGGCACCACCGCACGCGATGCGCCTGGGCGACGACGAGAAGGATTACTACCGGCTCGGCGCGGCCGGCGTGGTCACGACGCCACGGGCTCCTGGCATGGCCGGGCCGGGCGGCCCGGCCGGCGGCCCCGCCGTCTTCGCCGGGGCCCCGGGCGCGCCCGCCGGGTTCGGGGTCCAGGAGCTCGACCCGGAGGTCGGCGACGACGGCGCCGGCCAGGCCCGGATGCCGGACTTCGGCGAGGAGCCCCCGGTGGAGAGCCGGGTCTCCGGCAGCACCCACGCCCCGGTGAAGGGAGACGACGAAAGGTGAGCCACATCCTCGCGGCCGCCGGGCACGGCGGGACCAACACCGACTTCATCGCGGAAGAGACGATCTTCTGGATCCTCGCCATCGCGTCGGTCGGCGCCGCCCTGGCCATGATCTTGGTCCGGCGGGCCGTGCACTGCGCCCTGATGCTCGCGGTGGTGATGCTCTCGCTGGCCACCATGTACGCGATGCAGGGCGCGCCGTTCCTCGCCTTCGTGCAGATCATCGTCTACACCGGCGCCGTCCTCATGCTGTTCCTGTTCGTCCTGATGCTGATCGGCATCAGCTCGGCGGACTCGATCGTGGAGACGATCAAAGGCCAGCGGATGGCCGCCGGGCTCGCGGCCGCCGGCCTGTTCGTGATCCTCATCCTGGGGATCGGGCACGCGTCCATCGGCCCGGCCGCGCCGGTCAGCGCGGCCAACGGCGCGGGCAACCTCTCCGGGCTGGCCACGCTGATCTTCACCACCTACGTGTTCCCGTTCGAAGTCACCGGCGCGCTGCTGATCACCGCGGCGCTCGGCGCGATGGTGCTCGCGCACCGCGAGCTCACCGCGCCGAAGCTCACCCAGCGTGACCTCGCCGCCCGGCGGCTGGCCAGCGGCCAGCTCGCACCCGACCCGTCCCCTGGTGTCTACGCGCTGCACGACGCGGCCGACCGCCCCGCCCTGCTGCCGGACGGAAGCACGTCGGAGCTTTCGGTCAGCCCGACGCTGGCGCCGCGTGACCCGGGCGACGAGCCCCGCGTCGTTCGGCACGGAGAACGGGCGGCGGTGACGGCGGACGGCGAGGAGCGGGCCGGATCGCCGGCCTACCCGGCCGGGAGGGATGCCCCGTGAGTCCCGTTCACTACGTGGTCCTGTCCGTGATCTTGTTCGTGATCGGCGGGACGGGCGTGCTGGTGCGGCGCAACGCCATCGTCGTGTTCATGTGCATCGAGCTGATGCTGAATGCCTGCAACCTGGCCTTCGTCGCGTTCGCGCGGATGCACGGAAACCTGGACGGGCAGGTCATCGCGTTCTTCGTGATGGTGGTGGCCGCCGCTGAGGTCGTCGTCGGCCTCGCGATCCTGATGGCGATCTTCCGGGCCCGCCGGTCCGCGTCGGTCGACGACGCGAACCTGCTGAAGTACTGAGGGGATGACGACGTTGCACACCGTCGCGGCTACTGGCGTGCTGAAGCTATCGTGGCTGCTGCTCGCGTTCCCGCTGTTCGGCGCCGTGGTGCTGCTGACCGGCGGCCGCCGCACCGACCGGTGGGGGCACCTGCTCGGCGTCCTCATGCCGGTGGCGTCGTTCGCCTACGCCGTGATCGCCTTCTTCTCCCTGCTCGGCGACGCGAACCGCAGCCAGGACCAGCACCTGTACACCTTCATCCAGGTGGCCCGCTTCCGGGTGAACATGAACCTGCTGGTGGACCAGCTGTCGATCTGCTTCGTGCTGCTGATCACCGGCGTCGGGTCGATGATCATCATCTACTCGGTCGGCTACATGAGTCACGATAGCGACCGGCGCCGGTTCTTCGGCTACCTGAACCTGTTCGTGGCCGCGATGCTGCTGCTGGTGCTGGCCGACAACTACCTCGTCCTGTACGTCGGGTGGGAGGGCGTCGGCCTGGCGTCCTACCTGCTGATCGGGTTCTGGCAGTTCAAGAACTCGGCGGCGGTCGCGGCCAAGAAGGCGTTTATCGCCAACCGGGTCGGGGACGCCGGCCTGACCCTGGCCATCTTCCTGATGTTCGCCGAGTTCGGCACGGTGTCGTTCACCGGGGTGTTCAGCAAGGTGGGCTCGGCCGGGAGCGGCGTGGCCACGGCGCTCGGGCTGCTGCTGCTGCTCGGCGCGTGCGGCAAGTCCGCGCAGGTGCCGCTGCAGTCCTGGCTGCTCGACGCGATGGAGGGGCCGACCCCGGTGTCGGCGCTGATCCACGCGGCCACCATGGTCACCGCCGGGGTATACCTGCTGGTCCGGTCCAACCCGATCCTCGCGGTATCGCCCGACGCCCGGCTGGCGGTGGTCCTGGTCGGCACGGTCACGCTGCTGTTCGGCGGCATCATCGCCTGTGCCAAGGACGACATCAAGAAGTCGCTGGCCGGGTCCACCATGAGCCAGATCGGCTACATGACGCTCGGGGCCGGCCTGGGGCCGGCCGGCTACGTATTCGCGATCGCGCTCCTGCTCGCGCACGGGTTCTGCAAGGCCGGGCTGTTCCTCGGCGCGGGCTCAGTGAT
>JAJKHX010000271.1 GCA_021154785.1 Nocardiopsis sp.
CCTCGGTGGTCCTAGCGGCGCTGATCGTCGGCGTGCTGGCCCGCCGCCTCCGCGAGCTGTGAGGCCCCCGCCCGGATACCGAGAGGAGGTGAAAATAATGGAGTGGACTACACCAGAAATCCACCTTAAGGAATTCCAGGCAGAGATGTTCCTCGTAGGCTGCATTTGCGGATGCCATGGCGGCGCCGGAGCTGGCTCAGGTAATTGAGCGGGCCCCGTACGTGAAAGAGCCGGTGACGCGGGATCGCGTCACCGGCTCTTCTAGCTGGCTCGCGAGTCCAGCCAGCCGGCCTCGAAACACAATCATCGGCCTCAGTCATGCGATGCCACTTATAGATATACGACGACGTACGTCCTCAATTGGAAGGCTCGCGAACTGGGACCTAACGTCAGCAACTCCTGCTGATTCTCGCCTCTGGCACAACCGGAACACGTTTACGGCCTTCCTCTGGCCGTCTCCCGGTGTGCTGCGTCCGTCGTCAGCAGGCCCCCGACTAGACCGGCGGTACCTGGGCCACCCGAGGTATCTGCAAGGCGGCGCATGCTTGGCGTTCAGAGTAAGAGACGTGGCGAACAGGATGAATTGAGTTTGTATGGCCAGCTTAAAGACTGCTCGCACTTTGGGTAGAACAGTGGGGAGTCCCCCTAGCTTCTCAAGCCAACTTTACTCAGTTCGAAAATTATCTTTGAACAGTAGAAATTTTGAACTGTGCGCAAGCGCTCCGACAGGGCCCGTCAGGTGGCAACTAAGGAAACAGTAAATCAAAAAAAGGCAGTAACCTGGAGCGGGCGACGGGAATCGAACCCGCATAGCCAGCTTGGAAGGCTGGAACTCTACCATTGAGTTACGCCCGCAGCCGCGGCCGACCGGCCACCCAACCACCCGGCGCCGAACATCGCAGCTGACACCCGTAGCGTACCGTCTCCCGCCCCGCGAGCGTCACCCGGTTCCGTCCAGCCACCTCAGGGCAGCCACCTCAGGGCGCGACCACGATGGCCACCGTCTCCCCCCGATCCTGATCGCCGCCCGGGCGGTCTGCGTCCGCACATCAATCGGCGTCACCGTCCCCGACCCGCCGGTCACGTAGGCCGTCCGGCCGTCAGGCGCGATGACGATGGCCGTCGGGTCGCGTGCGACCTTGATCGGCCTGCCCGCGACGCCGCTGGCCGCCGCCATCGGCATGACCGTCCCGTTCGCCGTGGCGACCATGTAGACAGTCTTGCCGTCCGGCGAGACCGTCAGCATGTCGGCCCACGGCCCGATCGCGACCCGCGCCCCCGGCCGGTTCGTCGCCGCCGAGACCGGCGTCACCCACCCGGAGGAACGACCAGGCGCCGCGCCCCACGCAACCCAGCCCGATCGGCCTCACCGAGCACGGCCCGCAGCTTGTCCGGGTTCCGCGAGGATCACCCATCCGCAGCTCGGGCAGCCGCGCCGACAGCAGTTCCTTCGAGCGGCGCCGCCGCCGGTCGGCCAGGTAGGTGTTCACCTGAGTCAGATGCGCTGACCGGGGGAGGGGGTTGCAACACCCGACGCTGCAACCCAGGACGAAGTGGCATAGTGGCCGTTACCAGCTAACCGGGAGCACAGTACAAGAGGAGTACCGCAGCATATGGCGCAAGCAACGGCGCAGATCGGCGTCACCGGACTCGGCGTGATGGGCCGCAACCTGGCCCGCAACTTCGCCCGCCACGGATACGCCGTGGCCCTGCACAACCGGACGACAGCCCGCACCACCGCCGTGGTCGACCAGTTCGGCGACGAGGGCACCTTCGTGCCCGCCGAAACCGCCGAGGAGTTCGTGCAGTCCCTGGAGCGCCCGCGCCGCCTGGTCGTCATGGTCAACGCGGGTGACGCCACCGACGCGGTGATCGACGAGTTCGCCCCCCTCCTGGAAGAGGGCGACATGATCATCGACGGCGGCAACGCGCATTTCCACGACACCCGCCGCCGCGAGGCGAAACTGAAAGAACACGGCCTGCACTTCGTCGGCATGGGCGTCTCCGGCGGCGAGGAGGGCGCGCTGAACGGCCCGTCCATCATGCCCGGCGGCAGCCCGGAGTCCTACCAGAGCCTCGGCCCGATGCTGGAGACGATCAGCGCGCACGTAGACGGCACCCCGTGCTGCACCCACATCGGCCCGGACGGGGCCGGCCACTTCGTCAAGATGGTGCACAACGGCATCGAGTACGCCGACATGCAGCTCATCGCCGAGGCCTACGACCTGCTCAGGCACGGCGCCGGCCTCGAGCCCGCGCAGATCGCCGAGACGTTCCGGACCTGGAACACCGGCCGCCTCGACTCCTACCTGATCGAGATCACCGCCGATGTCCTGGCCCACACCGACGCGAGCACCGGCCAGCCGTTCGTCGACATCGTCCTGGACCAGGCCGAGCAGAAGGGTACTGGCCGCTGGACCGTCCAGGACGCCCTCGACCTCGGCGTCCCGGTCAGCGGCATCGCCGAGGCGGTCTTCGCCCGGTCCCTGTCCGGCCACGCCGACCTGCGCCGGGCCGCCCGCGGCCTGCCCGGGCGCCACGGCCGGGTGGAGGACGTCAGCGAGTTCGCCGACCAGGTCGAGCAGGCCCTGTACGCGTCCAAGCTGGTCTCCTACGCGCAGGGCTGGCACATGATGGCCGTCGGCGGCCGCGAGTACGACTGGAACCTGGACCTCGGCCAGATCGCGACCATCTGGCGCGGCGGCTGCATCATCCGGGCCGTGTTCCTCGACCGGATCCGCGCCGCCTACGAGAACAACGCGGAACTGCCCACGCTGCTCACCGACGAGGACTTCAGCAAGGACCTCGCCGACGCCCAGGAAGCCTGGCGCACCGTGATCGCCACCGCTACCCAGATCGGCATCCCGGTTCCCGGCTTCTCCGCCGCCCTGGCCTACTACGACGCCCTGCGCGCCGAACGCCTGCCTGCCGCGCTCATCCAGGGCCTGCGCGACTTCTTCGGCGCCCACACCTACCGTCGCACCGACCGCGACGGCTCGTTCCATACCCTGTGGGCGGCCGAGGGCCGCGCCGAGGAAACCCGCTAAAAACCTTTATCCCGAACGGGCTGGGTCTCCGCGCCCCGGTCCCCAGCCCGTTCCGGGTTCAGCTGCCGTCCCCGATGGCGTTCTTGACCTTGGTGAAGGACAGCAGTTCGGAGGTGGTGAGCCCGGCCGTGCCCGCCCCGTAGACCTGTGTCTCGACCTTGACCGTGCCGACGCCCTGCGCGATCCAGGTGGTCACCCCGATCGTCTCGCCCTTGGCGGCGATGGTCGTCTCCACCACGCTGGCCTGGTACGTTCCGGCCGGGACGGTGACCGTCTCGGTGCCCGCGCCGTAGACGTTGACGCCCGCGCTCTCCGGCGCCCCGCCGACCTGGAGCTGCAGCGTCGAGTGGTAGGCGTGGCCGGAGGCCAGGGCCGCGGCGTTCGGCCAGCGGATGCCGCCTCCGGTCACCGCCAGCCCGCTGACCGCGGGCGCCGGGTACCCGATCGTCCCGTCCGGGTAGAAGGTGTAGCCGGACGTCCCGGTGCTGCCTGCCCCGGCCAGGGTGGTCGTCGACGACATCGTGACCAGGTATCCGGCCGGGCCGGGGCCGGCCGCGACGATCCTGTTCGTCGTCCGGCCGGTCGCGCCGCCTGCCTTGGTCTGGTACACCCACGTGTTGCCGACCGCCACCGGGAACGGGATCGAGTTGGCCTTGGCGAACGACTTCGACGCCACGCCCGGCCGGATACCCGCCGGGCTGCCGGCGGCCGAGCTCCCGCCCGGCCCCGCGCCGCTGCCCGGGTTGCTGGCGCCCGGGCTGCTGCTGCCCGGGCTGGCACTGGAGGCCTGGGTGCCAGTACCCGACGTCGACGCGGTCGCCCCGGGAGACCCGGCCGTATTGGCGGTCACCTGGGGCGTGGTGCCCTTCGGCACCGAGCCGCTGCACCCGGCCAGCCCAAAGCCGACCAGCCCAAAGCCGGCCAGCACTGCGCCGGCCAGCGCCGTGGCGGCGAGGGCTGTACCGGCCCGGGCGGTGGCGGCCGATCCGTGCTTGCTCATGTAGCTGCCTCGCTCTGGGGAGTCACGCTGGCGGCCCACACTGACGTCGGAAGCACTAAGAGTAAGAATTCTGACGGCCCAAGTCACCGCGCAACGCCGCAAGGCGCCCGAACGCCTTGGGTTCCTCTATCCCACGTACAGACAGAAGGGATGCCCGGCCGGGTCGAGGCAGACCCGGACGTCGTCCTGCGGCTGGAACGAGGCGAGCGCCGCGCCCTGCGCCACGGCGTGCGCGACGGCCGCCTCGAGATCGTCGACCGCGATCTCGAGGTGCATCATCATCTGCGGCTCACCGGGGCCGGCCGGCCAGACCGGCGGCACGTAGCGTTCCTCGGTCTGGAAGTTCAGCGTGTGGCCGCCGCCCGGCGCCCGCAGGATCACCCAGCCGGGTTCGTCCGTGCCGGTCTCCCAGCCCAGCAGCCGCCGGTAGAAGTCCGCGAGCGCGTTGGCGTCGGGCGCGTCGATGTTGGTCCCGGTGACGGTCAGCCTCGGCATGCTCACCGAGATTATCCCTTCGTGAAGGTAAGGAGCGCCTCGGTCGTGCTGATCTGGCTCTGGCCCGCCGCCTTGATGACCTCCTGCGACTTGACCGGGCCGGTGCCCGGCGCGGCCCACTCCTTCACCGTGATGGTCGTGGCGAAGCTGCCCACGTGGGTCAAGATGGTCATGTTCACCAGCGTGGCCTGGAACGTCCCGGCCGGGACGCTCACCGACGCGGTGCCGCCGCCCTGGACGGTGACGTCCGCCGTCTCGAACTGCCCGGAGCTGAGCTTGATCTTCGACGTCGAGTGGTAGGCCTTCCCGGAGGCGAGGTCCGCCGCGTTCGGCCACACGATCCCGTTGCCGGATATCACCGAGATGCCGTGGTTCTGGCTGATCGGGAACCCGATCTGGCCGTTGTCGTAGAAGACGTAGTTCTGCGTCACCTTGGCCGAGCCGGGCAGGACGGTGTCCGACATCACGACCTGGCGGGCGCCCGCCATCGGGGTCACCGACAGGACCTTCTTGGTGTCGGTCGAGTGCGTGCTGTTGATGCTGGTGGTCGCCTCGTACACCCAGGTGTTGCCGACCGCGACCGGGAACGGGGCCGAGACGCCCGTCGCCCCGGACGGGCTCGCGGTGGCTACCGCGCTGGTCGTGGCGCTGGCGCTGGCCGTGCTGGACGCGCTGGCCGCCGGGCTGCCGGTCGACGCCGCCCCGGTCGTGCTCGCGGCCGAACCGCACCCCGCCAGCGTGATCGCCGCCAGCCCGGCTGCCCCCGCGAGGGCCGCCCGCGCGGATATGTACTTGCCCATGTGCAGATGCCTCGCTCTGTGAATAACGAATAACGCCGTGGGATAACGCCGTGAAGTCTCGCCTGCCGGCGGACGGAGCCCCCCGTGCCGGAAGCACCCTTAAGGGTAGGGCCAGTGCCACCGCCAGGCCCCCGAATCAGCCCAATCCCACTGGTCCCATCAGTCCCGCGCGGCCCAGCCCCGCGGCCGCCTTTTCATGATCGCGGGCAGTTCCGGCCGGATATGAGCCGAAACTGCCCGAGATCATGGAGTCGACGAGAGTCAGACGTCGGCGGGGAGCGGCGGGCCGACGATGCTCAGGCCGTACCGGGGCGCCGTCTCCAGCCAGCGGTGCACATCCGCCATCAGCTGCTCCTGGTCCGGCGGCGGCAGCTCGTGCCCTCCGGCCGGGCGCCCCACCTCGTCGTAGAGGCTCATCAAGGCCCCCGGCGAAGCGATCCCCAGGAACCGTGCCGGCGCGTCGCCCGTCACCCGGAAGGCGTGCGGCAGCCCCCGGCGCAGGAAGATGAAGGAGCCGCGGGCCAGCCGGTGCAGTTCCCCGTCCGCGCTGTAGGTCATGGTCCCGTCGAGCAGGTAGAAGGCCTCGTCCTCGAGGGTGTGGATGTGCACCGGCGTGGCCGTCCCCGGCGGCTGCGTCACCAGTGACAGCGCGAACCCGCCCCCCGTCTCCTCACCCGACGCCAGCCGCTCGAACAGCGAGCCCAGCGCCCACGTCCCCGGCCCTTCGCCCGCTCCCCGGACCAGAACCGAGGCCGGCCCCGATCCCGGCCCAGCTCCCGCCCCCGCGATGTCCCCGCCGACCTCGCTCGTGCTGCTCACGCCCATCATCTTCTCCTCCCGTAAATTAATCCGAATGATCATCGGATCAATACTGAGTAATCTAGGCGGCATGAGCGAGACCGTCAAGCCCCGGACCTACCGGTCGTCGGTACGCGAGGAGCAGGCCCGCCGGACCCGGCTGGCGATACTCGACGCGGCCCGGCTGCTCTTCACCGAGCAGGGCTACGCTGCCACCACGATCGCCCAGATCGCGGCCGGGGCCGGCGTCGCCGTCGATACGGTCTACGCCGCGGTGGGCACCAAGCCGGTGCTCGCCCGGCTGCTGCTCGAGACCTCGATCTCCGGAACGGACCAGGCCGTCCCCGCGGAGCAGCGCGACTACGTCCAGCGGGTCCGCGCCGCCGCCACCGCCAGCGAGAAGATCCGCATCTACGCCACCGCGGTGACCGAAGTCAATTCCCGTCTCGCCCCCCTGCACCTCGTGCTGCGGGACGCCGCCGCCCAGGCCCCCGAACTCGGCGAGCTCTGGACCGAGATCGCCACCCGCCGGGCCGCGAACATGCGCCTGTTCGCCCAGGACCTGGCGGCTACCGGGGAACTGCGCGCCGGCCTCGACGTCGAGGAGGTCGCCGACGTGGTCTGGAGCATGAACTCCTCGGAGTACTACACCCTCCTGGTCCGCGAGCGCGGCTGGCCCCCGGCCCGCTTCGGCGCCTGGCTCGGCGACGCCTGGTGCCGCCTGTTCCTGGCCGCCGCCGCCGCAGCCGCCCCCGACGGCAGCGGATAACCCTTGTCCGGACAGCGAACAGCGCCGGTCAGCCGCTAGACTCGGCCAGATACGGGCTGTAGCGCAGCTTGGCTAGCGCGCGTGCTTTGGGTGCACGAGGTCGCGGGTTCGAGTCCCGCCAGCCCGACCAGCTACGCAATCACGCCGACCAGGGACCGGATGGCCTCGCTAATCGGCCTGAGGATCTCGTCATCCGGCAAGCCTGGCACCTCTGCGAGCGCAGTTCCGTTCAGCGCCGCCTCGCTGACCGCGCGCAGGGCATCGCCCAGCCGCCGGACGCTCTCCGGTGGCACGGCGTTCCCGGGGCCGCGGCTGACGGCCAGCCCGGCGGCGGTGATCGCGTCCATGACCTGCTCCAGGCCGACCACCGCGGGCCACCAGGCCGCCGCGCGCCTGCTGGTCGCGGGCGGCTCGGACATGGTGCGCTGGAATTCGGCGCGCAGGTCGGCCAGCGCCCGGTAGGTCGGCCGCCGCAGCCGCGCCCGCGAGGAAGTACCGGCCGCTCCCGCGTCCGTTCCGGGCCCCAGGACCTCCTCCAGGTACCGGCCGATGTCCGCCGTCGTCTGCGCGAACTGCCGCGGCAGGTGCGAGTACCAGGCCATCGGCCACGGCGCGAACCCGATCAGCAGCACGATCGCGCAGCCGATCAGCGTGTCGATCAGCCGGTCCTCGGCCAGCTGCCAGCCGGCCGGCCCGAGCAGGTCGATGAGCACTACCACCAGCGGGGTCAGGAACGTGGCGAGCAGCCCGTAATTCCGGCTCCGCCCGAACGGCAGCAGTGCCGCCAAGATGCCGAACGGGATCAGCAGCCACGTCCCGTGTACCAGCACCAGCAGCACGGCCCCGGCGACCGCCCCCACCACCGTGCCGATGCCGCGCTGCAACGCCCGGGCGAAGACCGAACCATAGTCCGGCTTCAGCACGATGGCCACGGTCAGCGGCACCCAGTACGAACGCTGCAGCGGGAGTACCTCGCTCACCAGCCCGGCCACGCCCATGCACACCATCAGCCGCAGCGTGAAGATCCTCCCCAGCCGCCCGCTGCCCAGCTCCTCGAGAAGGGCAAGACCAAGGGGCCGCCGCGGCCGCGTCCTGACCTCTACCTCAGGCCGGTCCCGCGACAGCACGGAAGCCGCCCCGGCCAGGGCGTCGCGCAGCGCCAGCATGGCCGGGGCGTCGTCCCAGGGCGGCGGGATCATCGGCGGCGCGGTCTCGTGCCTGACCGCGTCCGCCAGCCGGGACACTACGGTGATGACCAGCGGCGGCGGCCGGGTGCCGGCCAGGCCGGCCGCGATCGTCGCCTCGCCCACCGGCAGGCTCGCGTTCAGCGCGCCGAGCAGCCGCGCCCGCTGCCGGTTCAGCCCGGTCGCGGCGGCCCGGGCCGTCAGCAGCTCGTCGTAGGCGGTGTTGAGGGCGGTGGTGACCGCCTGCCGCCGGGCGGTCAGCTCGTCGCTCCCGATTGCCTGGAGCTGCCCGGCCAGCGCGTCGTAGACCGCGGCCACGTCACGCCGCTCCCGCCCGTACGGTGCCCGCAGCCAGCCGGGCACGAGCAGGATCAGGGCCCACAGCACCCCGGTCAGGAACCCGGCCGCGGTATGCCAGACCGGCCGCAGCGCCCCTACCGGGCCGGCTCCCAGCGCGGTGTACACCAGCAGCTGCAGCCCGGTCACCGAGCCGAGGTCGCCGGCCGTGCTGAGCACGCCGGACACCCCCGCCACCACGACCAGCGCCACCACCGCGAGCCAGCCGTGCCCGTGGGTGACCGCGCCGATGGCCAGGCCGGACGCGCCGCCGACCGCGGCCGCGCTGCACACCCGCTTCACCCGGCGCAGGTAGGGACCGCCGGTGTCGGCCAGCGTGCCGAGCAGGCCGCCCATCGCGGGCAGCACGCCGAGCGACCCGCGGCCCAGCGCGAACGCCACCGACAGCGGCACGCAGATGGCGATGGCGGCCCGGATCATCTCCGGCCACGGCACCGGCGCCCGCCGCGGCCGGACCACCTCGGCCAGCCAGCCGGGCACGACCGCGGCCCGCACGACCGCGGCCCGGTTCAAAGTTTCCCGCCGCACGGACCCCGTCTTCTCCCGAACGGCCCGCTTTAAAGCTTTATACCGAACGGGGCACGCTCACCGCCCCGGTCCCCCGCCGAGCCGACCGTGACGGTACCGAGCTGTCCCGGCTGGACCGTCGCCGACCTGGTCGTCCACGTCTCCCAGGTCTACCTGCACAAGGCCGCCCTCATGCGCACGGGGGAGGAGCCCCAGCCATGGCCCCCGCCCCGCCTGGCCGCCGACGGGACCGACGAGGTGCTCACGGTGATGCTGGCCAACCTCCGCAGGAGTGGCCGGACGACTTCGCCGAGCTGGCCGGCGGCCACCTGGCGGCCGCAGGCGGCCACGACGCCATCACGATCACCGCCGGCGATGCGTCCTGGACGATCCGCCCGTCGCAGCGTCAGGTCGTGGTGGAAGACGGCGCCCGCCGCGACCCCGGGCTGCTGGTCCAGGGGCCGCCCGGCGCCGTGCTGCGCTGGCTGTGGGGCCGGGCCGGCGACGACGCCGTCCAGCTCGACGGCGACCCCGGCTGGGCGGATTACCTGCGCCGCATGCTCGCCGAAGTCACCCGGTAAAAGCTCCCCGTCGGGCCCGCAACCGCCCGCCTCCCAGCTGCGTCGAAGTAGCATGAATCGCCCTCGGCCTCGCCGCTGTATCCCGCCGTACCCGCGCCCTGGGCGCGCCTCGCTCTGGCTGACGGCGGCTGGTGCCTGCGCCGCGGTCGCACTGGCCGGCTGCGGGAGCCAGGTCGCCAGCCCCGCCAGCTCCAGCCCGGCCCGGACCGCCAGTACCGTCACGCACGCCGCCGGACCGCGGCAGCGAGCGGCCGCGGACGCCGCCCGCATCATCGCGGACTTCCGCCGGCCGCCGGGAGCGGTCCGCACCGGGCTGATCGCGTCGCTGGACAACCCCGCGGCCGGGATCGGGAACGCGGACGTCGTGACCATGACGCGCTGGTGGCGGGTGCCCGGCCAGCCGCGGGCCGTCCTGTCCTGGATTAGCGCGCACCTGCCGCCCGGGTTCAGCCCGGACGGTTACGGGTCCGCGACCTTCCGGAGCTCCACGGGCGCGTTGGTCGAGTCGCGGGGCGACATGTTCGCGCTGTCCCCGGTACCTGGCGTGCTGCCGCAACGTGAGCTGGTGGTGACGGCTATGCCGTACCAGGGCCAGACCGCGCTGCGGACCGACGCCCAGGTCGCCTGGCTGCCGGCCCGGTCCGCGGCCGAGCGGATCCCGTCCGGTGCCCGGGCCGTCACCGTGACCCCGGTCTTCGGGTCGAACTCCGATCGCCGCGGCGACCGGCTCGACCACGAGTTCACGGTCGCCGATTCGGCCCGGGTCGCCCGGATCGTGGCGCTGGCCAACGCCCTGACCGTCTACCCGCCCGGCGCGTACGCGTGCCCGGCCAGCTTCGGCGGCGCGATGCGGCTCGCCTTCCTGGACCACCCGGGCGGTCAGGTGCTGGCCCGGTTCACCGCGCAGTACGGCGGCTGCGGGATCGCCTCCGTCAGCATCGGCGGGAAGACTGAGCCCGCGCTCAGCACCTATACGACATCGGGACCGCTCTTCCAGGACCGGGTCCTGGCCATCGCGGGCGTCCGCTGGCCGCACCAGCCGGGCGCGCCGGCGGGCGTGGGGAACTGACGGGAGTCCCTACCTGACCTGACGGCCGCCCGCCCGCCGCCGGGCCGGCGGTTCGTGGATGAGGGTGAGCCGCGACCGGAGCAGGAACTCGGCCGGCCTGGCGGGCGAACCTGACCATGAAGTCCGTACCGTCATGATGCCGCGTCCCGTCACGCCCGCCCCAGTGGCAGTAATGCCATGGTTGGATGACATCCTGCCAACTCGTTTGGCATACTTGTTTGCTGTGTTGCGCAATGTCGCGGTGGTGGTCGTTAACGGCTTCCTGCCGTTCGAGTTCGGCACCATCTGCGAGGTCTTCGGCATCGACCGGTCCGACGACGGACTGCCGTCCTATGACTTCGCCGTGGTGGCCGGCGAGCCGCCGCCGCTGCGCTCGCACAACGACTTCACCATGGAACCCCCCTGCGGCCTGGACCGGCTGGAGACGGCCGACCTGATCGCGCTGCCCGCCGTCGGCGACGAGCGGCTCAGGGACGACGCTCCCGCCTTTCCCGCCGAGCTGCTGGCCGCGCTGCGCCGGGCCGTCGGCCGCGGCGCGCGGGTGCTCAGCGTGTGCAGCGGGGCGTTCATCCTGGGGGAGGCCGGGCTGCTCGACGGCCGTCGCTGCACCACGCACTGGCGCAGCGCGACCGCCCTGGCCCGGCGCTACCCGGCGGCCAAGGTCGACCCGGACGTTCTCTACGTCGACGACGACCCGGTGATCACCAGCGCCGGCACGGCGGCCGGCATCGACGCGTGCCTGTACCTGGTCAGGAAGGAGCAGGGCGCGCGGGTCGCCAACGGCATCGCCCGGCGCATGGTGGTGCCGCCGCACCGCGACGGCGGCCAGGCGCAGTACGTCGACCAGCCGGTCGCCCCGTCCTGCGACGGGACGCTCCGGGACCTGCTCGAGTGGCTGCGCGCGCACCTGGACCAGCCGCTGACCGTGCGCCAGCTGGCGGCCCGGGCGAACATGTCCGAGCGGACCTTCGCCCGCCGCTTCGTCGCCGACACCGGCACCACGCCGCAGCGCTGGCTCATCGGCCAGCGCATCCTGCTGGCCCAGCAGCTGCTCGAGGAGACCGACGAGACGGTGGACGCGATCGCCGACCGGGCCGGCTTCGGCAACGCGACCGCCCTGCGCCACCACTTCCGCTCCTGGCGCGGCACCACCCCGAACGCCTACCGCCGCCTGTTCCGCGGCGACCCGGCCGGTCCCCTGAGTGCCTGACGGACCCCGGAAATCTCCGCGCCGCCCATCTCCGTACGATCTCCGCGCCACGCATCTCCACGAGATCTCCGTGCCACGCATCTCCATACGATCTTCATGCCACCCACACCTATTCGAGACCACCCCACCTCCCATTCGAGTAATATCTGGACTATGAGGTTCCTGCTCCGGCTGCTAATCTCGGCGGCCGCCCTGGGCGTCGCGACCTGGGCCGTCCCCGGCATCACCCTGCCCACCGCCAGCGGCTGGTCCAAGGCCGGCACCCTGATCGTGGTGGCGCTGATCTTCGGCCTGATCAACGCGACGCTCAAGCCGCTGATCAAGGTCGTGGGCTGCGCGTTCTACATCCTGACCCTCGGCCTCGCCGCGCTGGTGGTCAACGGCCTGCTGCTGTGGCTGGCCAGCGTCATCGCCGGCGACCTGACGCTGCCGTTCCACGTGGCCGGGTTCTGGGCGGCCTTCTGGGGCGCGATCATCGTGGGCCTGGTGAGCTGGCTGCTGCACCTGCTGATCGGGGATAACCGCCAGCGGGACGACGAGCCTCCGCCTGTTCGCGTGGTCAGGGTGCGCTAGCCCCTAGACTGGCGGCTTAGACTTCTCTGCGATCCATCGCTGAGTTACCATCCCGCAACCCCGGAGTGACGCGGACGTGAAGACTGACGTCGAAGAGCTGAGCCCAACCCGAGTCCGGCTGAGTGTCGAGGTGCCGTTCGATGAGCTGAAGCCCAGCCTCGACAAGGCCTACCGCGAGGTCGGCCGCCAGGTTCGCATCCCGGGTTTCCGGCCGGGCCGCGTACCGCCGCCGGTGATCGACCGGCGGGTCGGCCGGGACGTGGTGCTGAGCCAGGCGGTCAACGACGCGATCCCGGACCTGTACGCCAAGGCGGTCGCCGAAGGTGACGTCTACGCCCTCGGCCAGCCCGAGGTCGAGATCACCAACCTGGACGACGGCAAGGAGCTGACCTTCACCGTCGAGGTGGACATCCGGCCCAAGTTCGACCTGCCCGATCTGTCCACCGTGTCCGTCACCGTCGACGACACCCTGGTCACCCCGGACGAGGTCGCCGAGCGGCTCGCCATGCTGCAGGACCGGTTCGCCTCACTGAAGGGCGTGCAGCGCCCGGTCGAGGACGGGGACCACGTCTCGATCGACCTGTCCGCCTCGGTGGACGGCCAGCCGGTCGAGGACGCCCAGGCCAGCGGCCTGTCCTACCCCGTCGGCAGCGAGTCCATGCTGGACGGCCTGGACCAGACCCTGATCGGCATGTCGGCGGGCGAGTCCGCCACCTTCACCTCCGAGCTGGCCGGCGGCGAGTTCGCGGGTCATGAGGCCGAGGTGACGGTAACCGTGCACAGCGTCAAGGCCAAGGATGTCCCCGGCCTCGATGACGACTTCGCCCAGATGGCCAGCGAGTTCGACACCCTGGGAGAGCTGCGGGCCGACACCAGGACCCAGCTGGAGCGGGACAAGACCATGCAGCAGGTCATCCAGGCGCGCAACCTCGCCCTGGAGGCCGTACTCGACCAGATCGACATCCCGCTGCCGGAGAGCGTGGTCGCCGACGAGGCCAAGAACAACCGCGACGCCATCCTCGACCAGCTCACCCGGGCCGGTGCCAGCCTGGACGGCTACCTGGAGATGACCGGCCAGACCGAGGAGAAGTTCGAGGCGGACATCGACGAGCGGGCCCGCCGCGCGGTCAAGGTCAGCCTGGTCCTGGACCAGCTGGCCCGCACCGAGGAGCTCGGCGTCGACCAGGCCGAGCTGTCCGGCTACGTGACCCGGCAGGCCGAGCAGATGGGCGTGGCGCCCGACCAGCTGGCCCAGCAGCTCGTCGAGAATAACCAGCTCAGCTTCGCGGCCGCCGAGGTACTGCGCGGCAAGGCCATGAACGTGATCGCCGAGCGGGTCACGGTGACCGACAAGTCGGGGAACCCGGTCGACATCGGGGCTGCCCTGAACACCCCGGTCGGCCCCGGCGGGGAAACCGAGGGCGAAGTCCTGGCCGAGACCGATGCGGACACAGACGCCGAGACCGATGCCGACGCCGAGACCGAAGCCGGCCCCGAGGAAGCCGCCGCCGAAGAAGCCGACGCCAAGGCCTGATCCCTTCGTACGCCGGCGCCAGGGTCCCGGCTCGCCCCGGGACTCTGGGCACTAGGCCCTGACTCGCTCCGTACGCCGGCGCACGGAGCGAGCGTCTCGGATGCCTCCGTCATGTCGGCGCTGCCGTTCCCGCCGTGCCATCTGTCACTTGAGCCTCATCTATTGCCCGCAGAATTCAGCGAGGGTGTCTTCTGGGTGACCCCAGCCGGCTCAATGCTCCACCGAGCCGCCTGCTGCCGGCTCAATGCTCCACCGAGCCGGTCGGCCGGGACCGCGTCCGGATGCCGCCTCCCGGCCCGCAGCGCCATCTTCCCCTTCTCCCCGCCTTCCGGCTGCCCGGTTGCGGTCCGGCAGCGGATGGCAACTCGGTGCGCCAGTAGCGAACAGCGGGCTGTGCGGGACGATCGGGTTCCGCGCCGGCGTTATGGTCCAATCAATGACACCAGCAGATGCCTCCAAAAGGAGCAGGTGAATAAGCGTGACTCAGCCCCTGTCGGACCCGGCGCTGCCGTCGATCGCGGCGGCCGCGGAGCCTCAATTCCCGCCGTTCGGGGACCCGTTGTTCCAGCGGCTGCTGCGGCACCGCATCATCTTCCTCGGCCAGCAGGTTGACGACGACATCGCCAACCGCATCTGCGCCGAGCTCGCGCTGCTGGCTTCCGAGGACGCCAAGCGCGACATCAGCCTCTACATCAACTCCCCGGGCGGCTCGGTCTACGCGGGGATGGCCATTTACGACATGATGCAGTACGTGCCGAACGACGTGGCCACGTACGCGATGGGAATGGCCGCGTCCATGGGACAGTTCCTGTTGACGGCGGGCGCGCCAGGCAAGCGGTTCGCCCTCCCGCACGCCCAGATCCTGATGCACCAGCCGTCCGGCGGCATCGGCGGCACCGCCTCCGACATCAGGATCCAGGCCGAGCAGATGCTGTACATCAAGCGCACCCTGTTCGAGCGCACCTCCTTCCACACCGGGCGGCCGATCGAGCAGATCGAGAAGGACGCGGACCGCGACCGCTGGTTCACCGCGGAGGAAGCCAAGGAATACGGCTTCGTCGACCAGGTGATCCGCAGCGCCGTCGAGGTGCCGACCGTGGGTGCCGTGTCATGATCAACCCAAAGGAGCCGAACGTGAGCGACCACGGCTTGCGGATCCCGCAGTCCCGGTACGTGCTGCCGTCCTTCGTCGAGCGGACCTCGTACGGGATCAAGGAGATGAACCCGTACAACAAGCTCTTCGAGGAGCGGATCATCTTCCTCGGCGTCCAGATCGACGACGCCTCGGCCAACGACGTCATGGCCCAGCTACTGACGCTGGAGGCGATCGACCCGGACCGCGACATCACCATCTACATCAACTCGCCCGGCGGGTCGATGACGTCGATGATGGCGATCTACGACACGATGCAGTTCATCCAGCCCGACATCCAGATCTGCTGCATCGGGCAGGCCGCCTCGGCCGCCGCGGTACTGCTGGCGGCCGGCACCACCGGCAAGCGGATGGCGCTGCCCAACGCCAGGATCCTCATCCACCAGCCGGCCACCGAGGGCGGCTACGGCCAGTCCAGTGACATGGAGATCCAGGCCCGGGAGATCCTGCGGATGCGCGCGGCCATGGAGCTCATCCTGGCCCGGCACACCGGCCAGGACGAGGAGAAGGTACGCCGCGACATCGAGCGGGACAAGTTCCTTACCGCCGAGGAAGCCAAGGAGTACGGGATCATCGATGAGGTCCTGACGATGATCAAGCGGGGGCAGGAACCTGCCGCCGTGGAGGTAGTGTCGTCTTAAGGGGAGGAATTAGCTCTTCCCTCCTGGGCCGCTGAAGGGGTTTGATGGTGTCCATCGGGCCCGGTAGGCGGTACCGTCGATATGCAAGTGCTTGACGGCCTCGCGGGACATGTCCACTGGAGGCGGCCCTCACGGCCGTCGCGGCGGCACCATGTAAAGGAGTATCTGGGTGGCACGCATCGGTGACGGTGGGGACCTGCTGAAGTGCTCGTTCTGCGGTAAGAGCCAAAAGCAGGTGAAGAAGCTCATCGCCGGCCCGGGCGTGTACATATGCGACGAGTGCATCGACCTCTGTAACG
>JAJKHX010000272.1 GCA_021154785.1 Nocardiopsis sp.
CCAGGCGGAGCTGGGCGTTGTGGCCTGCTGCCTGGTTATGGACCCGGAGCAGGCGGTTCAAGCACGCACAATCGCAGAACCGGGTGCCGGTGAAGTCGGCAATGACCACGGCCGCGCCGGAGGCCAGGGCCGTGTAGAGCCGGTCATAGACCTGTTCCGCGTTCGACAGGTCGATCTCGGCGGGAAGCGCCACCATCACGGGCGTGCTACCTGTCAGCTGCTCACTCATCGCCTCCCCTTTCACGCACGACTGCATTAGGCAGCGATTTCCCGGATGACCATCTTCTATTCCGCCCATTTGCGTTAGGTATTCGGAACCAGCTGGAGCTGGTGATCCGCTCGTCGGCGTGATTGTGCCAGTAGCGCCGTGGCCGCCGCAGTGACACTGTGGCGGCCACGGCTGATTGCGTTCAGGGACGCGCTTGCAGGATCAGGTTCACCGGGGTGGTGGTGGCTACGCGCACCGTGCTGAATCCGGCTTGCTCGGCCAGTTCGGTCAGGCGGGCGGGGCCGAGCTGGTTACCGCTGCCGAGCCCGCCGGGCTGGGACAGCGAGCTGGGCATGCAGATCATGGTGGACGCCGAGTAGAACATCCGGCCCAGCGGGTAGTGGTGGTTCTCCTCAGCTCGGTCGAACGCCATGGGTTCGACGATCATCAGGGTGCCGTCTTCAGCCAGGGACTGGCGGATGTGCCGCAGCGCGCCCACGGGGTCACCCATGTCGTGGAGGCAGTCGAACAGGCAGACCAGGTCGTACTGGCCCGGGAAGTCAGCCGAGGTGGCGGTCTCGAATTTCACGTTGCCCAGGCCCGTGTCTGCGGCGCGGGAGCGGGCCGCGGCGATCGATGCGTCGTGGTAGTCGAAGCCATGCACCTGGGCGTCCGGGAAAGCCTGGGCGAGCAGGAGAGTCGCGGCGCCGTGGCCGCAGCCCACGTCGGCGATCCGGCCGCCGGAGGCCAGCTTGTCCACTACCCCGTCCAGCGCGGGCAGCCAGGAGGCCACGAGGTTCATCTTGTACCCGGCTCCGAAGAACCGCTCGGTTCCGATGAACAGCCGCTCGTCGTGCTGGTGCCAGCCGATGCCCGCGCCGCTGCGGAAGGCCGCCTCCAGGGTGTCCGCGTCGGCCCAGAAGGACGGGATCCAGTCGAAGCCGCCCAGCAAGAAGGTGGGCGCGTCCGGATCGGCGACCAGGGCCGCGTGCTCGGCGGGCAGGATGAAGGTAGCGGTGTCCGGGTCGTAGCTGACCCAGCCGCCGGCCGCCTGGGCGTGCAGCCACTCCCGGACGTAGCGCTCGGCCAGGCCGGTCAGCTCGGCGAGCTCGGTCGAGGTAACCGGCTTGCCGTCGGCCATCGCCCGGTAGAGCCCGAGGCGGTCACCGAGGCGGATCAGCACCGCGGCGGTACATGCGCTGAGGTCACCGATGATCTGGTGCATGAACTGTTCGACCTTGGCCATATCCAGGTCGGCTGGGTTGGTCATGACATCGCTCCTCCGGTTGGGGTACGTCCTAACCGGTATGGCGCGACGACACGTGTGGCATTGCTACACGGGCGTTACAGCGTCCACTGGATCGGGTGTTCCGGCCGGTACACGCACCACACGCCGGTGTCCACCGCACGGTCCAGGTGCCGGGCCAGGTCGGGGTGCTCCTCGCCCATCCGCCGGATGCTGTTGCGTATGCGCGCGGTCACGCTCTTGCGGGCGCGTTCCAGCCCGTCGCCCAGGATCCGGGGCCGGCCGTCGCGGCCCACCGCCAGGGTGAGCGCGTGGATCAGCTCGTCGCGCTCAGCCTTGGCCCGGGCGGCGCGGACGGCATCGCCGGCGGCTTCCGCCTCGTCCCGGCTGGCCGCCAGGGCATCCAGGCGGCTGCGGATTTCCCGGCGGGCGCGGGCGTCGAACACCTCATCGCCGGAGCGTGCCGCGAGCTCGGTATCTGGCGCCTGGGCCGAGATCAGTTCGGAGACGTGCACCGGTTCGCCGGGCTGGCGCAGCAGGGCGGCCAGGTCGGCCAGGCCTTTGGCATGCGGTATCCGGACGGTGCGGCCGGCGTATCCCAGCTCCCACAGGGCTCCGTCGCGCCGGAATATCCCGCTGTTACGTCCGGCCGCCGGGGGCGTCGCGAGGCCGGCCAGGAGCTGGTCAGCGGCCGTGCCGACCGCGGGCATGCCGATGTCGCCGGCCGCTGACCGGGCCAGGCCGGCCAGGCGGCGGGCGGTGCCGGTATCACCAGCCGACGCCGCGTGCCGGGCCGCGCCGAGCCGCGCCTCGGCCAGCCAGGAGCGTGCGCCGATGCGGGCGTTGGTGGCGCAGGCGCGTCCGTACCAGTCGGCGGCGGCTGGGCCGCCGGAGGTTTCGGTGAGCCAGCCCAGGGCCAGGTCGGCCGCGCCGAGGCAGACGGTCCCCAGCGACACCATCACGCAGGAGCCGGCCAGCGGGCGGCCGGCCTGGTACAAGGCGGCGGCGGCGTCCCGGTCGCCGGTCAGGAACGCGACCCGGGCGAGCTGGAACCAGGAGACTGGCCAGTTCCGGTCCCGCAGCTGGCCAAGGCCACGGCCGGATACCCGGGCCAGCAGGCCGGACGCCTCGTCGAGCCGCCCGGTCTCGGCTAGCAGCATCGCGCGGGCCGGCACGATGGCCGGGATATCCGCGGTCGTCTCGGCGTACGCGTCCATCATCGGGCGTATCTCGTCCAGGCGGCCCTGCTCGCGGCGCAGGAAGAAGAGCAGGAAGCCCAGGTTGAAGATGGCCAGGGTGGGAAAATAGTGTTCCCCCATGGTGTATGTCTGCGTCGCGGTGGACTCGGCCCGCTCGTGGTCGCCCTCCAGCAGGAGTTGCATCGCGCGCCACAGCCCCATCCACCATTCGTAGGCGGGTACCCGCACCTCGGCCGCCCCGCGGCGGAACGCCTCGATCTCGGCGCCGACGCCGGTGATATCGCCGGTGGCGATGAGGTCGAAGATCCGCGCCCGGTGCGCACCCAGCAGCGCATGCGGATCACCGGTTTCACGGGCCAGCCGCAGCAGGTCGGCCGAGCGGGCCAGCGCCATATCGGGCGGCACCTGGCCGACTACGTACGCGTCATGGTGCGCCAGCCCCGCCATCACCCGGGAGTACGGGTCGCCGAGCTGGCCGGCCAGGGCCACCGCTTGCTCCGCCAGGGGCCGGGCCAGCTCCGGCCGGCTGGAGAAGTAGAGCTGAGCACCAAGCCGGGTAAGCAGCCGTACCCTCAGTCGCGGTTCGTCAGGGCCCAGTGCGTCCAGGGCCCGCTGCAGCAAGATCTCGGATCGGGGCCCGTCGGTGCCGTAGGCCAGGCCCAGATCGGCGCCAGGGTCGGCATACCCCAGCGCGGCGGTGGCCAGCAGCGGCCCGGGCAGTTCGGCATCGCCATCCAGCGCCGCGCCGAAGGCGTCGCGGGCCCGGTCGATATCGCCGGCCGCCCGGCGGGCGGTGCCCAGCTCAACCAGGACCTCCCGCCGGCGGGCCGGGTCCAGCTGATCGGCGGCCGCCTCCACGGCGGCGTCCAGGTGCGCCGCCGCGTCTTCGTACGCGTATCGCTGCATCGCCTCGGCCGCCGCCCGGCGGCACAGCACCACGGCATCCTCGCGGCTGGTCAGCGGCAGCCCGCTCAGTGCGTGCCGCGCTAGCTCGGCCGCCGGCGCGGGGCTGCGGCGTGCCCGCAGTACCGTCAGCGCGCGGGCGTGGATCTCCAGCCGGCGTGGGTTGCCGAGCCCGTCCACGACGGCGTCGCGTACCAGCGCGTGCACGAACCGCCATCGCCCGGCTCCCGCATCAGCCAGCAGCCCGCTGGTGACGGCGGGTTCCAGCTCGCCGAGCACGGCCCCCAGGTCCCGTCCGGCGGTGGCGGCCAGGTTCTCTACCGCCCCCCCGGCGCCCAGTACCGCGGCCACCTCCAGCAGTCCCGCCGTCGCGGCCGGCAGGCGCGCCAAGCGCCGCCGGACCACCTCCACCACCTGTACGGGTACCTCGACCGCGAGCACCTGCTGAGCATTAGCCGAGTTCGCGGCGAGCATGCGCAGCAGCTGGGTGACGAAGAACGGGTTGCCGCCCGTACGCCGGGCCAGCTGGGCAACCAGGTCAGGTGTGGCGGTCAGGCCGGCCGCACGCGTGAGCGCGGCCAGCGCCGTATCGTCCAGCCCGGTCAGCGGCAAGGTGAGCCGCGCCAGCCGGGGCAGTTCACCCAGCGCCTCGGCCACCGGGCCAGACGCCGGATCAGCCGGGCGCAGCGTGGCCACCACGACCAGCCGCCGCCCGGCCAGCCTGCCAGCCACCTCGATGAGCAGCAGCACCGTACCCAGATCAGCCCAGTGCAGGTCGTCCAGGCCGAGCAGCAGCCCGCCGGGCGCGGCGTCGGCAGCCCGCTGCCACACCTCAGCCAGCTGCCGCAGCAGCCGGGGCCGGGCACCATCCCCAACGTGAGACCCATGTTCCGCCGCCCCGGCAGCATCGCCCAGACCCAGAAGCGACAACGCTGAAGCGGCCGGGCCGGCGATGCGCCGTGCTGCCTCCGCGTCCAGCCCCCGCAGATGGTCTTCGAACAGCTGTGCCCATGGTGAGAACGCGGCCCGGTCCGGGTCGGCCGGCATACCCGCGAGGTGGACCGCCAGCCCGCGGCACCGCGCCTCACTGGCGACCGCATGAAGCACGGTGGTCTTGCCGATACCCGCCTCGCCAGTGAGCAGCATCAGGCCCCCATCGCCTGATGCCGCCTCTGCCAGCATGGCGGCAGCGGCGACCCGCTCGGCCGACCGGCCCAAAACCGCAGGCCCGGCATTCTGTGGCTGCACCTAACCAGTGTGCGCCTCGCGAGCGGCGCCAGGGTTCAGTCATGCCAAGTGCGACAGTCAGCGCGTTCGCCGGGCCGGCTCTCCCTATGATCCCGGTACACACCGGTATGCCAGGAATGACTGGCGGCGGACGGGGAAGTGGCCCGTTATGGACGGCGATCATCAAGCTGCCGGGACGGTGTCCGCGGGGGCGGGCGGTGGGGGCGGAGGTTTCTGCCACGCCGCCTTGCTGGCGGGCAGCCAGGAGCAGTACCTGGCCGAGGTGGCCGGGTTCGTGCGCGCGGCCCTGGACCGGGGTGAGCCGGTGCTGGTCGCGGTGCCCGCGTTCCGGGCCGGGCCGCTGCGCCAGCGGCTGGGCGCCGGCGCCGGGCAGGTCACGTGGGCGGACATGGACCAGGTGGGCCGTAACCCGGCGCGGATCATCCCCGCCCTGACCGCGTTCATCGGTGACCACGCCCCGGCCCCGGTCAGCTGCGTCGGGGAATGCGCCTGGCCGGGCCGCACCGAACCGGAGCTGACCGAGGTGATCAAGCAGGAGGCGCTGGCCAACCTGGCCTTCCGCGCCATGCCGGTCACCGCGCTGTGCCCCTTCGACCAGACCAGGCTGCCTCCCGGCGTGCTGGCCATGGCCCGGCAGGCCCACCCGCTGCTGGCCGGGCACGGCACGTGGTGCCCCAGCCCCGCCTACCTCGGCCCGGACGGCATGCCGCAGCCGTGCCTGCAGCCGCTGCCCGATCCCCCCGCCGGAGCCGAGGCCCTGCACTACCAGCAGGACATGGCGCCGGTGCGGGCGCTGACCCGCCGCCGCGCAGACCGGTGCGGCCTATCCGAAGACCGCGCGGGCAACCTGACCCTGGCGGTCAGCGAACTAGCCGCCAATACCCTGCGCCACAGCCCCGACGGCGGCACCCTGCACATCTGGCACACACCCGCCGAACTGGTCTGCCAGATCACCGACCAGGGATGGATCGAGGACCCGCTGGCCGGGCGGCGGCCCCCGGTCAGCGACCAGGGCGGCCAGGGACTATGGCTCGTCAACGAAGTATGCGACCTGGTCCAGCGGCGCACCGGACCCTCCGGCACCACCATCCGGCTGCACATGCGCCTGGACCCGCCACAACCCCCCGCCCCACCCCAGCCGGTAACAGCACCCAGAGCCGCAGCCGGCCCCCCGCCAGCGGACGCCAGCACCTGCCATCGGCTCTGAGCCACTCCCGGCCGCCTGGCCGGCACCCCCAGGCCGGGGTCATCGCCGGGGGGCCGGTCACCGGCGCTGGCGGGTAGCTTGCGGTGTCGCGCCGGGTACTCGCCGGGTTCTTCCTCGGCTCTCAGCGGATACTTGTTGCGGTGAGTAAGCCGGTTCGGCGTCAGGCTGGTTTGCCGGGTCCTGAGCCTGGCGTGATCAAGCTGGTTTCGTAGGCGAGGACGACGGCTTGGACCCGGTCCCGGAGGCCGAGCTTGGCCAGCAGGCGGTTCACGTGCGTCTTGACCGTTGCCTCGGACAGGTACAGGCGGCCCGCGATCTCGGCGTTGGACAGGCCTTCGGCGATGAGCAGGAGCACCTCGCGTTCGCGGGGCGTCAGCTCGCCCAGTCCCCGGGATTGCCGGCGTGGCCGGGCCGGCCAGGATGAATCGCTCGATCAGCTTGCGGGTGATGGTGGGGGACAGCAGCGACTGGCCGGCTGCGACGGTGCGGACCGCCTCGGTCAGCTGGCCGCTGCGGATGTCCTTGAGCAGGAAGCCGCTCGCGCCGCCGCGCAGTGCCTCGTAGACGTATTCGTCGGCGTCGAAGGTGGTCAGCATGAGCACCCGCGGGGCGCCCGGCGCAGCCAGGATGCGCCTCCCGGCCTGCAGCCCGTCCATCACCGGCATGCGCACGTCGAGCAGCGCTACGTCCGGCCGGGTCCTGGTCACCGCAGCCACCGCCTGGGCGCCGTCGGCGGCCTCGGCCACCACCTCCATGTCGGGTTCGCGATTCAGGATCGAGCAGAATCCGTCCCGGACCAGGACCTGGTCGTCGGCGATGACCAGCCGGATCACGACTGCTCCCGGATCGGCAGGGCGGCTTGGACCAGGTACCCACCGTCCGGTGCCGGGCCTGCCGACAACGTGCCGCCGTAAGCGGCGGCTCGTTCGCCGAGCCCGATCAGGCCCTGCCCGGCCGCCGGCCCGTCAGGCGCCTGGCCGTGGCCGTCGTCGCGCACCCTCACCGTCACCTGGTGATTGTCACCGCGTACGCTCACGTGAGCGTGACGGGCACCAGAGTGCTTGAGCGTGTTGGTGAGCGCCTCCTGCACGATGCGGTAGCAACTCAGCTCGACCCCCGGCGGCAAGGCATCCAGATTCCCGGCGAGCTCAAGGTCGACGTGCACCCCCGCACCGGTGATCGCCTGGCACAGGCCGCCGAGCCCGGCCAGCCGCGGTGCGGGCTCGAGGTCCCCGGGCCCGAACCTCAGCACGCCGAGCATCCGGCGCAGCTCATCAAGCGCATCCCGGCACGCCTCCTCGGCCGCCTTGACCCTGATCCGGACTGGATCTATCGCAGCCACGCCGCTGTCCAGGTCATCTCCCGCCGCCACGCACTGAACCACGGCCACGGTCAGGCTGTGCGCGACCACATCGTGCATCTCGCGCGCGATCCTGGTCCGCTCCGCCGCTACCGCTTCCGCCGCTGACCGCGCCCGCTCGGC
>JAJKHX010000273.1 GCA_021154785.1 Nocardiopsis sp.
CCCAGCGCCAGCCCTGCCATCACGCCCACCTAAATCCCTCCGCCCTCATTAACCACAATGCGCTCCTTAACCCCATTCCCACGCACCCCACGCGAGCCCTTTCCATGATCGCGAAGAAATTTGCACCCATTCTGGGGATAAGATCTTTCGTGATCATGGAAATGTCAGTGTCGCCAGGCATAGTGACGCAATGACGTACGACATTCCAGTCGCAGCTCTCCCTATAGCGCAATCGCAATCGGGTGCGGTTTCCCGGCCGCAACTACTCGAAGCCGGATTCACCAGCAAGCTGATTAACGCACGCCTCAAACGTCGGCGCTGGCAACAGCTGTACTGGGGCGTCTATGCGGTCTTCACCGGGCCGGTCCCGCGTGAGACGGAGCTGTGGGCGGCGCTGCTGCGCGCTGGAGCAGGCGCGGCGCTCAGCTACCTTACTGCCGCTGAACTGCATGGACTCATTGATCACCCGGCGGAGTCGATCTATACGACGGTTCCCTCGACGCGGCGGGTCGCGGTGCCGGGTGTCGTGATCCGTACTTCGAGCCGGATAGCCGAGGCGGCCCAGCCCGGCCGCGAACCACCCAGGACAAATATCGAGGAGACCGTGTTCGACCTGATCGAGCTAGCCGTGGCCTTCGACGACGCCTGTGGCTGGATTACCCGCGCGGTAGGCAAGCGGCTCACTACCGAAGAAAGGCTCTCAGCGGCGCTGAAGCTGCGTAAGAAAATGCGCTGGCGAGCCCAGCTCGAAGATGTCCTCGCGGCCGCCGGGGACGGGATCCATTCGGTGCTTGAATACCGCTACCTGCGTGACGTGGAGCGGGCGCACGGCCTGCCGCGGTCCCGGCACCAGGTCCGCATGGTGGTCGACGGCAAGATCGTCTACCGGGACGCTTACTACCAGGAGTACAAACTCGCCGTCGAGCTCGACGGCCGGCTGGCGCATCCGGAGGAGGAACGCCGCCGCGACCGTCACCGGGACAACAAGGCGGGCGTGGATGGCATCCTGACTACCCGCTACGACTGGCAGGACGTTCGCGGCCACCCGTGCGAGACCGCCCTGCTGCAGGCCCAGATCCTGCGGCGGCGCGGCTGGCGGGGGAGACCCCGGCCGTGCTCGGCGGGTTGCCCGCTGGCCGGTTTTCCGGTGAACGGAATGCCCGCTGCCGGCCGGATCGATGGTCCTGATCGATTGCGGAGTTTCCGCCCGATCGCGTCAACCAGAGCGACCGGCTTCGCGTCTTACTTAGTGAGGCTCGGCGAAAGCGGGACGCCGAGCCTCGTCTTATGCCCGGAACCAGGTACCGTGCGCCCGTGGATGACATCGACGCCCGTATCGTGGCCTTCCTGATCAGGAATGCCCGGGCTAGCTACTCCCTCATCGGCGGCGAGGTCGGCCTGTCCGCGCCCGCGGTCAAGCGGCGGGTGGACCGGCTCCGGGCCGCGGGCGCCATCACCGGGTTCTCCGCCCGGGTGGATCCGGCCGCGATGGGCTGGACGACCGAGGGGTACGTGGAGCTGTTCTGCGGCGGGCGCACCTCGCCCGACGAGATCCGCGCGGCGGTCCGGCGATACCCCGAGGTGGTGGACGCGTGCACGGTCACCGGGGAGGCCGACGCCCTGGTGCACATCAGGGCCACCGACGTCCGGCACTTCGAGGACGTGATGGAACGCATCCGCGCTGAGCCGTTCGTGGTGCGGACTAAGAGCGTGATCGTGCTCTCCCGCCTGGTCGACCGGGCGGACGCGCTGGCGCCCCTGCGATGAGCACCGCGCTGGAGTTGCACCGAATCGGACCTTCGGGCGGCCCCTGACCAGCTAAAGTCGTGCACATGTCGGAGTTTGAGCAAGATCCGAGCGCCAATACCGGACGGTTCCGTGCCTTCGTCGAGCGCGGTGAAGACGAAGCTCCGCAAGCGCGGCGCTCGTCGGTGTCCCCTGCCATGCTGATCGCCGGGGTCGTGGTGGTGATCGCGGTCATCGCCATCATCGTGGCCGTCGCCTAGCCCGGATAGCCGTGACCTAGCCTTCCCGGCTCACCTATCCTCTGGATTATCCTGCCTCTGCTGGCCGCCAAGGCCAGACCGGTGCCGCGCGCTCCGGCTATACCGCATTGACATCGTCCCCAGGTGACGATTTGGCTTATTGGGGGGTAGGCCGGTGAGCGGGGGGTGGCAAGATGACAGCCATGAGAAACGTCGCGGTCGTGCCTTGCGCCGGTGATGCGCGTGTACGCTGACCAGCCGGTGGCCGTCGTGACCGGCGGCAACCGCGGCGTGGGCCGTGAGGTGTGCCGCCAGCTGGCCCTGCTCGGCTTCGCGGTGGTGCTCGGCTCCCGCGACCTGAGAAGAGGGGAGCTGGCCGCCAAGGAACTCGACCCGGAGGGCAGCCGGATTTTCCCCTGCCAGCTCGAGGTGGACAATTCCCTCAGCGTCACGTCGATGGCCGAGTGGGTGAAGGGCCGGTTCGGCCGCACGGACGTTCTCGTGAACAACGCATCGACCATGTACGACCGGTGGGCGACGGCCAGCAATGCCGACCTCGGGACGGTCGCCGAGGCGATCGACGTCAACATGTTCGGCCCGTGGCGGGTGATTCACGCACTGCTGCCGATGCTGCGCTCGAGCACCCGGCCGCGTATCGTCAACGTGAGCAGCGAGGGCGGCTCGATCGCCGTGATGGGCGGCGGGTCACCCGCCTACGGCGTGTCGAAGGCCGGGCTCAACGCGCTGACCCGGATTCTCGCCGCCGAGCTGGCCCGGGACGGCATCCTCGTCAACGCGGTGTGCCCGGGCTGGCCCGCCAGCGAGAACCACCCGGACGGCCGCTCCCTCGGCCAGGCCGCGGCCAGCGTCATCTGGGCCGTCACCATCCCCAACGGCGGCCCCACCGGCACCCTGTCCCGGGACGGCCAGCCCTACCCCTGGTAAGCCGCTAGCGGCCGGCTCGCCGTCCTGAGCGCTCGGCTGGTAGCGGTAGCCCATGCCCGGCTCGGTGATCAGCCAGCGCGGGCGGGCCGGATCCGGCTCGAGCTTGCGTCGCAGCTGGGCCATGTACAACCGGAGGTTGCCGGTGGCGTCGGCGTAGCCCGGACCCCACACCTCGGTCAGCAGCTGGTTGCGGCTGAGCAGCTTGCCGGGGTTCCGCAGCAGCACCTCGAGCAGGTGCCACTCGGTCGGGGTGAGCCGTACGTCGTCCGGCTGGGTGCCGGTCCCGCCGCCCGCCGGGACCGCCGCCGGCCGGATGACCCGCTTGGCGGCCAGGTCGATGACCAGGTCGCCGAGCTGGATCCGGGGCAGGTCGTCAGGCGCGCCGGTGCGCCGGACCGCGGCCCGCATCCGGGCCAGCAGCTCCTCCACCCCGAACGGCTTGGTCACGTAGTCATCGGCGCCGGCGTCGAGTGCCTCTACCTTGTCCACGCTGTCGGCCCGGCCGGATAGCACGATGATCGGTGCCCTGGTCCAGCCGCGCAGGCCCTGGATTACCTCCACCCCGTCCAGGTCGGGCAGGCCGAGATCGAGGATCACCAGGTCGGGCGGGTAACGGCCGGCTACTTCGAGCGCCTCGGCTCCCGTCGCCGCGACGTGCACCTCGTAGTCCCGCACCCGCAGGTTGATCCGCAGCGCCCGCAGGATCTGCGGCTCGTCATCTACCACCAGCACTCGCGTCACTGGCTTGAACCCCCCGCCGATTCACGTTCCCGCTGGCCCGGCTCGGGCTGGCCGCCCGGCTCGGCGGCGGCCGGGAGCGACACGGTCATGGTGAGCCCGCCGCCGGGGGTGTCGTCGGCGGTCAGCTCGCCGCCCATCGCCTCGGTCAGCCCGCGCGACAGTGCCAGCCCGAGCCCTACCCCGGTGGTGTTGTCGGTGTCGCCGAGCCGCTGGAACGGCACGAACATCCGGTCTCTGTCCTTCTCGGGGATACCCGGGCCGCGGTCGACGACACGGAGCTCGACCCGGTCACCGAGGGAACTGGCGGTCAGCAGCGGCGGCTGCCCGGCCGGGGAATAGCGCAGCGCGTTCTCCGTCAGGTTCACGATCACCCGCTCCAGGATGGCCGGGTCCACGTTGATCTCGGGCAGTGACTCCGGGATGTCGACCGTGACGCCCCGGGCCGCCGGATCCAGGTTGTCCAGTGCGCTGGACACGATCTCCTCGAGCCCGGCCGGGCGCGGGAACAGGGACAGCGCGCCGGCCTGCAGCCGGCTCATGTCCAGCAGGTTGTCGACCAGGTGAGCCAGCCGGTCCAGGGATTCGTCCGCGGTCGCGAGCAGCTCGTCGTGGTCTTCGGCCGTCCAGTTCACGTCGGGCGAGCGCAGGCTGGTCACCGCGGCCTTGGCCGACGCCAGCGGGGTGCGCAGGTCGTGGCTGACCGCGGCGAGCAGCGCGGTCCGCATCCGGTCGGCGGCCGCGATCGGCTTGGCCGCCTTCGCCTCGGCGGCGAGCTGCTGCTGATCCAGCGCCACGGCCGCGTAGGAGGCGAACGCGCCAAGCACGCGGCGGTCCGTGGCGGGCAGCGGCCGGCCGCGCAGCGCCAGCGTGAGGGAGTCGGTGACCGGCACCTCCACGTCGGCTTCGTCCGGCCGGGTTACGGCCGGCTCGCCGCGGCTGGCGATGACCTTCCACGGGCCCATCTTGCCCTGGCACTCGAGCAGCGTGACCGAATCCATGCCGAACGCTTCCCGGGCCCGGTCGAGCAGCGCGCTCAGCCCCTGCTGCCCGCGCAGCACGCTGCCGGCCGTGGTGGTCAGCAGCTCGGATTCGGCGTTGGCCCGGGCGGCCTGCTTGGTCCGCCGGGCCGCGATGTCCACCACCGAGCTGACCAGGATCGCGACGGCGACGAAGACGCCGATCGCGAGCGCGTTGTTCGCCTCGGCGATCGTGAACTTGTGAATGGGCGGAGTGAAGTAGTAGTTGAGCAGCAGCGACCCGGCGACGGCGGTCAGCACCGCGGGCGCGAACCCCCCGACGAGGGCCACCAGGACCACCGCGGTCAGGTACATCAGCACATCGCTGGTGAGGTTGAGGTCGTTGCGCAGGACGGCCAGGAGCACGGTCAGGACCGGCAGCAGCGCGGCCGCCAGCACGTATCCGGCCACCTTCCGGCGCCGGGTAATCGCGCCGCGCCGCCGTGGCAGCCCCCGGCCGCGCCCCATCTGCGCGTGCGTCACGATGTGCACGTCGATGTCGCCGGAGCCGCGGATGGTGCGGGAGCCGATCCCCGGGCCGGTGAGCATGGCGGCCGCCCAGGACCGCCGGCTCGCCCCCAGCACGAGCTGGGTCGCGTTCTCCGCCCGGGCGAAGGTCAGCAGGGCATCGGGGCTGTCGTCGCCGACCACCTGGTGATAGGTCCCGCCGACCGATTCGGTCAGCCGCCGCTGATCGGCCAGCGAGGCCGGATCGGCGCCGGTCAGGCCGTCAGACTTGGTGACGTGCACGGCCAGCAGGTCGCCGCCTGACGACCGGGCCGCGATCCGGGCCGCCCGGCGGATCAGCGTCTTGCCCTCGGGACCGCCGGTCAGGGCCACGACCACCCGTTCCCTGGCCTCCCAGGCGCCGGAGATCTGGTGCTCGGTCCGGTAGCGCTGCAGGCCCTCGTCGACCTTGTCGGCCAGCCAGAGCAGGGCGAGTTCCCGCAGCGCAGCCAGGTTCCCGCTGCGGAAGTAGTTGGTCAGCGCCGCGTCGATCTTCTCCGGCGGGTAGATGTTCCCGTGCGCCATCCGGCGGCGCAGCGCCTCCGGCGTCATGTCGACCATCTCGACCTGGTCGGCGGCCCGGACGATCGCGTCGGGCACGGTCTCCCGCTGCGGCACCCCGGTGATCTTCTCGACGACGTCGTTGAGCGATTCCAGGTGCTGGATGTTCACCGCGGAGATGACGTCGATCCCGGCGTCGAGCAGTTCCTCGACGTCCTGCCAGCGTTTGGAGTTGCGCGAGCCGGGGACGTTGGTGTGCGCGAACTCGTCCACCAGCGCGATCTCCGGCCGCCGGGCGAGTACCGCGTCCAGGTCCATCTCCTCGAAGGCGGCGCTCCGGTACTCCAGCCGGGCGCGCGGGATGACCTCGAGGCCGTCGAGCAGCGCGCTGGTGTGCGGGCGCGCGTGGGCCTCGGCGAATCCCACCACCACGTCGGCGCCCCGCTCGGCGCGCCGGTGCCCTTCGTTGAGCATGGCGTAGGTCTTGCCTACTCCCGCCGCCGAGCCGAGGTAGATCCGCAGGTGACCACGTCCCGGCCGGGGTACCCCGCCGCCGTGTCGCTGGCCGCTGCTGTCCGCCATCCGGGCCGTGCCCTCCCCGCGTGCGCTGACCTCCCTAGTGAAGCACGTTCAGCCGGCGGGGATTCCGCTGGCGGGCGCGGTCGGCCAGTCTTAACGGGATTCATGCGCCGCGCAAGCGCGATCCATGCGCCGCGGGGCGTTAACGGTTCCGTGACGTCCGCTCGAAGAAAAAGGCACTGGACGAACGCCGCCATAGGGCCAGCACCGCCGCCAGGGCGATCAGCCAGCCGATCACGGTCACTACCTTGGCCGGCCCGAGGCCCGCCTGGCCGCTGGCTAGCGCACTGAATACGCCCACCGTGTAGACCACGAACAGCACCGTGCCCGCCGTGCGGGCTCCCCTCCGCCCGCGGCGGCACCTTCGCGCGATGCCGAACCACAGCGCGGCCTGCAGGATGCCGAACAGGACGGCGAAGATATCCGCCCCGGACAGGCCCTGACCGTCGCCTGAGCCGTAGACCGGGTGGTTCTTGACGATGCTGGCCGAGATCGCGATGATGCCGATCACCCAGACCAGCGAGTAAGCCGCTCCGGCGTACATGAGCCGGATCGCGGTGACCATGCTGGCGGGCAGCTGGCCGGCCACGGCGGGCGCCCCCGCCCGGTACGGCTGCGGGTAGCCCGCCTGCGCGCCGCCCGCCGGGTACCCACCGGGCGGCGCGGGCGCCGGCGCCGGCGCCTGGCCCCCGTAACCCCGGGGAACCGGGTAGTCATGAGAGCCGGCGGAAGAACCCGGGGCTGCCTGCGCGTACGGCCAGCGCGGGGTGGGGTCTTGCCGCCCCGGCGGCGCCTGGACTGGTGACGACGGGGCCGGACGAGGTGACGCGCCGCCGCCCGCCGGACGCGCAGGGCTGGCCCAGGAGAACCCGTCGGCCGGCTGTTTGACGCTGCGCGTTTCCTGTTCCAGCTGGGCCTGGTACGCGCCGATCAGGCCGGCCACCGGCGACGGCCAGAACGCCACCGCGGAGGGGCCGGTGGAGTCCGGGTTCCCGGCGAGCCGGCCAGACAGCGCCCGCAGCGTGGGACGGTCCGCCGGGTTCTTGGCCAGGCAGGCGGCCAGCACCTCCCGGAGCCTCGGCGGGATCCGGTCCAGGACCGGCTCGGCGTGCACCACCCGGTACAACACGGCGGCCGCCGTCCCGGTGCCGAACGGTCCCATCCCCGCCGCCCCGTAAGCGACCACGCAGGCCAGCGCGAACACGTCGCTCTCGGGTCCGGCGCCGCGGCCCTCGGCCTGTTCCGGCGACATGTAGCCGGGCGTGCCGAACACCACCCCGGCCGCGGTCAGCGAGGTCCCGTCGGCGGCCCGGGAGATGCCGAAGTCGATCACCCGCGGCCCGTCGGTGGCCAGCAGGACGTTGGCCGGCTTGAGGTCGCGGTGCACCACCCCGCAGGCGTGGATGGCCTGCAGCGCCTCGACCAGCCCGCCGAGCAGCGGCCACAGGGCCTGCTCGGGCAGCGGCCCGTGCTCGGTCACGACCTGTTCCAGGGACGGGCCGGGCACGAACGCGGTGGCCAGCCACGGCGGCCGCTCGTCCAGCCCGCTGGCGACGACCGGCGCGGTGTAGATCCCGCTGACGGCCCGGGCGGCGGCTACTTCCTGGCCGAACCGGCGCAGGAAATCGGCGTCGCCGGCCAGCTCGGGGTGCACGACCTTGATCGCCACCGCCCG
>JAJKHX010000274.1 GCA_021154785.1 Nocardiopsis sp.
CCGCCGCCGCCACCGTTGCCGCCGCCGCCGCCACCGTGGCCGTGGCCGTGGCCCTTCTTCTTCTGCTTGGGCTGGGCCACGACCTGGCCGTTGCCTTCCTTGAAGAAGATGCTGTCCGCCGGGACCGGCACGAAGTAGGTGACCTTGCCGAGGGCGGCGTGGTCGAACGTCATGTGCCAGGTCGACCCGGGCGCGTTCGCGCCGAACATCTCGGCCGGGCATTCCGCGCCGCTGCCTTCTAGCCGGTAACAGGCGCTATAGCCGGTCATCGTCCGGCCGGTGGGGGAGATCGGGTTGAACACCGAGACGTAGCCGACCAGGCTGGGCGTGTAGCCGGCGAAGGCGGCGTAGGGGGTGCCGGCGCCGCCCTCCACGTTCGAGGTACCGGTCTTGCCGGCCGCCTCGCGCCCGGCCAGCCCGCCGATGTTGGATGCCGTGCCGCTGCCGGTCAGGACGCCCTGCAGGATGTAGCTCACGGCGTCGGCGACTTGTGCGGAGAAGGCCCGGTGACAGCCGCCTGACGGCAGCTTCATGTTCTTGCCGGTGTTGTCGGTGATCTTCAAGATGGCGGTCGGCGCGCAGTACATGCCGCGGGCCGCGACGGTGGCGTACGCGGCCGCCATCGACAGCGGCGCGACGTTGACCGAGCCGAGGGTGAACGAGGGGATGTTGTCCGCGGAATCCTGGCCGCCGTCCTTGCTGAACAGGGACGTACCATCGGCCCTGGTCAGGCCCATGCTGGCCGCGGTTTTCACGACGCTGCACAGGCCGACCCGCTGCTCGAGCAGGGCGAAGAAGGTGTTAACGGACTGGACGGTGCCGGTGTAGAGGGACTGGTTGGAGTCAGATCCCGGGCCTTCCGCGTTCGTCACGTTGAACGCGCCTGCCTGGCCCTGGTAGTAGCCGGCCGGGCCGCCCTGGCAGTTAGTGTAGCCGGTGACCGTTGTGCTGCCCGGCGCGGCGATGGTGAGGCCGAACGGCATGCCCTGCTTGAGCGCGGTGATCAAGGTGAACAGCTTGGACGAGGAACCGGTCTGGACCCCGGTGCTGCCGCCGTACGCGGTGTTCACCGCGTAGTTGATCGTGGTCTGGCCCCTGCCGGTGCCGTAGGGCGCGTTCTCGGCGAGCGCCATGACCTGGCCGGTGCCCGGCTGGACGACGGCCTCTGTGTCCGCGTTCCTGGCGGGGTTGTACGTGCGGCTGCGGGTGGGGAGCACGTAGTTCACCGCGGTGTTAGCGGCGGCCTGGTCCTGCGGGTTCAGCGTGGTGTAGATCTTCAGGCCACCGGTGGACAGCAGCTTGGCCCGGTCCATCGGCGTCTTGCCGTAGGCCGGGTTACGCAGGAAGACTTCCTCCACGTACTGGCAGAAGAAACCCGCCGTGCCCACCGAAGCCGACTCGCAGCCGCTCTCCGGGACGGAAAACTTCAGGCCGAGTGGCTTGGCCTCCTCGGCGGTGGCCTGCGCGGGACTGAGCCCGTTGTTGGTCTGGGCCATCCGGGCCAGTACGGTGTTGCGCCGGGTCAAGGCCAGCGCAGGATTCGTCCGGGGGTCGTAGCGGGACGGGTTTTCCACGATGCCGGCCAGCGTGGCGGCCTGAGTCACCGACAGCTTGGCCGCGCTGGTGCCGAAGTACGTCTCGGCGGCGGCCTCGATCCCGTAGGCGTTGTTGTTGAAGAAGGCGTCGTTGAGGTAGCCGGCCACGATGTCCTGCTTGGACTGCGCGTGCTCGGCGGCCACCGCCATCCGCAGCTCGTTCAGCTTGCGGCTCAGCGTGTCTTCCTTCGCGGCATTCAGCGCCTGGGTGTTCGCCGCCTTCTCGGCCGTGAGCAGGAGCACGTTCTTCACGTACTGCTGGGCGAGGGTGGAACCGCCCTGGACCGGCTTGTGCTGGAGGTCGTTCACCGCGGCCCGGACGGTGCCGCGCAGGTCGATCGCGCCGTGCTCCCAGAACCGGGAGTCCTCGATGGCGACCAGCGCGTTCACCATGTTCGGGGAAATCTGGCCGTAAGCGACCGGCGCGCGGTCCCAGCCACCGTACTTGAGCTCGCTCGCCCGGGTGGGGCTCGTGTAAAACGGCACGTCGACGCTGTACACCCAGGCGAGGCGGTGGCCGTTCCGGTCCAGGATCTCCGACCGCTGCGGGAGGCCCTGGGTGTTCAGTGACAAGGTGGTGAACTTATCCGCCTGGTTCCTGACGAGGACCCCGGTGGCAGCCACGATGGGAATCACCATGGCCGCGGCGAGCAACCCGGCGATGGCTGCGAATACGACGAGGCGTCCGAGGACGCTCGTCCGGGTGAAAATCGTCTCTCCACGCTGCACGCGACTCAGGGTACGCCGCGTTGGGCAGTAGGGAGAGCCCTCGTAACGGACATTCGTAGCGTCGGGCGACCGAGTCTCCTGAGGTTCGCTTAACCTCAGCTAAAACGGAATTATTACGTTATGTCACCTACAGGCGGCATTCCGGACGCAAATGTCACAGTATGAACATACGCAAGTCCGCAGAGTGACTATTTTCACGCGTCCATATAGTCCGTGAGAACTATTTGGTAAATGGCCATGTCGGGGTCTTGGCACGGGGCCCGGACTTCCGTAAGTTGCTGGATCACGAACAGATAACCGTGGGCAGGGCGGCCGCACGCACTGACCCCGGGATCGCAACCCCATCGAGACGACCGTCGGGCGTTCGCGTACCGACGATCAAGAGGAGTGGGCACATGTGGATCACTGACTGGACCACACGCGCCGCATGCAAGGGAACCGACCCTGACGAACTGTTCGTCCAGGGAGCAGCGCAGAATCGCGCGAAGCTGATCTGCCGGGGATGCCCGGTGCGCACGGAGTGCCTTGCGGATGCGCTCGACAACGGAATCGAGTTCGGCGTCTGGGGAGGGATGACCGAGCGGGAGCGGCGTGCCCTGCTCCGTCGGCGCCCGGACGTGACCTCGTGGCGCGAGCTGCTCGAGCGCGCCCGCGACGAGTACGAGCGGCAGTCGATCGACGAGCTCGTCGCCAGCTGAGCAGGCACAGTTGAGCAAGTTCAGTTGAACAGGCACAGCTGAGCAATCCGGGCTGAATAGCCCTAATCTGGGCCCCCGATCTGAGCAGCCCGATGAAGCGCCGCTCAGCGCGGTCTAGGCAGCGTCGCCAGGCCGCACCTCAGCCAAGATCACATCTGATCAAAGGGCCTAATCCGCTCAGGGTTAGCGATACTGTCCCGGCCAGGCTCACGAGCCTGGCCGGGACAGTATCGTCCCGACTACCCGCAGCCCCGCGAGGTCATGGACGTCCTCGGGCTGCGCGATGACCTCCGCGACGGGGATCGCCGGGTGAGCCGAGGTGAAGTGCTCGGCCAGCCGTCGCTCCCGCTTGCTCAGGTGCATGCGTTCCGCGTGCATCCGCAACGCCGCGATGGCGATCGTGTTGCGCGGGGCGTCGGACCCAGCCTCGTTCGGCCGGTCCTGGGTTTCCAGGGTCTCGGCGGCGGCCAGGCTCCGTGCGGCGCTCAGCCGTCCGGCCTGCGAGGTATGGATCCGGTTGAGGATGAGCCCGGCGAGCGGCATCCGCTCGGCGTCGAGGCGCTCCACGAAGTAGGACGCCTCGCGCAGCGCGTCCGGTTCCGGCGCCGCCACCACCAGGAACGCCGTGCCCGGCGCCTGGAGTAGCCGGTACGTCGCCTCGGCGCGCTCGCGGAAGCCGCCGAACATGGTGTCAAACGCGGTGACGAACGTCTGCGCGTCCTTGAGCACCTGCGCACCGAGGATCCTGGTCAGCGCGCCGGTCATCATGGCGAACCCGGCGTTCAGCACCCGCATGGCCGACATCCCGGTCTTGGCCGGAGCGGTCAGCAGCCGGATCAGCCGGCCGTCCAGGAACCGTCCGAGACGCTGCGGCGCGTCGAGAAAGTCCAGGGCGGACCGGCTGGGCGGCGTGTCCACCACGATGAGGTCCCACTCGTCGGCCCGCCTGAGCTGGCCAAGCTTCTCCATCGCCATGTACTCCTGCGTCCCGGCGAAGCTGGAGGACAGCGACTGGTAGAAGGGGTTGGCCAGGATCTGCGCGGCCCGGTCCGGATCGGAGTGTGCCTCGACGATCTCGTCGAACGTCCGCTTCATGTCGAGCATCATCGCGTGCAGGCTGCCGCCGCCGCCGGTATCCACCCCGTCCACCTCCCGCGGGGTGTTGTCCAGCGAGGTCAGGCCCATCGACTGGGCCAGCCGCCGGGCCGGGTCGACGGTGAGCACGCACGCCTGCCGGCCGCGCTCGGCGGCGCGCAGGCCGATGGCGGCCGCGGCCGTGGTCTTGCCGACGCCACCCGACCCGCAGCAGACGATGATCCTCGTCCGGCGGTCGTCGATGAGCCGGTCCATATCGAGCCGTACGGGTGCCATCGGTTACGCAGCCCCCTGGTCCCTGAGCGCGGTGGCCAGTTGGTAGAGGCTGGCCAGGTCGATTCCCTCCGGGATCATCGGCAGCTCGTAGTGCGGGTGCCCGGAAGTAAGCAGCTCGTCCCGTTCCCGGTTCTGCAGCGCCACCTGCTGCGCGTGCTCCCCGAGCTCGGTCATCAGGTCCGCCGCGAGCCCGTGGTTGTCGCTGATCCCGGCCGCCTTCAGGCTGACCGCCAGCTCGGTGACATCCAGCGTGCCGTCGGCGGCCGCGGCCAGGTCGGCGTCATCGAGCATGGCCGGGCGGGCCATGTTGATGAAGATGCCGCCGGGCCGGATGGCGCCGCCGGTCCGCTCGCTCAGGTCGGTGATGCCGTCCAGGGTCTCCTGCACCGGCATCTCCTCGAGCGTGGTGACGAAGTGCACCGCCGTCTGCGGTGACCTGATCACCCGCGCCACCGTGTCCGCGTGCGTCCGGATCGGGCCTACCTTGGCCAGGCTGCCGACCTCGGTGCTGACGTCGAGAAAGCGGCTGATCCGCCCGGTGGGCGGCGCGTCCATCACCACCGCGTGGTACACGTGGGAGTCGTCGCGGCGGTTCACCCGCCGCCGGGCCGCCTCGGTCGCCTTGCCGGTGACCAGCACGTCGGACAGGCCGGGGGCGATGGTGGTGGCGAAGTCGACCACGCCGAGCCTGGTCAGCGCCTTGCCTGTACGGCGCAGGTTGTAGAACATCTCCAGGTAGTCGAGCAGCGCGCCCTCCGGGTCGACGGCCAGCGCGTAGACGTCACCGCCCGGCCCGGAGCCCCTGGCGCCCAGGCCGGTCGCGACCTTGCGTTCCTCATACGGGAGCGGCGGGCAGTCGAAGAGCCGGGCGATGCCCTGCCTGCCCTCGACCTCGATCAGCAGGACCTTGCGGCCGGCGCTGGCCAGGGCGAGCGCCAGCGCCGCCGCCACCGTGGTCTTGCCGGTGCCGCCCTTGCCCGTCACCACGTGCAGCCGCACGCCGTCCCAGTCGGTATCCCTCGTGGTCATGCCGATGCAGCCTCCATTTACTCTCCCCTCACGGAGGCTATCTCCGTACTGATACCTGATGGTTCGGCGGGCGTGGTTAGCACGATGCCTTTGTCACTACTCTTGGGTTACAGGAAGAGAGGTGATCCCGGTGGGTGCAGTATTCGCCGTCATCGTGATCCTGGTCATACTCGGGATAATCGCAGCCGCGCGTTCGCTCAAGGTGGTTCAGCAGTACGAGAAGGGCGTCATCTACCGGTTCGGGCAGGTCCTGCCCGAGCTACGCGGGCCCGGCCTGCACGTGATCCGGCCGGTCGGGGACCGGCTGGCCAAGGTCAACATGCAGATCGTCGCCATGGCGGTGCCCGCTCAGGAGGGCATCACCAGGGACAACGTGAGCGTCCGGGTGGACGCGGTGGTGTATTTCCGGGTGGTGGACCCGATCAAGGCCACGGTTAACGTGCAGAACTACATGTTCGCCATCTCCCAGCAGGCCCAGACCTCGCTGCGGTCGATCATCGGCCAGTCCGAGATGGACCAGCTGCTCGCCGAGCGGGAAAGCGTCAACCGGGAACTGCGGCGGATCATCGACGAGCCGACCGAGGGCCCGTGGGGCATCCGGGTCGAGCGGGTCGAGATCAAGGACGTCTCGCTGCCCGAGGGCATGAAGCGGTCCATGTCGCGGCAGGCCGAGGCGGAGCGGGAACGGCGCGCCAGGATCATCACCGCCGACGGTGAGTACCAGGCGTCCAAGCGGCTGGCCGCCGCGGCCAACGTGATGGCCCGTGACCCGGCCGCGCTGCAGCTGCGGCTGCTGCAGACCGTGGTCGAGGTGGCCGGCGAGAAGAACAGCACGCTGGTCATGCCGGTCCCGGTCGAGCTGCTCAG
>JAJKHX010000275.1 GCA_021154785.1 Nocardiopsis sp.
ACCTCGCCGGGGTCGCAGCCGATGATGCCGGCGATCTCGGCGGCGTAGCGGTCGGGCTGGGCGGCCGGAAGGTCGATCTTGTTCAGCACCGGGATGATCTTTAGGTCGGCGTCGAGCGCCAGGTACAGGTTGGCCAGCGTCTGCGCCTCGATGCCTTGGGCCGCGTCGACCAGCAGGACGGCTCCCTCGCAGGCGGCCAGGCTGCGGGAGACCTCGTAGCTGAAGTCCACGTGCCCGGGGGTGTCGATGAGGTTGAGCACGTACTGCTCGTTACCGCTGGTCCAGGGGAGCCGCACGGCCTGGCTCTTGATCGTGATGCCGCGCTCGCGCTCGATGTCCATCCGGTCCAGGTACTGCGCCCGCATCTGGCGGCCTTCCACCACGCCGGTGTACTGCAGCATCCGGTCGGCCAGCGTCGACTTGCCGTGATCGATGTGCGCGATGATGCAGAAGTTCCTGATCACGGCCTGATCGGTGTGGGCCGGGGTGTTGCGGACCGCCTGGCCAGGCCGGTTCTTCTGGACCGGCTGGCTGGTGGGGGTAGGTGGTGACACGCGCATCCGTTCGGGTTTTCTCGCCGGCTAGCGGCCTCGAGGTCCCAGGCCGGCTAGCAGCCTGGACGTTCCATGATCCCATGCCCGGCCTACTGCCCTCGCCGGACTCGTCGGTTTGAGTGCGGAGTCCCGGCTTCGGTTGAGTCTGGGGTCCCGGCTCGGATAAGCTATTTCGTCGCGGCACTTCCAGCCAACCCTGAAGGACTCTCACGCGTGGCGAACATAAAGTCTCAGATTAAGCGCAACAAGCAAAACGAAAAGGCGCACCAGCGGAACAAGGCCGCGAAGTCGACGCTGCGCTCCTCGGTCCGCAAGTTCCGCGAGGCCGCGGACGCGGGGAACCTCGACGACGCCGGCACCGCGCTGCGGGTCGCCTGCCGCCAGCTGGACAAGGCGGCGAGCAAGGGCGTCATCCACAAGAACCAGGCGGCGAACCGCAAGTCGGCCATCGCCAGGCGCTTCGCCGAGCTGCAGGCTAGCTAGCTGCGGCGTTTCGCGGCACGGCACGATCGTTCGTCAGTTCGCGGTCGCTTTGGCGGCACGAGCTGACGAACGATCTTCTTGTCGTTCCGTGACGTCAGTGCCTGGGCGCTCGGTGATGTCAGTGCCTGGTGCCGTAGGGTCACGAATACTGAGGGCTTACCGCCCGGCAGACGTCTCACTGGGTTCAGGAGAACCAGCAGTCACGCATGCGGGCCCGGCGGTTACTGGTTGCGGGCGGTGCGGGCGGCGGCGATGCGGCGGATCGCCCGTTCCAGGGCGTAGGCGGCGCTGACCGCTTCGCCCTTGACCTGGGCGTCCGCCTCGGCGACGGCGTGCAGGGCGCGGGCGATGCCGTCCGGGTGCCAGCCGCGAAGCTGCTGGCGGACCCGGTCGATCTTCCAGGGCGGCGCGCCGACCTCGGCCGCGAGTGACACGCTGCTGGCGCCGCGGGGCGCGGATCCGACCCGGCCGAGCAGCCGGACCCCCTGGGCCAGCGCGCTGCAGATCAGGACCGGGGACACGCCCGTGGCCAGCGCCCAGCGCAGTTGCTCGAGCGACTGCGCGAGGTTTCCCTCCACGGCCCGGTCGGCGACCGTGAAGCCGGTCGCCTCGGCCCGGCCCCGGTAGTACCGGGCCACGACCGTCTCGTCGATGCCGCCCCCGGCGTCCTGCGCATCGGTGGCCAGCTGGTCGCAGGCGGCGGCGAGCTCCCGCAGGTCCGAACCCACCGCGTCGAGCAGCGCGCGGGCCGCGCCGTCGTCGGCCCGGGCGCCCGCGCGGCGGAATTCCGACCGGATGAAATCGAGCCGCTCGGCGAACCTGGTGACCTTCGGGCACTCGATCACCCGCGCACCGGAGCCCCGCGTCGCGGCCAGCAGTTCCTTGCCCTTGGCGCCGCCGGCGTGCGTGAGCACCAGGACCACGTCGGTCGCGGGGTTCCGGGCGTACCGGGCTAGCTCGGCGGCCACGTCCTTGCTGGCGTTCTGGGCGGCCCTGACGACGACCACGAGGCCGCCGCCGAACAGCGACGGCGAGGTGAGCGACGCCAGCTCGCCGGGGCTGAGCTCGGATCCCTGGGTGTCGTGGACATCCCCGCCGCCGGCGGTATCGCGGGCCGCCGCGATCAGGTCGTGCACGGCCCGGTCGACGAGGAACTCCTCCTCGCCCACGATGAGCGTGACGGGGACGATTTCCAGGGTTACCGCGGTGCGCGCAGCCATAGACCGCAGCATGCCATGCCGACGGGGCGCGCGCCGAACGGACGCGGCAGCCTAGGCCGGGATCGGCTCGCCGCCGAGCCAGACGCGGCGCGGGGTCAGGCCGTAGGACCACACGAAGGCGCCCTCGTGGTCGGCGTCCCACAGGACCATGTCGGCGAGCCGGCCGCGGACCATGGCGCCGCGGTCGGTGGCGCGCAGCGCGTGGGCGCCGCCGATGGTGGCCGCCCGCAGCGCTTCCTCGACACTCATCCCGAGGTAGGACACGGCCAGCGAGATGATCAGGGCCATCGAGGTGATGCCGGTGCCGCCCGGGGTGTGGTCAGAGCCGAGCGCGACGGCGACGCCCCGGTCCAGCAGGGCGCGCACCGGCGGCCGGGCGCTGGTCTGCAGGGCGGTGCCCGGGCAGACCACGGCGGCCACGCCGGCCTGAGCCAGCGCCGCGACGTCGTCGTCGTCGGCCTGGTGCAGCAGGTCAGCGGACGCGCAGCCGAGCTCGGCGGCCAGCCGGGCCGCCCCGGTGCGCGAGTCGCCGCAGGCGTGCAGCCGGGGCAGCAGGCCGGAGCGGCGGCCGGCGTTGAGGATCCAGCGCGCCTCGTCCTCGGAGAACTGGCTCTTCTCGCACAGCACGTCGACGCTGTCGGCGCCCACGGCGGCGGCATCCGCGCACCAGGAGCTGACCGCGTCGATGTAGTCGGGGCGGCGGCCGAAGAATTCCGGCGGCACCGTGTGCGCGGCCATGAACGTGACGTGGATCCGCGGCATGCCCGGCTCGCCTTCGAGCCCGCGCAGCATCCGGACGTCGGCCAGTTCACCGTCCCTGGTCAGGTGGTACCCGGTCTTGGCCTCGAGGGTCGTCGTCCCGGACCGCAGCCAGCGGCCCAGCCGCAGGCGCACGCCGTTGCAGAGCGTCCAGGGGTCGGTGCCCCGGGTCACGGTGACGGTCGAGTTCACCCCGCCGCCGGCGGCGTTGATCTCCGCGACCGACGAGCCGTTGGACCGCATGGCGAGCTCGGCCCAGCGGTTGCCCGCGTAGACCGGGTGGCTGTGAGCGTCGATCAGCCCGGGGGTGACCAGGCCGCCGCCCAGGTTCTCCACGTGGTCCACGTCGACGATGTCGTCGATGACCCCGGGGATGCGCTGCGGCAGTTCAGCCGAGGGACCGACCCAGGCGATGCGGTCGTCGCCGGTCACGATGGCGGCGTTGCTCAGGATCTCCGAGCCAGTCCACAGCCGGCCGATATTGGTCAGCAGCCGAACAGCCACCCGGCGGTCCCCCCCGGGACTGGTGACCCCATGAGCCATGAGCGTTCACCTGCCATGATATGTGTACGCCCGGTAACCGGGCGAACACTAAACGAGCATTGCTGCCTACCACGCGATGACGCCGGTGCCGATCTTGGTACAGGCCGAACAGGTGCGGCAGCCAACATATCGATTCAGATACGCTATTGCACCGCAACCACCGCAGACAAGCCTTTCGGCAAAATGCAGAACGTTAACCGCTCGCGCGGTTTTAGCTCCCTTAGTCAGCGATAAAAACCGGTCAGACGTGACGACTATCACGCTGGACCGGGACACAAACGTCCGGCGCCGCCTAGAGCGGTGCCGCCTCAGCCGGTGCGGCCTCGAGCTGGACTGCCTCGAGCTGGGCGGCCAGGCCCGGCGGGACGCGCGCCTCCAGAAGGGTGCCGTCCTCGACGTGCTCGGCGGCCAGCACCTCACCCTCGGCGTGGGCCCGCGCGACCAGGTCACCGCGGCTGTACGGCACGGTCACCCGGACCTGGACGTCGAGCCGCGGCAGGGCGGCCTCGATGGCGTCGCGCAGCGTGTTCAGGCCGGCTCCGGTCAGGGCGGAGACGCTGAGGCTGCCCGGCTCCCGCGCGCGCAGGCCCTGCAGGATCACGGGGTCGGCGGAGTCGATCTTGTTGACCACCACGAGCTCCGGCACGTGCGCCGCGCCGATCTCGGCCAGCACGCCGCGGACCGCGGCGAGCTGCGCCTCCGGCTCGGCGTCGGACCCGTCCACGACGTGGATGATGAGGTCGGCCTCGGCCGTCTCCTCCAGCGTGGAGCGGAACGCCTCGACCAGCTGGTGCGGCAGGTGCCGGACGAACCCGACGGTGTCGGTCAGCGTGAACGCCCGCCCGGATGGCGTCTCGGCCCGGCGGACGGCCGGGTCCAGCGTCGCGAACAGCGCGTCCTCGACTAGCACCCCGGCGCCGGTGAGCCGGTTGAGCAGGCTCGACTTGCCCGCGTTGGTGTAGCCGGCGATGACCACCGACGGCACGTCATGGCGGACCCGCTGGCTGCGCTGGACCTTCCGGCCCGTCGACATGGCGTTGATGTCCTTCTGCAGGCGGGAGATGCGCGCCCGCAGCCGCCGCCGGTCGGTCTCCAGCTTGGTCTCGCCGGGACCGCGGGTACCGATCCCGCCGCCGCCGGCTACCCGGCCGCCCGCCTGCCGGGACAGCGACTCGCCCCAGCCGCGCAGCCGGGGCAGCATGTACTGCAGCTGGGCCAGCTCCACCTGGGCCTTGCCCTCGCGGCTGCGTGCGTGCTGGGCGAAGATGTCCAGGATCAGCGCGGTCCGGTCTACCACCTTGACCTGGACGATGCTTTCCAGGCGGCGCAGCTGGCTCGGGGAGAGCTCACCGTCGCAGATGACGGTGTCAGCCCCGGTCGCGGCCACGATGTCCGCCAGCTCGCGCGCCTTGCCGGAACCCACGTAGGTGGCGGCGTCGACCCGGCTGCGCCGCTGGATGAGGCCGTCGAGTACCTCCGAGCCAGCCGTTTCCGCCAGCGCGCTCAGCTCCCTGAGCGAGTTCTCCGCGCTGGCCAGGCTGCCCTCGGCCCACACCCCGATCAGCACCACCCGCTCGAGCCGAAGCGCCCGGTACTCGACCTCGCTGATGTCCTGCAG
>JAJKHX010000276.1 GCA_021154785.1 Nocardiopsis sp.
CATCCTGCGGGACCGCACCGTCAACGAGGCGGCCGAGATCCTCGGGATCCCGGTCGGCACGGTAAAGTCGCGAGTGTATTACGCGCTCAAGGCGCTCCGGGTGGTCCTAGCCGAACGGGGGGTGCCGGTATGACCGTGCACACCGAAGTCGGCGCCTACTCGATGGGCCTGCTCGATGAGCGGGACCGCCGGGCGTTCGAGGACCACCTGGCAGGCTGCGAGTCCTGCGCGGCCGAACTGGCCGAGCTGTCGCCGATGGCGGCCCTGCTCAAGGGAGTCGAGCCGGTGGGCGCCGCGGCTGGAACCGCGCCGCGGGCCGCGGACCCCCAGGCCGGCGGGGCGGACGTCACCCAGCTCATCCACCGTCGCGCCACCAGGCAGCGCCAGCACCGGCGCTGGCAGGTCGCGGTGGGCGCGGCGGCCGGCATCGTGCTGATCGGCGGGGGCATCGGCGTCGGCGTCGCGGCGGCGTCGCAGCACGGCGGTCCGGGCGCTCCCGCCGTGGCCATCGCGGGCCAGCTGCACTCCGCCACCGATCCCGGCACGGGCGCGGCCGGCACCGTCGGTCTGCAGGCCAAGGCCTGGGGCACCGTGGTCACCCTGGACCTGTCGAAGGTGCACGGGCCGGTGGAATGCGAGGCGGTGGCCGTGTCCAAATCCGGGGAGCGGCGGGTGGTCATGGGCTGGCTGGTGCCCGCCCCGGGCGACGGCGTGCCCGGCCATCCGGCTCACCTGGTGATCCAGGGCGGCGCCGCGATCCCGCGCGGTGACCTGGCCCGGATCGACATCGACGTGGTGAACGGCCGGACCCTGCTGTCGATCCCGGTCTAGGCGGCTATCCGGCCGAGCCTGGCCTGGGTAAGGAAACCGGCAGCTTGACGAGGTTCAGGAAGAACGTATCGATCTGCCGGATGGCCTCGATGAAGTGCTCAAAGTCGACGGGCTTGCTGACGAACGCGTTGGCGTGCAGCGCGTAGCTGCGCACGATGTCCTCCTCGGCCTGCGAGGTGGTGAGCATGATCACCGGGATGGTCAGCAGGTCGTCGTCCTGCTTCAGCTCGGCCAGCACCTCCATGCCGCTGCGCCGGGGCAGGTTGACGTCGAGCAGGACCAGGCCCGGCCGCGGCGCGTCGGCGTACTGGCCTTCCCGGCGCAGGAACTGCAGCGCCTGCTCGCCGTCGCTGACCACGTGCAGCCGGTTCTGGATCTTGTAGTGCTCGAAAGCCTCCCTGGTCATCAGGACGTCACCCTCGTCGTCCTCCACCAGCAGAACGTCGATCACCCTGGCCTCGTCATACTCAGTCATCGGCTTCCTCGTCTTCGCGGAGCAGCGCATCGGCCGCTTCGTCGGTTAGTGTCCCCGATGATTCGGGCTTGATGTCCGCCGCGTCCGGTTCCATCGTCTCAGCCGGCATTGGGACCGTGAACAGGAACCGGGAGCCTTCGGTGTAGGTCGTGTCGAGCCAGATCTTGCCGCCGAAATACTCGATGATCTTCTTGGTCATGGCCAGTCCGATGCCGGTGCCCGGGTAGGCGCTCCGCTCGTGCAGCCGCTGGAAGATCACGAAGATGCGGTCAGCGTACTCCGGCTCGATCCCGATGCCGTTGTCGGCGAAGGAGAACCGCCAGAACGGCTCGTCCTTGGTGCAGGTGACGACGATGCGCGGCGGCTTGCCGCCGCTGAACTTCAGCGCGTTGCCGAGCAGGTTCTGGAACACCGCGGTGAGCAGCGTCAGCTCGGCCAGCACCAGCGGCAGGTGCCCGCTCTCCACGGTGGCGCCGGTCTCCTCCATCGCCGTGGTCAGGTTGGCCCGGGCCTGCGCGAGCGCGGCCTCGCTGGAGACCAGGGAGGGCTCGCGCGCCGACCGGCCCACCCGGCTGTACTGGAGCAGGTCGTTGATCAGCGCCTGCATCCGCTTGGCACCGTCCACCGCGAACTCGATGTACTGATCGGCCCGGGCGTCGAGCTGGCCCGCGTAGCGGCGCTGCAGCAGCTGGGTGAAGCTGGCCACCTTGCGCAGCGGCTCCTGCAGGTCGTGCGACGCGATGTAGGCGAACTGCTCGAGCTCGGAATTCGAGCGCTCCAGCTCCTCGGTGTGCTCCTGCAGCAGGGCGTTGGCATGCTGCGACTCGGCCAGCGCCTGCAGGATGCGCTCGCGCATGGTGTTCACGTCCGCGGCCAGGTCGGTCACTTCCCGGGGTCCGACCAGGGCGACCCGGCGGTCGAAGTTACCGTCCGCCACGAGGCGGGCCTCGGCCGCGAGCCGGTGCAGCGGCCGGATCGCGGCCGCCCGCAGGCCGATGGCCAGCAGCACCACGGTGGCGGCCAGGCCGGCCGCGACGGCGATGAACACGGCGTCCAGCACGGTGGCCGAGTCGTTCAGGGCCGCGACGGCGTGGGCCCGCGCGCCCGCGACATCACCTTGAAGCATGGCTATCTTGGCTCGCAGGGCGTCGAAGTCGGCCTTGCCGGCCACGGTAGCGGCCCCGGTGGCCGGCTTCTTGGTCTGGCTGACCCGGCTGATAGTCGGCTGCGCGTAGTGAGTGCGCCAGAACCGCGCCTGCGTGGTTACGCTCCGCAGGTCGGTCGCGGCCGACGCCGGGAGCTGGCCGATGACAGCGCGCAGGGCCGCGAGGGAGCTCTTCTCCATGGCCAGGCCGTCGTTGTACGGGCTCAGGAAGTCCTTCTGGGCACTGAGCGCGTAACCGCGCACGCCGGTTTCCTGGTTGACCAGGGCGGTGTCGAGCCGCTGGACCTGGAGGGCGGCCGGGTCGATGGTGGTGACCACCCGCTCACGGTTGTCGTGCAGGGTGAGCAGCGCGAGGCCGCCCCCCACGACGGCCGCCACCGAGAACAGCAGCAGGACCAGCAGGGCCACGCCGACGATCCGGCTCAGCGGCCAGCGCCGCGACGAGTTTTCGCGGCGCCTGGCGAAGACGTCAGTCATGGTTCGCGGGGGACGAGAAACCGAGAGCCAGGACGGCCAGGTCGTCGTCCAGGTTCCCTCCGTTGAGCTGGCGGACACGGTCGATCAGCTGGTCGAGCTGCTCTTCCCGGGGCTTGCCCGGAATGCTAGGGACCTCCCGGAGGAGGTCCATCAGTCCTTCACTGCCGAGCCGTTCTGCCCCCTGCCCGATCCGGCCCTCGATAAGCCCGTCGGTGAAGAGCAGTATCGACCAGCTGCCGTCGAGCTGGATCCGGGTTTCCGGCCAGTCCCGCACCTCGGACAGGCCGAGCGGCGCGGCCGGGCGGGTCGGGAACTCGGCGACGCCGCCGCGGCTGAGCAGCATCGGCGGCAGGTGGCCGGCCATCCGGACCCGGCCGCTGGTCCGGTCCGGCTGGACCGAGATCATGCACATCGTGGCGAACATGGTGTCGTCCTGGCGCTCGTGCTCGAGCAGTTCGCTGAGCGTGGCCATGATCTCCTCGGCGGGACGCCCGGCCAGGATCATGGTCCGCCACGCGACCCGCAGGCAGACGCCGAGCGCGGCCTCGGCCGGGCCGCGGCCGCACACGTCGCCGATGAGGGCGTGCACCCAGCGGTCGGCGGATTCGACCACGTCGTAGAAGTCGCCGCCGAGCAGGTGGTGCTGGCCGCCGGGCAGGCAGCGGGCCGCCACGCTCAGCCGCGGGTCGGTCAGCAGCGGCGACGGCAGCAGGCCGCGCTCCAGCCGGGCGTTCTCCTGGGCGTGGATCTGCGCCACGTGCAGCGCGCGCTGCGCTTCCTCGGCGCGCCGCCGCTCGACCGCGTACCGGATGACCCGGTTCAGCTGGTGCCCGGCGACGTCCCCCTTGACCAGGTAGTCCTGGGCGCCGGCGCGGACCGCCTGCTCCCCCAGGTGCTCGCTGGCCTGGCCGGTCAGCATGACCACGGCCGCCTCCGGCTCCTGCTGAAGCAGCTGCCGGAGCCCGTTCAGGCCCTGCGAATCCGGCAGGCCCAGGTCGAGCAGCACGCAAGCCGCGCCGGCGATCAGGCCCTTGGCCTGAGTGAGCGACCGCGCCCGGCGCACGACGATGGAGGCTCCCACTTCGCGCAGCAACTCGCCGACCAGCAGCGCGTCGCCGTCGTCGTCTTCGACGAGCAGTACCTGGACCTGCTCATCGCCGTCGGCGACGGCCGCGGCCTGGAGTTCAGCATTGCTTGTCATTGGGTCCTACATCAGTGATGCGAGCTGACGTGACGGGAGGGTAGCTAGCGTACGGGAACAGATATCAACAATTGCGGAGATACCATCATGCCCGCCCCGCGCCGGTGCGCAGGACCACCCTAGATGGCCTGCGGGAACGTGAACACGCGATGCGGGTCGTACTTGGCCTTGACCTGAGTGAGCCGGGTGAGGTTAGCACCGTAGTAGGCCTGCCGCCAGTTGGCCAGCGCCGGGTCGATGTAGTTCTGGTAGGCCTGGCCGCTGGCGTAGGGCCGCATCGACTGCCAGAACGACTGCTGCCAGGCGTGCTGGCGGGCCACCGCGGCGGCGGGCGCGCCGGCCGGCCAGGTGGTCGTGTACTGGGCCTGGAAGAGCCCGTTGCGGTGCACGAACGCGGTGGCGCCGGGGGCGACCCGGTTGACCGCGCCGCCGAGCGCGTCGAACGCGATGCCGCCGGACGCGCCGGACGCGCCGCCGGCCCGCTGGAACTTCGTCACGCCGGCCAGCAAGGCCGCGATCCCGCGGCTGCTCAGCGGCTTGGTGAAGATGTCGGACTTGGCGTATTCCGAGGCCCGTGCGAGCCGGCCGGCCGGGTTCTGGGTAGGCAGGTGGCACTGGTTCACGGTGAGGCTGGCGCAGCCCGCCTCCACCAGCATCGCGTGCAGCCAGCTGGTGGTCTCCATGAACGGCGAGGACGGGTGCGACCCGGCCGCCGCGTACAGCTTCTCCAGCTGGGCGGCGGCCCCGCTGATGCTGCCCAGGTAGGTGCCGCCCACCTGGATGGAGGGAACCGAGCCGCCCCGGGCCGCGGACAGGTGCAGGTTCGACCAGAGCGCGTCCGGGGCGTGCGGCGCCCAGTGCTGCCAGGCCGAGATCACCCGGGCGGCCTGGGACCAGGGCCAGGACAGGAAGAACAGCACGATGTTCCCGACCGGGTGGGTGCGGTAAGTGAACGAGGTGACCACCCCGAAGTTGCCGCCGCCCCCGCCGCGGCAGGCCCAGAACAGGTCGGCGTTCTGGCTGGCATTACACGTCCTGATCTGGCCGTCGGCCGTGACGATCTGCAGCGACTTCACGTTGTCACTGGTCGTCCCGTAGGCGCGGGAGACCACGCCGATGCCGCCGCCCAGGGTAAGCCCGGAGATGCCGACCGTCGGGCAGGAGCCGCCCGGCACCCCGCGTCCGTGCGCGGCGAGACCGCTGTAGAAGTCGATCAGCTTGGTGCCCGCGCCGACGACAGCGGTGCTCCCGCTGACGTTCACCCCCGACATCCGGGTCACGTCGATGATCAGGCCGCTGCTCGAGGACCAGCCGGCGTAGCTGTGACCGCCGCACCGGGCGGCCACCGGAATCCCGAACTTGCGCACGAAGGCCAGGCAGGTGGACACGTCATGCGGGTTGCGGCAGTAGGCGATGCCGGCCGGGTGCAGCGAGTCGAACCGCGGGTCGAACAGTCGCTTGGACACGGTGTAGGCGGCCTCGCCCGGGCGGACCAGCGGCCCGGACAGGTCGTGGCCGAGGGCGGTCCAGTCGGCGGGCCGCGGTGACGCGGCGGCCCGCGGAGCGGTGACCGCGCGGGCGCTCTGGGCTGTGCTGCCCATAGCCGCGCTGGTACCGGAGCCCGACGTGCCGGACATGCCGCCCCGGCTGCACGAGGCGAGCAGCCCGCCCCCTCCGGCCACCGCCGCCAGCCGCAGGAACTCGCGTCGCCCCTGGTCTTTCGCCATCGCGTGTGCCTTCCTTCACATGAACATCCGGAAGTTAAGACGCCGCAGGCCCGTTACCAGTTGTGCGGCGGCAGGTTCGCAGGGATTCTGCCCGTTATTGACTTGCTTGCACCAGCAGGCGGAAATATAGTTGAGCTACTCAAAGGTTGAGCGTCTCAGAAATTGAGGCTCTCAGAGATCTGAGCGGAGGTGAGCGACATGCACGAGCACCCGGGGGTGGTACTCGACACGGCGGTTTCGGACGGGGTAGTCCGAGACGCGGTGGTCAACGACGCCGAGCCGGTCGCTCACGTGGAGCCGCTGACCGATGACCAGCTCAACCAGCAGATCAGCGACACCCTTCCCGAGCTCTTCAAGCACTTCCACGAGCTCGGCCAGCGCATCGCGACCGAGTTCGGGATGAATGGCAGCGACGCCATCGCCCTGCTCAAGCTCGATGCCCCGATGACGATGAAGGAACTCGGCCAGCGGATGGCGTGCGACCCTTCCTTCGTCACCTCGATCGCGGACGCCCTGGAGAAGCACGGGCTGGCCCGGCGGGAACCCTCGCTACGGGACCGGCGGAGCAAGAACATCGTGCTCACCCCCGAGGGCGAGGCCGTCAGGGAGCGGCTGTACCGCGAGATCCTGTCCCAGGCGCCGTGGTGCACCGCGCTTGACACCGGCGAGCGCCGGTGCCTGCTCGGGCTAATGCGGAAGATGCTCCGATCGCGCGGCGGGAGGTGATTGTCACAACTGCGGCGGCTACGACGTCTTGAGCGATGAGACGAGAGCCGCAGGGTCGTCTGTACCGAGGACGGCGACCCGCACGGGGAAGGAAAGAGCTTACGGGGAACGGGAACCTCGGTCCGTTCGGACCAAAAAATCTTTTAACACCGAAGTACGGCGCGTGACCGCGGGCGCTGCGGCCTGGTCGCGGGCCTGGTTCGGTACGCCCTGAATCCTAGGGACTCAAGCTAGGGAGAATTGTCTTGTCCGCCACACCACCAGACACCGGGCAACCGACCCGGGAGGTCAGTACCGCGGCGGCGTCCGGCGCCGCCACGTCGGCCGGCTCCCCGCCGCGCCGGCTGGGCCTGGCCCTCGCCGTCATCGCGACGGCGCAGCTGATGGTCGTGCTCGACGCGACCATCGTCAACGTCGCACTGCCGCACATCCAGAACGCGCTCCACTTCTCCGGTAGCAACCTGGAGTGGGTCGTCAACGCCTACGCGCTGGCCTTCGGCGGCCTGCTGCTGCTGGGCGGCCGGTCCGGCGACCTACTGGGGCGCCGCCGGATCTTCATCTTCGGCATCTTGCTGTTCTCGGTCGCCTCGCTGCTCGGCGGGTTCGCCACCGGCCAGGCCTGGCTGCTCGGCGCCCGGGTCTTGCAGGGCGTCGGCGGCGCGTTCGCCGCGCCCACCGCGCTGTCGCTGATCGCGGTCACCTTCCCCGAGGGCCCGCCGCGCAACCGCGCGATGGGCGTGTACGCCGCGATGAGCGTGGCCGGCGGCGCCGTCGGCCTGATCGCGGGCGGCCTGCTGGTCCAGTACCTCAACTGGCGCTGGGTGTTCTTCGTGAACGTGCCGATCGGCCTGGTTCTCGCGTTCCTCGCCCCCCGCGTGCTCCGCGAGTCCGAGCGACGGCGCGGCGCCTTCGACCTGCCGGGCGCGATCACCGGCAGCCTCGGCCTCGCCTCCCTCGTCTACGGGCTATCCAGCGCCGGGACCACCCCGAACGGCGTGTCGCACTGGGGTGACACCAAGGTGATCGCGTCGCTGGCGGCCGCGGCGGTGCTGCTGGTGTCGTTCGGGTTCATCGAGGTGCGCAGCAGGCACGCGCTGGTCCCGATGCGGGTGCTGCGCAGCCGCGACCGCACTGGGTCGTACCTGATCATGCTGTGCGTCGGCACCGCGCTGTTCGGCATGTTCTTCTTCCTCACGCTCTTCCTGCAGAACGTGTGGGGGTACAGCGCGCTGAAGACGGGCGTGGCCTACCTGCCGATGATCGTCACGGTCATGGTGGCGTCCGCGATCGCGTCGCAGCTGGTGCCCCGGATCGGCGCCCGGCCGCTGCTGCTGGCCGGCAGCGCGGTCGCCACCGGCGGGATGTTCTGGCTGTCCCGGATCACCGAGCACAGCCACTACGCCTCCGGGCTGCTCGGGCCGATGATGGTGACGGCGCTCGGCCTGGGGCTGCTGTTCGTGCCGATCTCGCTGGTCGCGCTGTCCAAGGTGGGCGACAACGACGCGGGCGTGGCGTCTTCGCTGCTGAACACCGGCCAGCAGGTCGGCGGGTCGATCGGGCTCGCGATCCTGGGCACGGTGGCGTGGAGCGCGGTGGCCAACAGCATCCACGCGCAGGCGGCCGCCGCGGCCGCGGCGGCCAGGCACGCCACCGTGCACATCTCCGCGGCGAAGGCGGCCGCGCTGCAGAAGACGATATCCGATCACGCGCTGGCGACCGGCTTCTCCAAGGGGTACCTGGTCTCGGCCGGGATCGCGCTGCTGGCCCTGATCATCACGGTGGTGGCGATCCGGGTCAAGAAGTCCGACCTGGCGGGGATCAACCCGATGGCGGCACCGGTCGACTGAGACCGGACAGGCACCAGGGCCCCGCGACGGTACGCCGTCGCGGGGCCTTCGCTTTTCCTGCCATGACCTGGCATACGATCGTGATGTCGCCTAGCGGGAGGTTCACAGCGGATGGCCGCAGGCCTTTTCTACGTCTACACCGAGCCGGGAACCGTCGACGAGGCGGAGTTCCACGACTGGTACGACCACGAGCACGGGCCCGCCCGGCTGGCCGTGCCCGGGTTCCGCACCCTCCTGCGGTACCGGGCGCTGGATGAGCAGAAGCCGACCTGGCTCGCCCTGTACGAGCTGGACGGCCCCGAGGTCATCGACAGTCCCGAGTACCGGGCGCTCGGCGAGAACCCGAGCGACCGGGACCGGACCGTGGCGGCCGGGCTGGCCACGCTGGACCGGCGGGTTTACGAGCAGATCGGCCTGAACGGCCTCGACGTGCTGCCCGCGCCGGCGCCCGTGGTCCTGGCCGTGGCCATGTCCGTGCCCGCCGGGACGGAGCAGGAGCTGGCCGCCTGGTACGCCGGCGAGCACATCTCGATGCTGCTGCAGGTACCCGGCTGGCAGCGGATCCGGAGGTACCGGCTGACCCGGAGCCTGGACGAGCCGGCGCCCGAGTTCCTGTCCCTGCATGACCTAGCCGGCCCGCAGGTTCTGGAGGAACCCTCCTACCGGGCGGCGGTCAGCACTCCGTGGCGGGACCGGATCGTGGCCTCGGCAGTGCGGCGGGAACGACGGGTGTTCGGCCGGCGCGACGCGATCGAGGCCTGAGGTGGCCGCGCTCAGCGATCCCGAGGTCAGGGACTTCCTCAGCCACGGCACCCGGACTGGCAAGCTGAGCTGGCTGTCCGCCAGCGGCCGGCCGCTGGTGGCGCCGGTGTGGTTCGTCGTCGACGGCGACGGCCTGGTGTTCAACACCGGCAAGGACACCGCGAAGGGCCGCGCGCTGGCCCGGGACCCGCGCGTCAGCCTGTGCGTGGACCTAGAGGAGCCGCCGTACGCGTTCGTCCAGGTCCAGGGCGAGGCCGAGCTATCCGAGGAGCCGGCCGAGCTGCTCCGCACCGCCACCGCGATCGCGGCGCGGTACATGGGCGCCGACCACGCCGAGGAGTTCGGCAAGCGCAACGCGGTGCCAGGTGAGCTCGTGGTCCGGCTGCGGCCGGTCAAGGTCCTCGCCAACTTCGACATGACCGGCTGATCCTGCCCGGCCGGGCCCAGCTCCGGTTCACCCGGCGCCGCTGGCCTGCCCGGCCAATCCCGTGCCCTGTTCGTGACGGCGATCTCCGGCGTACCGGTACGTACTGCCGTATCGTTAGCCACTGCACCAAGCGGGCACATCAGGAGGATCCCGGTGCATACCGGCAGCTACGATTTGATGTCGGGGGACGGTACGGCGCGGGTGGCCGGGCCTGGAGGTCAGGAGGGTATTGCCGCGACGTGGCCGGTCTGGTCCGGTCCGGTGCCCCCGCTGGCCGAGGGCTTTACGGTCAGGCCGGATACCGTGCCCGGCCTGGACGCGACGCTGACGCCCGGAGCCACCGTGGCGCTGGTGCCGGAGCAGCTACGTGCGACCGTCCAGGACTGGCGGGCATCGAGCGGCAAGACCCAGCTGGCTCGTTACTTCGCCGAGTCGCTGTGGCGCTCGCCCGGAGTTGACGTGCTGACCTGGGTCGTGGCCACCAGCCGGGCGTCAGTGCTGTCCGGCCTCGTGCAGGCGGCCACGGCGATAGGCGCGGGCGGCGCGGGCGACGCCGAGTCGGTGGCGGTCCGGTACGCCAACTGGCTCAGCAAGACCGGCCGGCCGTGGCTCGTCGTCTTCGACGACCTGAGTGACGCCGCGGACCTGGAAGGCCTGTGGCCGTCCGGCCCGGCGGGCCGGGTGCTGATCACCACCGCGAACCCGGCGGCGATACCCGGCGAGTGGCGGGCGCTGACGCTGCCGGTCCCGGCGTTCAGCACGCGCGAGGCCGTGGGTTGCCTCTCCGGCCGTCTCAGCACCGACCCGGATCAGCGCAGCGGGGCGATCGACCTGGTGCGGGACCTCGGCTGCGAGCCGGCCGCGCTGGCCCACGCCAGCGCGGTGATCGCCACCTCGGGCATGTCCTGCCGCGACTACCGGCGGCATTTCACGCACCGGCAGAAGCAGTTGGTGGAGGCGGGCCGGGCCGAGCCGTCAGCCGCGGCGGTCACCTGGACGTTCTCGGCCGAGTACGCCGAGCACCTGTCGCCGGGGGTGAGCATACGGTCGCTGCTGGCCCTGGCCGCCCAGCTGGACGGCCACGGGATCCCCGGGGCCGTATTCACCACGCAAGCCGTCACCCAGTACCTCGCCGAAGACAGCGGCGCCCGGGCCGGCCACCCGGCCGCGGACCCGCAGCGGACCTGGAACGCCATCCTCAGCCTGCGGCAGGCGGGGCTGATGACTGTCGATCCCCCCGGCCCGCCGCCGGCGGTCCGGATCAGCCCGGTGATCCAGGCCGTGATCCGCGCGGCCGTACCCGACGACGTCTACGACCGGGCGGCGCTGGCCGCCGCGGACGCGCTGCTCGAGTTGTGGCCCGGCGAGGAGCCGCGGTCGCGGCTGGCCGCGGACCTGCGGGCGTGCGCCGCGAGCCTGCGGCAGAACGCCGCCGACGTGATCTGGACCGACGAGCGCTGCCACCCGGTCCTGGTGCTGGCCGGGCAGAGCCTGGACCGCGCGGGCCTGACCGGACCGGCCGTCGGTTACTGGCGCGAGCTCACCGCGACCAGCGAGCGGATCCTCGGCTCAGGCAGCCTGGAAACCCTCACGATCGCCGGCTACCTGGGCGAGGCGCTGATGGCGGCCGGGCAGGCGGCGGAGGCCGCCGCCTGGTTCCAGCGGGTCCTGGACGGCCGCTCCGGCGTGCTCGGGCCCGACCACCCGGACGCCATCGCGGCCAAGGTCTGCCTCGGCCGTGCCCTGGTGGCCATGGGCCGGGCCGACGATGCCGTCATCATCTTGGAAGAGGCCGTGAGCGGCAGCGAGCTCGTCCGCGGCGCCGATCACATCGCCACCCTGGCCGCGCGGGAGGAATACGCCGCCGCGGCCCGGGCCGCGGGCAGGTCCGCGGAGGCGATCCGCTCGTACCGGCACTCGCTGGCCGACCGGGAGCGCACCCTGGGCGCCCAGCATCCCGACACCATGGCGGCCGGCCTCGGCCTGGCCGACGCCTACCTGGCCGACGGCCAGACCAAGCAAGCCATCGCCCAGTACAAGCGGGTCCTCGCCGACCGCGAGGGCACGCTCGGGCCGGACCATGCGGACACGCTCCAGGCCCGCAGCAGCCTCGCGGCCGCGAACTTCACCGCGGGCCGGATGGGCGCGGCGCTGCAGCTCTACGAGGACACCTGCGCGGGCTACCAGCGCACCATCGGCGCCGACCACCCGACCACCCTCGCCTGCCAGGCGGAACTGGCTCGCGCGTACTACGCCACCGGCCGCCCCGGCGACGCACTGGCGCTGCTCAGTAGCATCATCGCGCGGGCCGAGCGATCATTGCCGCCGGGCGATCCGCTGACGCAGAACATGCAGGAGATCCTGACCAGGATCACCGGGGCGGGTTAGCCGGGGACGGTGAGGCGGTCGGGGGCGGGGTCCTCGCCGTCGCCGCCTTCCAGGAGGGCGGGCGCCAGTTCGAGGACCCGGGGGCGCAGCCGGGCGAGGACCAGCGCGTAAATGATCCCGGTGGCGATCAGCGCGATCGTCAGCCAGGGCAGCGTGTTGAAGGGGCTGGCCTGGCCGGGCCGCAGGTCGCCCCAGACGGGGACGGCCAGCACGGCCACCCCGATGACCGGGACGACCACCCACAGCCAGGGATTCTTGCGGACGCCGCGGCGGCGCAGCCGGGCCCAGTCCACGATCAGCGCGACGTTCGCGACCAGGTACATGATGACCAGGCCGAGGATCCCGTAGGTGGACAGGAACCCGGACGCGGTGCCCGGGTCGGTGAAGGCCGTGGAGATGACGCCGATCGCGATGCTGGGCGCGACGAACGCGACCGCGGCGGCGGCGGGCGTCCGGAACCGGGGGCTGACCTCGGCCAGCGTCCTGCTCCAGAGCCCGCCGCGGGCGCCCGCGAAGATCACCCGGGAAGTCTGGGTGTTGGCCGCCACGTAGGAACTGGTCACGCTGGTCAGGAAGATCCAGGTGATGAGCGGGGCGACGAACGGGATGAAGGCCCTGGCCGCGGTGTGGAACGGGTTCGGGTCGGCCGCCAGGACTCCGGTGCGCCCTACCCCGAACGCGGTGACCAGCGCGTACGAGCCGACGATGTAGATGACGCCGCTGATGATGACCGCGCCGATGACGGCGATCGGCACGTTACGCCGGGGGTTCTGGGTCTCCTCGGCCAGCGGGGCGGCCGCCTCGAAGCCGCCGAAGGCCAGGACGGCCAGGCTGAACGTCAGCAGCACGTCGGTGGAATGCCCGGACGGCCAGCTGAACGGGGTGGCCGACAGCCCGCCGTGACCGCCCCGGACCAGGATGGTGATGCTCATGACGAGCAGCAGGATGACCTCGAACGCGTACAGCACGACGGTCACCCGGACGCCGAACCGCAGGCCCACCACCACCGGCGCGACCACGAGCACGCCGTAGGCGATGGTGACGAGCTGGGTCAGGCCCCAGACATGGGGATCGCCGAATACGTTCTGGACGATATAGCTGCCGACGAATATGTAAATGCCGCCGAAAGCGATGATGTAGCCGAGGATGGTGATCACGCCGACCGCGACCGCCACTTTGGTGCTGATGGCGCGGGTGATGTAGGTGATGAAAGATCCGGCGCTCGGATAGATGCCGGAAAATTGCGCCAGGGTGCTCGCCGTAGCCACCATCCCCACCATCGATATCAGGAAGATCAGCGGTGCCGAAGCGCCCGCCAGGCTGACGATCAGGCCGGTGGTGAAAAAGAGGTTGAACGCCGGCGCGACCTGCGCCACGCCCGGCATGATGACGCCGAACAGGCCGAGCTGACCGCGCGGCAGGGACGGCCGGGGTGTGGTGGCTTCGGGGACGGTGGCCATGGCTCTAGCCCTTTCTGTACCGGGCGACGAAGTCGAGGTAGGTCCGGTTGAACTCGGCCGGGTGCTCCCAGATGCAGCCGTGGCCGCCCTTGGTCGTCGCCCATTCCGAGCCCGGGATGCCCTCGTGGATGCGCCGCGACAGCGCGACGGGGATGAGGATGTCCTCCTCGCCCGCCAGCACGAGGGACGGCGTGGTGATCTCGCCGAGGCGGCTGGCGGTGTCGTGCGCCTGGATCACCGCGAGCTGGGCGAGGTACGCGTGGACCGGCTGGTCCATGTACCGCATCGCGATTTCGAATTCTTCGAGCTCAGCGGTCCTTTGCTCGAAGAATGGCACCGTGAACGCCCACAGCGTGACGTCCCGCATGACGAACGGGACGCCGAGGACAGGCGCCATGTCGGCCCACATGGCGAACATTCGTGAACAGAATGGACCGGGGGCCGCATACGTGCACGCGAAGGTGACCGACCGCAGGTCAGCGGGATAAGCGAGCGCGTATTCCTGGGCGATCATCCCGCCCATGGACACGCCCATCAGGTGGAAACCGGTAATGCCGAGCGAATCGGCCAGGGCCTTCGCGTCGTCGGCGAGCATCCGGCTCGAGTAGGGCCCGGCCGGCTTGGAGCTCGACCCGATGCCCCGGTTGTCGAACCGCAGGACCCGGTAACCCGCGGCCAGGAAATCATCCACCTGGAGAACCCAGGTTTCCAGGTCGTCGGCGAGGCCGTTGACGAGGACGATCGTGTCCTCGCCGTCGCCCTCCAGCTTGTAGTTGAGCTCGATGTCATTGACCCTGGCTACGGGCATCGTTTTCCCCTCCAGTGCGCATGTGCAGGCGGGCACGCAACTCGGTGAGCATGTCGTCGGTGAGTGAGAAATGGCGGTCGGCCAGCCGGGCGGCGCGGTCGGGATCCCCCGCGATGACCGCCTCGGCCAGCGTCGGGTGCTGCCGCAGCGCCCGTCGGCGCATGTGGGGCGTGTAGGGCTCGGCGTCGAAGCCCAGCCCGACCTCGCGGCGGATCCGCGCCGACAGCTCGGCCAGGCGCGGGTTGTGGGTGGCCCGGGCGATCGCCTGGTGCAGGGCGTGGTCGGCCAGCCGCGAGGCGTCCCGGCCGACCGCGTGCGCGTACTCGGCGACCACCCGCCGGATCGTCTCGATGTCGGCGCCGGACCGCCGCTCGGCCGCGGTTCGCGCGATCTGCTGCTCGATGAGCCGCCGGTAGTCCAGCAGCTCGGTCAGCTGATCCCAGGCCGGGACCAGCGTCCGCTTGATCATCTCCTCCGAGCCGGGGCCCGCGCCGGTCTGGATGAAGGTGCCGCCGCCGCGGCCGCGCCGGGTGGTCACGTAGCCCGCGGCCTGCAGCCGCTGCAGCGCCTCGCGCACCGTGGTCCGGCTCACCTCCAGGGTGGCGGCGAGCTCCCGCTCGGTGGGCAGCCGCTGCCCGGGCTCGAACTCGCCCAGCGCGATGGCGGTGACGAGGCGCTCGGCGATCCGCTGGCCGGCGGTCCGCATCGGCACCGGCACCAGCAGGGCGCCGAAGTCCGCGCCGCGGGCGGCCGGCTCGGTCATCGCCGGTCACCGCCCGCCCCAGCGCCGGCATCCAGGGCGCCGGCATCCAGGGCGCCGGCATCCAGGGCGCCGGCCGCGAAGAAGCCCGCGATGAACCTGGCCAGGGTCCGCGCGCCGGAGATGATGCTGGCCAGTTCGACGGCCTCGTCGGTGCCGTGGATGTTGCGCGACCGCGGGCCGTAGGCCACGGCAGGCACGCCGAACTGGTTGAGGTAGTACCGCGCGTCGGTGGTGCTGCCCATCACCACCCGCCGCGGCGGTGCTCCGTGCACCCGCTGGTGAGCCGCGGCTAGCGCGTCCACCAGCGGGTGGTCCTCGCCGATCAGGTAGCCCTCGGCCCGGAACCCGGCCGGGCGCACCGACGGCGGATGGCTGGCCAGCCAGGGATCGTCGGCGGCGGCGCCGAGGACGGCGAACCGGACCCGGTCGAAGGCCTCGGCGGGCGTCCAGCGCCGCGGGAACCCGACCCGGACCCCGAGCCGGGCCCGGGCGGGCACGCTCGAGGGCCAGTCACCCGCGGCCACGGTGCCGATGTTGACGTTGTACGGCCGGGGCAGGTGGTCGAAGGCCGGGTCGCCGCCGGACTGGTTGAGCTCGTCTTCCAGCCGGCCCAGGGCGCGCAGGATGGCCGGGAGGAAGCGCACCGGGTTGACCGCCCGGTCGGCCGACTCGGCGTGAGCCGCCACCCCGGCGATCTCGATCTCGGCCCACAAGATCCCGGTCCCGCCGAGCAGCAGGTTCAGGTCCGTCGGCTCGAGCAGCACGGCCGCGTCGGCCAGCACGCCCGCGCGGCAGGCGGCCAGCGTCCCGTTGCCGGTGCACTCCTCCTCGATGACAGACAGGAATCCCAGCTCGCCGGCCAGGGCGGCGGGCGCGGCCTGGCGCAGGGCCGCCACCGCGAGCAGGCCCATCGCGAATCCGCCCTTCATGTCGCCGGCGCCGCGCCCGGTGAGCCAGCCGCCGGCCCGGGCCGGCACGAACGGATCGCCGGCCCAGCGGCCCGACTCGGCCGGGACCACGTCCACGTGCCCGTTGAGCAGCAGCGAGGGCGAGCGGCCGGGATTGATCCGGCCCAGCACGTCGGGACGGCCGGCGTAACTCACCTGCGCCACGCCGCCGGGCGCCGCGGCGGCCGTCTCGGCCGGGACGGGCAGCTCGGTGACCTCGAAGCCGAGGCGGGCGAGCTCGGCGGCCACGATCTGCTGAGCCGGAAGCTCCCGGCCGACGGTGCTCGGCGAGGCGACCAGGCGCTCCAGGAACGAGAAGGCCGCCTCGGCGCCGTCGCCGATCGCCGCGTCCACGGCATCCCAGACCGGGGAGGCCGGATCGGCCAGGGCCGGGCTTTCCCGCATATACGCACCTTGAGGTCTAAAGGACTGGTTTTTAGACCATTTTGCGGATGGCGCCCTGCCGTGTCAATGCCTCGTCGCGCTCCGCCTCAGCCAGCAGCATCATGATCGCGGGCAGAAATGGCCGCACAGACGCCAAAACTGCCCGCGATCATGAACGGGCCCCTGGGCGCGGAGCGAACGGGGGCACGGGCTAGGGAGTGAAGGGGGTGATGTGGCCGGTGGCGCGGTCCAGGTGCTGGCAGCAGGACAGGCGGGCTAGCACGGCCCGGGCCTTCCGGCCGGCACCAGGGCACGTCTCGGGGTCCAGGAGCGGGAGCGCGGGATGGGGTGGCCGGCCGCGATCTCGGCGACGGCGGCGACGGCCCGGTCGATCTCGGCCGGGGTGTTGTAGAGGTAGAAACTCAGGCGGCAGCTGGCCGGCGGGGTCAGGCCCAGCGCGTGATGGGCCAGCGTCGCGCAGTGGCAGCCGGCCCGGGACTCGATCCCGGCCTGGTCCAGTGCCCGCGCGACGGCGACCGGATCGCGCCCGGCCAGGTTGAACGCGACCAGCGAGGTGCGCCGGGCCGGATCCCGGGGCCCGTAGATGGTGATCCCCGGGATAGCGCTGAGGCCGTCGAGCGCCCGGCCGGTCAGCTGCTGGTTCCACGCCGCGACACGGCTCATGGCGTCCCGGACGGCGCCGCGCTCGACCGGCCGGGCGGTGCCGAAGTAGGCCGGGCGCTTCGGCGTCAGGGCCAGGTCGAGCAGCAGCCGCAGGGCCTGGCCGGAGACGACCGCGCCGAGGATGTTCGGGGTGCCCGCGGCGTACTTCCAGGGCAGCGCGTTGTACTCGACGTGATTGGGGAAGACCCGGCCCTCGGCGATCATGTCGCCGCCGTACAGGAACGGCAGGGCGGAGGCCAGCAGCTCCTCCCGGGCATACAAAACGCCGGTACCGAACGGGGACAGCAGCTTGTGGAAGGAAAATGCCACGTAGTCCGCGCCGAGGGCGGACACGTCGGTGAACGTCCCCGGGACCAGCTGCGCGCCGTCGATCAGGAGCCACGAGCGGCGTTCCCCGTTCGGCTGGAAGTACCCGCTCGCGGCGGCCACGGTCCGGACGGCGCCCAGCGGGTTCCGGGTGCCGAGGAAATTCGAGGCGCCGGTGCAGCACACCAGCTTGGTGCGGGCGTCGATCAGCGACGCCAGGTGATCAAGGTCTAGCTCGCCGGAGACCGGATCGAACCGGGCCAGGCGGCACTGCACCCGGCGGCCGAACCGCGGCAGGATCTCCCGGCACAGCGCGTACCAGGGGACGTAGTTAGAGTTGTGCTCCATCATCGTCGTCACCACGTTGTCGCCGTCGCGGAACTCGGTGAGCAGCGAGTACATGACCGCGTTGATGGCCTCGGTGGCGTTACGGTACAGCGCGATGCCGGCCCGGCCCGGTGCCCCGATGAACCGCGCGATCGTGTCGTAGGACTCCTCGAACCGCGCGGTCATCTCCTGGGACGCCCGGGACTGGCCCCGGTGCACGTTCTCGTAGTCCGGCCCGAGCGCGGCGTAGAGCGCCAGGAGCTCGCGCGGGGGCTGGGTGCTGGCGGCGTTGTTCAGCGCGATCCGGCCCCGCCCCGGGAACAGGAAATGCCTGCGTACGGCGCGGACGTCGAGCATCGCCTCGGTCGACACGTGATCCCCCTCCCGCGCCAGCGGCACGATCCCCGGCCGTGGCCCGGTGGGCCCGGCTCCGCGCCGGGCTTCAGTCTCGCCGGGCGGGCGCCGGGGACGCACCGGCAGAAACCCTGGGTTCTAAGGACGTCCTGGCTGACGGTGGCGTCACCTTGGCGGCTGGACATGACCTGATTCCGGCGCTTGCATAGGAGGCAGCACGAACGGGGCCCGGGCGTTGTGCCGGTCCGAACGCCGAGGCGTCCCGGGAGCCGCGTGATGATCGTCAGCCGGGTGACCGAGCTCAGCCGGCTCGACGCCGTCCTGGACGGGCTGGCGACCGGGCAGGGCAGCGCCCTGGTCGTGCACGGGGAAGCCGGGATCGGCAAGACGACGCTGCTCGAGGCCCTGATCCGGCGGTCCCGCGCTACGGCCACCGTGGTCCGGGCGGGCGGTGCCGAGACCGAGGCCGAGCTGGCGTTCTCCGCGCTGGCCGATCTCCTGGAACCCGTCCTCGGCGAGGTCGCGGCGCTGCCGGCGCCGCAGGCGGCGGCGCTGCGGGGCGCGCTGGCGCTCGGCCCGCCGGTGACGGGACCGCCGGCGCCGGGCGACCGGCTGGCCGTCTGCGTGGCCACGCTCGGCGTGCTGCGGGCCGCGGGCCGGCGCCGCCCGGTGCTCGCCGTGGTGGACGACCTCCAGTGGGTCGACGCCTCGTCGCGCGAGTGCGTCGAGTACGCCGCCCGCCGGGCCGGCGGGTCGCTCGCGGTGGTGCTGGCGGCGCGGGATCCGGAGTACCCGCCCGGACGGGCCGGCCTGCCGGAACTGCGGGTCGGGCCGGTCGACGAGGCCGGGGCGGCCGCGCTGCTGCGGGACCGGGCGCCCGGGCTCGCGCCCGCCGTCGCCGCCGCGATCGCGCAGGCCGCGGCGGGCAACCCGCTGGCCCTGACGGAGCTGCCCGCCACCCTGACCGTCGGCCAGCGCGCGGGCACCGCGGCGCTGACGCTCCCGCTCGCGCCGGGAGGCCGGCTGCAGCGCGCGTTCCGGGGCCGGGTCGGCGCGCTGGACGCCCCAGCCCGCCGGGCGCTGCTGATCGCGGCCGCGTACGCGGGACCCGACCTGGCCGTGGTCGCCGCCGCCTGCCAGCGGGCCGGCACGGACGGGGAGCGTCTCGGTGCCGCCGAGGCCCGCGGGCTGGTGCGGATCGAGGCGGGCCGGCTGGACTTCACCCATCCCCTGATCCGCGGCCTGGTGTACACCGAGGCGCAGGCGGCCGAACGCCGCGCCGCCCACGCTGCCCTGGCCGCGGCGCTGGGACCTGACGACGAGCGCGGGGCCTGGCACCGGGCGGCGGCCACGATCGGGGCCGACGAGGAGGTGGCGGCCGCCCTGGCGCGGGTCGGCGGGCAGGCGGTGGCGCGCCGCGCCTACGCCACCGGCTCGGGCGCGCTGGAGCGCGCGGCGCGCCTCACGCCGGACCCGGACACCGCCGGCGGCCGCCTGATCTCCGCGGGCCAGGCCGCCGCCGGGGCGGGCAGGGCGGATCGCGCGCTCACGCTGCTGGCCGAGGCGGCCGCGGTGAGCCTCGACGAGGACCAGCGGGTGCGGGCCCAGCAGCTGCGCGGCCGGATGCTGGTCTGGCGCGGCCGGGGCGCCGAGGCGACATCGCTCCTGGTCGGCCAGGCCGATCGGGCCTTGTCGCGGCGCCCGGCGCTGGCGGCGGTGATGTACGCGGACGCCGCCAACGGCGCCACCACGGCGGGTTCCTACCTGGAGGCGGAGCGGCTGGCCCGGCGCGCGGCCGGCCTGCTCCGTGACCGGGCGGCCTGGGACGCCGCGACGCACGGAGCCGCCGGGCTGGCGCCAGCCGGACCTGGGCCAGCCGGGCCGGGGCCGGCCGGGCACGGGGCGGTGCTCGCGACGCTGTGCTGGGCGCTGTGCCTGCGCGGGAAGGCGCCCGAGGCCCGGCTGGTGCTCGGTGAGGCGAAGCGCCTGGCCCGCGGGCTCGACCCGTTCGGGCCGGACTGGCCGTGGCTGCACATGATCCGGCAGTGCCATATCCCGCTCTGGGATTTCGAGCGCGCCCGGGCGGAGAGCACCGAACTCGTCGCGGCCGCCCGGGACGCCGGCGCCCTGGCCGCACTGAGCGGCCTGCTCCAGGTGGCCGCGGATACCGCCTTCCGGCTCGGCGACTGGGACGCGGCCGACACCGCGGCGCTCGAGGCCATCGGCGTGGCCGGCGACGCCGGCCAGCCCGTGGTCACGGGCTGGGCCCTGACGATCCGGGCGAGGATCCTGGCGGCCCGGGGGCGGCGGGAGGAGAGCCTGGCGGCCGCGCAGGCGGCGCGGCGGCTCGCCGAGTCCGAGCGGATCCGGGCCGGCCTGCGGTTCGTGCACGCCGCGCTCGGGTTCGGCGAACTCGGCCGGGATCGGACCGACGCGGCGATCACCGAGCTGGAGACGGCCGAGCGCCTGGTCGAGGGCACCGGGATGGAAGAGCCGACGATCGTTCCCTGGGCGCCCGACCTGATCGAGGCCTACGCCCGCCAGGGCCGGGACGGCGACGCCCGCCGCGTGCTCACCGGCCTGGAGCGCCAGGCGGCCTCGACCGCCAGCCCGGTCGCGGGGGCCGCCGCGGCCCGCTGTCGCGGGATGGTCGACGACGACTTCGAGCCGGCCTTCGCCCGGGCGCTCGCGCTCGACGACCAGCGGCCGATGCCGTTCGAGCGGGCGCGCACGCTGCTGGCCTTCGGCCGCCGGCTGCACCGCGCCCGGCGCCGGGCGCAGGCCCGCGATCGCCTGCGGGCGGCCCTGGACGGCTTCGAGCGGCTGGGGGCGGACGCCTGGGCGGGCCAGGCCCAGGCAGAGCTGAGCGCGGCCGGGGCCCGGCGGCGCCGGGAACCGGACGGCAGCGCGCTCACGGCGCAGGAACGGCGGGTCGCGGCGGCCGTGCGGCGCGGCGGGTCCAACCGCGCCATCGCGGCCGAGTTGTTCCTGTCGCCCAAGACGGTCGAATTCCACCTGCGCCAGATCTACCGCAAGCTCGGCGTCCACTCCCGTACCCAGCTCGTCGCGGTGCTCGCGGACCAGCCGGGCACGGCGCAGACGGGGTAATCGCCGGGGCCTGGCAGTTACTTCCGGCCGGCCGCCCTGAGCTGCTCATTCAGCGCCGCTTCAGCGCCGCCGCCTAACCTGCAGCCAATACCTGGTTTCGGGCAACTGCGCGTCAGGAGAGCATGATATGAGACGAATGCCGAGGCTAGCTGCCGTGCTGGCGGCGGCCGGGCTGACGGCCTTCCTCAGCGTGGGCGTGACCGCGAGCGCGCGCGCCGACGTGGTCCCGCAGCCGCCGTGGTCGGAGATCTTCCCGCCCCTGACCGACAACCTGGCCTGTCTTGACGACCCCAGCGGATCCGCCACGTCCGGCACGGCCCTGCAGCTGTTTCACTGCCACGGGTACGCCAGTAACGGCGGACCCCAGCGGTGGCTGTTCAACGCCTGGGGCGCCCCGAACGTCCAGAACATTTATCACATCAATTCACATAACCTCTGCCTGGGCGGAGACCCCAACCATGGCCTCACTCCGGGTGAGAGGGCCGAACTGGTGACGTGCAGCGGCTTGGTCGGGGGCCCGCTCTGGGGCTTGCACAGCAGGAACGCGTACAGCGGAGATCCGTACTTCATGCTCGTACTCGGGGCCGGCGACCTCTCTTCGAGTTACTGCCTGGCCCTGCCCGACTTCTCTGGCGGCAACGGCGAGCCGGTCATCCTCGAGCCGTGTAATGCAAACGACGAGCTTCAGTACTGGAACCTCGGCTAGTACCTGGTGTGAGGGCCCGGGCGCAGGTGCGGCCGGGTTGACCGGTGCATCCCGGCTACCCATTTAGTGGCAGCGCAGGCATTGTGCTCTCAACCGGTGCGGTCGTGCTCCGCCATGGCCGGCCGCGGCGCGGGTGAGACGGCGTCGGTCAGGGGCTCGGGGGCCGGGCGGATCAGGATGACGGCGGCGCAGGCGGCCAGGACCGCGATGATGGCCAGCAGCATGACCCGGTAGCTGAGGTAGGAGATCAGGGCGGCCCCGGCGGCGATGGACAGCGTCTGGGGCGTGACGACCACCATGGTCCAGGCCGCCTGAGCCCGGCCCTGCAGCCGCGGCGGGGTATAGCGCTGGATGGCCGAGCCCGTGACGGCGACCAGCCAGACCACTCCGGCCCCGTCGGCGAACCCGCCCGCCAGGACCAGGATGGTCGAGTCGCTGAGGTAGGCGGCCGCGCCCAGCGCGAACCAGGCCAGCGACAGGCCAGTCATCCGGGCCGGGCCGGCCCGGCGCAGCAGGGCCGTCAGGGCGACCCCGGCGGCGACCGAGCCGGCGCCCTGCACGCCGCTGTAGATCCCGAAGAACGACGGCGGCCGGTGCAGTCCCTGGCCGATGACGGCGAAGATGACGGTCTCGCCCAGGCCGATGATGCTGAACGCGCACGCGGTCACCCCGGTGATCTGGGCCAGCAGCGGCACCCGGCGCAGGTGCCGGAACCCGGCCGCGACCTCCCGGCGGAACGTTCCGGGCCCGGCCGGCTCGGGCGCCGACTCGGTCAGGCGGAGGGTAGCCAGCGCGGCGATCGCGGCGGCGAAGGTGGCCGCGTCCATGATGGCCACCGCGCCGCCGCCGAACGCGGTGAACAGCGCCGCGCCGGCCACCGGGGCGATGATCCGGAGCCCGTAGCCGATGCTGGTCAGGGCGGCGTTGGCGGCGGCCAGGTCCGGGCCGGGCAGCAGGTCCTTCTGCAGGCCGGCGAAGCCGCTGCCGAGCACGCTGAACGCCACCCCGTAGCCGAAGGCCACCAGGTAGATGATCCAGAGCTGGGACCGCGAGTGCACGGCCAGCAGTGACAGGACCAGCGCCGCGGTCAGCGCGTTGGCCATGATCAGCAGCGGGCGGCGCCGGACCCGGTCGGCGAGGTGCCCGGCGGCCGGGGCGAACAGCGCCGGGATGCCCAGCGCCAGGAACACGCCGCCCGCGGCGGCGTTGCTGCCGGTCAGCGTCTTGGCCCAGATGCCGAGCGTCAGGTACAGGGCGGTATCACCGAACGAGGACAGTGACTGCCCGGCCAGCAGGCGCCGGAACCGGGGGTCGGCGAACGGACCGCGCAGGAACGCCATCTCGTCACCCGGCTCCGGTCCCGGCTTCAGCCGTAGCCCCGGGCGGGCCGGGCAGGCGGGGCGCCACCGAGGTCACCGCGAAGAGGCGGACCTCCCGGGCGCCGTACCGCTCCTGGATCTCGGCCAGCTGATCCTTGATCTCCTTGAGTTCGGCCGCCGTCATCCACACCGTCGACCCGGACAGGTAGCTGGCGGCTTGCCACTCGGGCGGTTCGAGATCCTGGCGGCGCAGCCGGTCCTTGATCCGTTCCAGTTCGTGGTCCAGGAACACCTCGGTCGCCGCCTGCGCCGCCAGCGCGCCGGTCTCGTCGAGGCCGTCGGCGGACAGGTCCTGGCGCCGGCTGGCCAGCCGCCACGGCTTCTCCCGGCCGGTCCGGTCCGGCACCGGCTCGATGTAGCCGTACTTGGCCAGGATGCCGAGGTGGTAGCCGCAGCTGGCCACGCTCTCCCCCAGCACCTCGGCGCAGCGGGTCGCGGTCGCCGACTGCTCGCTGTTGAGCAGGTCGATCAGCTTCCAGCGCAAGGGATGGGCCAGCGCGCGCAGTGCCAGCGCGCGCGGCGCCAGTGGGTCACGATCCTCGGCCATGTTTATCAAGATACCTTGATAAACAATTCTTAATCAAGACTCGTTGATAATAGAGGCAAGCTTATGGAGTCGATAGGTATCTCGGGTCCCACGGGCCTCATGCTCCCCGACTATCCCGTAGCAGGCACGGTCCTGACCGGCTCGATGTTCCACTGATCCGGCAGGAGGCGGATGAATGCTCCATCGATCCGGTCCTGGCGGCGGCACTGCGGCCGACGGCGGGTGGCGTGGTCGGGGGGTCAGGAGGCGGAGGGGCGGGGTCAGGAGGGCGGGCGGGGGTTGTTGCGAAGGTCGTCGAGGAAGGTGCGGGCGGCGGAGACGGCGCTGGTGGTGCGGGTGATGGTCTCGACGGCGGCGCGGGCGGCGGTGCCCTTCAGGCCGGGCGTGGCCGCGAAGGCGTCGGCCCACGGGTTGCCAGTTTCTTCCACGATGCGGGTGCCGGGCGGGAGGCGGGGCTGGAACTCATCCGGGTCGACGGGCTCGGTGCTGATGTCGTCCAGTTCCCACCAGGTCATAAGCGCGTCGCCCGCGTAGGAGAGCAGGCGGAGCAGGCAGCCGGTCTCGGCGTCCACGATCGCGTCGGCGGCGGAGAAAAATATCAGCGGCCCCAGCAGGGAGTTCTCAACGCCAGAGGCGCGAGTCACGCGGAGCTGGCGGGCGGGCCGGCCGCGGTAGGTGAGCTCCATGCCGCCGGACAGCCGACCGCGGAGCAGCCAGGACGAGTCGGCCAGGAACCTGACGGGCTCTGACAGCGGGGCGGCCGGGCCGACCTTGGCCTGGCCCTGGGAGATCTCCCAGCGACGCTCGCCGTCGCAGACGGTCACCTCCCGGGCATCGCGGGGCCCGTAGTCGAGGCGGTAGCGGTCCGGACCGCTGACGCGCAGCCGGGTGTCGGAGCGGAGCACCTTCTCCTCGCGGCTCATCGCGTCGAGGAGGCCGGCGACGCCGCTCCGCCCGGCGGCGCGGGCTCGTTCTGGCACCCAGGCCGCCGCGACGGCCTGGTCGTGCCACTGCCGCTCCACGGCACTGAGGTCGCGGGGGTCGCCGCCGCGGTCGAGCAGGCCGAGCACCTCGTCGGGCGGCGGTGAGCCGTCAGCCGGCCCGAGCGGGAGCGGATCGGGCGACGGCATCGCGTCCAGCAGTTCGTCAGGCACGTCGCGACCGCGCCGGTGCGGCACATGCCTGATCAGCGCGCCGAGGCCGCCCGCCGCGGCGTCGGCAGCGTCCCAGCCCGGCCCGCTGAACATCGACCACGCGGTTTCCTTCCGGTCCTCGCCGAGCTGGCTGCCCGGCGGTGGGGCGAACCGGGCGGCGTCGGCCGCTTCCGGCGGGTTCATCGTCACGGCGGTCAGCTCGGTGCGGGTGACCACTTCCCCGCCGGACATCTCGGTCCGGCGGAGC
>JAJKHX010000277.1 GCA_021154785.1 Nocardiopsis sp.
CTGACCGACATGTCGCAGTTCGGCGCGATGAACGAGGCGTACCGCAGGCACTTCGCCGAGCCCTACCCGGCCCGCACCGCGATCGGCGTGGCCGCCCTGCCGCTGGGCGCGGCGGTCGAGATGGATGTGGTGGTGGGCTGAGGTCAGCGCCGGCGGGACGCGTAGCTCAGGCACGGTCATATTCGCGATGAGAGCGCGCCATCCGGCCAGAAGGCCGCACAGAACTGGAGCGTCTGCGTGCAGGACCCGTGCTGTAACCCTCGTGCGGCAGCCGGACATAGTCGGGGAGCCGGACATAGTCGGCAGGCGGGGATCTGCACTGGTGGCGGCGGCCGGATATGTCGCGTTGCGTGATGGCCTGCCGGTTGGCTGGACACTGATGCCTGTCGCTCGGGATAGCGAGTTCCGGTCAGGTAACCAGCGATCGGTGGCTGGCACGTGCGTGGTCGGGTCGTCGGCGGTCCGCAGGGCCGGTGGAGTCAGGTTGCTGTGAAGAGCTGGTCCATGATCTGGGCGCCGGTGGTGATGACAGGTCGTAGTTCGCGGCGGTAGACGATCTCGGTGGTGCGGGTGGAGGCGTGGCCGGCCAGGCGGGCGATCTCCTCGATGGCGACGCCGTGGTGGCTCATCAGGCTGACGAAGGTAGTGCGCAGCTCACGTGGGGTCCATCCGTCGCCAGTGCCGGCTTCGGTGCAGATGCGCTTGAACATCTTCCGGACGTTGCCCGCGTCCAGCGCGGTGCCCAGGTGGCTGGTGAACACCAGGCCGGTCTCCTGCCAGTCGTCCCCGGCGGCGAGCCGCTCGCCGGCCTGGCAGTCCTGCCAGGCACGCAGCGCCTGGACCGCCGCGGAGGGGAGGGCGAGGGTGCGGCGGGATCGTTCGGTCTTGGTGTCGCCGTGGGCGCGGACCGACCTCCAGACGGCGATGTGCGGCGGGCCGGCGGACGTCTTTGAGGCCGGGCCGTAGTTCCATCACCGGCAGGGTCGCCGCGGCGGTCATGACCGCGATGGCCTGGGCCGCCATCGCCGCCAGCCGCGCCAGGACGTTCTGGTTCTTGGTGACCGTTTTGGGGGAGCGGCCGTCGAGCCCGTGGGCGAGCCAGTCACTAGCGGCCTGCCGGACGGTGTAGTGGGCGTAGCCCGCTTTGGGGGTGACGCCCTTGTCGAGCTGGGCGTGCAGGTCGCGGAGCTTGTCCACCACGGCGGCCTTGGACTTGCTGCTGACCTTGCGCCGCTGGCGCTTGCCGTCGCCGGTGTAGCCGAGCGTGAGCTCGCCGCGCCACAGCTCACAGGCTCAGCAGGCTTCGCCCACCCCACAGGGGCGGCATCAGTGGTCGGGATCGGCGAAGGTGGGCTCGCGGTCTTCGTTGAACGCGCCGATGCCTTCGACGCGATCGGGATGGACGGCCGAGCGCCAGTGTGCCTCCATCATGATCGCGATGGCTTGCTCGATCGGCTCGCCCTGACCCATCCGGACCGCCTGCTTGACGGCCTGTACTGCGGTGGGTGAGTTGCTCGCGATCTTCCCCGCGATCCGGCGCGCGGCGTCGATGAGCTCATCTTGAGCGTAGAGTTCGTTGACCATGCCCAGCCGGTGCGCCTCCTGCGCGCTGATCGGATCGCCGGTCATCAGCATCTGCATGGCCTTGCCCGGCGGGAGCACGCGGGGGAGCAGCGCTGGCGAGCCGCCCCCGGCCGCGAGGCCGAGCATCGTCTCGGGCTGGCCGAAGGTGGCGTTGTCGGATGCGATGATGAAATCGGTGCTCTGGGCGAGTTCGCAGCCGCCGCCGTAGGCGATGCCGTTGACGGCAGTGAAGATCGGCTTCCGCAGCTGGCGCACCGTGTAGAGGGTGCGGTCGAAGTCCTGGCGCTGCCGCAGCCAGTCCTCCTTGGTCATGTTCTTGCGCTGGCGGAGGTCGCTGCCGACGGAGAAGGCCCGGCGGCCGGCTCCGGTGAGGATGACGGCGCGGACTGCGGGACGAACCGCGATCGTCTCCAGGATCTCGGTCAGGCGCGCCCCCATCGCCGTGGTGATCGCGTTGTCCGCGTGCGGCCGGTTCAGCGTGATGACCGCCACCTTCTCGTCCTGCGTGTACTCGACGAGCACGGGCAGGTCGGGTTCGTCGGCAGCTGACGACGGCGGGCCGAAGTCGAGTGCCTTCCAGCGGTCGGTGCGTGCTGGGCTTGTTGCCATGTTCTCCTTCCTTCCTGTTCAGCCGGTCTGGGTGTCCAGCTCCGCCAGCCAGCGCAGCGCCCGCAGGCCCGGCGCGAAGCAGTACTCCCCGCCGCGGGTGATGACGAACGGCGGCAGGCTCTGCAGCCGGCGGCGGATCGGCCGCTGAGGGATGGTGAAGCTGCCCGTTCCGTCGTTCGCTCCGGCGAGCGGGTCTTTCTCGGCGGGCGCGCCGATGAAGATGCCGTCGTTCAGCCATTGTGTCTTGACGAACTCGAACTGGCGCTTGGGGTGAGCTCCGGCGAAGACGAAGATGATGCCGCGGTCCGCGCCGTCGTCCTCGACGACGCCTTCGGGAAGCATCGGGCCGTAGCTCGTGCCGAGCCGGAGCATGCGGTGGAGGCGGACGTCGACGCTCATCTCGTGATCGAGCGCGTCCCGGGGGTTCGCACGCCGGGCATGCGCGCCGGCCGGGCATTTGAAGCCGCGCAGATCATCGGTGTAGCCAAAGCGGTTGTTGCGGCCTGGGTCCGCGCCGAGATCGGCATCGTCTTGCTCGGGGGACAGCGCGAGCGGCGCGCCGCTCTGCCAGCGGCCGACCATCTTCGCGCCGAGCAGCGCCTCCTGTTCGCGGCTCGCCGCTTTGGCGTGAAGGTATTGCCGGTATGCGGCCACCCGGGTGTGGAGTTTCCGGAAGACCAGGTAGGTGCCGTTGCGGCCGAGGATCTCGGGAGCCGGCATCGGCCCCACGCTTCCGGTCTCGTCCGGATATCCGAGGATGAACTCGCCCGCTTTGATCGGCCGCTCGTCCGGGTTGGAGCCGGGGATTCCGCTTCCTTCCACCGCAGGCTGGCCGATTCCGTCCTTGAAGCCGAAGGAGGTGCGCCCGGTCGGGAGCTGGTAGCAGTCCTGGTGCCAGATGACCTCGACACCGGCTAGCTGCTCGTGCGCGCGGCGGGCCCGCTCGGCCAGGCTCTCCAGCCGCGCGGCGTCGGGCGATAGCACCGACACCGCGACGTGGGCCTCCGGGCTTCCCAGCGGCTTCTCCCAGTTCTCCGGGCTGCTGTCGCCGACATCGCCCAGCTCCGCCGCCCGGGCCGCCATGCCCTGCCGGAATTCCGGCGCGAAGCTGTCGAGCGAGTCCTGGGGCACGCCCAGCGCCTTCAGCCCCTGGTAGGTGAATGCCACCGAGACCCATGCGTTCCGGGTCGGATCAGATGAGGACCGGGCGGACTCGATCACCGGGAGCAGCCGCTGGACCAGCTTCCGTCCCGCCTCGCGGTTGTCGATGCGAAGCAGGAGGTAGGTGCCGACGTAGGAGGCCGGCCGCTGGTGAAGCATTCCGGACTGAATGTCATCGAGCTCCAGAGCCGTGCTCGCCGCGGTCGTCACGGGGTCCGCGGACGTTCGTTCACTGCACATGACGGGGAGCCTCCGGGGGGTCGGGATTCGGGGGCGCCAGGTAGGGGAACGCGCGCGAGGCGGCCCTTGTCGCCTGGTCGATGCCGTCGCGGATGACGGGCCCGTTCCCCGCGTTCACGAGCAGCGTGAAGATCGTGTCCATCACATCGTCGTTGAGCGCCCGGCCACCGCAGGTCTGGTGAGCTTCCCCGCGCCTGGCGGCGAGCTCGATCTCCAGGAACGACCCCTGCTCCGTGTACGGCTTGGTGACGTCAAGGATGAGGAAGTCGGCGAGGATGAGTTCGGTCAGCGGGTGCGCGCCATCCTCGCCAGGTGGCCAGTCGGTCTTACCGTCCAGGCCGTCCCAGAACGCCAGGTTCGCGTTCAGCCTGGCCCGGTACGCGCTCTGGTAGGCGTGGCTGAGGTCGAACGCGTCGTCCATGTTGTAAAGGTCGCGGATCTCGAGATCGCGGTTCACCGGGTCGAACTGCCTGGGCGCCAGCATCAGGTTGGGCACCTCGGGCCGCCCGGCGCGCTCGAGGCGGACGTTGAGGCCGCCGCGCGTCAGGGTCTCCGCGACCACGCCGACCAGCTCGGCACCGCCGGGCAGCACGGCGCGGTCTACCTCGACCACCAGGCTGAGAACGTTCTTGCCGTCGAGGTAGATCGCGCCCGGGTCGGTGAACGCGAGCTCGCCCGTGGCGATCGTCTTCAGTGTGGCCGGCGCATCCATGATGAACGGATCCCACCGCGGCCCGGCGAACACGCGAACGCCGTCGGCCTGGCCTCCGCACTCGTCGGCCACCCGGATCGAGACCGCCCCGCCGGCCGGCACCGAGCACGTGCCTTCTTGCTCCGGGCGGTTCGCGCCGTGTCCGCCTGCGGGGGCCGAGAACACGCAGTCGATCGCGATCTCTTCGCCGCCCGCAGCGAATGGCGCCCCCTGCTGCTGGTTATTCGCAGTGAGCGGCCGCAGCCGGAAACGGTAGATGAGCCCGTCGGAGAAGACCGCCGACGGCGGCGCGAACGGCAGCGTGTTCAGCACCAGGACGAGCCGGCCTGGGTGCTCGGGACTCGGGAACGCGTACAGGTCAGTGATGTCCGCGATCGGCTCGGCCATGGCCCGCGGCCCGGAGATGTGATGTGACATCGCCCGCCTTCCGTTGGGTTCCCCGGTTCGTCCGCGGCGCTCCGGCTTAGGCGTCTGCGGCCTCGTTGAGCAGTGGTTTCAGGGCGGGGTGCCGCAGCGCGTCCGCGGCGCCAGGATCGTCGAGGACCTGCTGGAAGGCCTCGTTCACCCGCAGCGCCTTGCGGATCTCCTTTACCGTGCCGGGATAATTCCGGGAGTAGCCTTGGGCGGTAACCTGCGCGCTCAAGATGAAATCCTTCACCGCGGTAAGGTCCGGGAGGCCCTCGTAGCCCTCGACGTGCCGGAAGATCGAGTCGAAGAGCTGCAGCGGCTTGGACGCGAAGTCCTGCATGTAGGCGTCCCACGGGCCATCGAAGCTCGTCGCGAAGAGCAGCCGGGTGTCACCGTCGAACAGCACGAACCTGGCTTCGTGAATGGACGCGATCGGCACCTCGTAGTCTCCCGGCCGGTAGCCGGGACTGTCCTGCAGCGCCTGGACCGCTTCCCGCAGGTCATCCCCGTGACCTGGCCTGACGCGGAAGAACAAGCTGAATTCGCTCGTGGAGCCGACCTGGACGCCCGGCCGGGGCGTTCCTGCTGAAGGGGTTGCCAAGATCTTTCTCCTATTTGTTCAGGGCGTGGTCCTGATATCGCCTGCGCCCGCAGCGAGCTCAGGCAACGCCGGCCTCCACTGCGGTTTCGAGATGATCGACGGCCCACATTCCGGTGTGATCGAGTTCGACCGCGGCGAGGATCGCCGCGCGGCCCAGGGCGTTGGCGTAGGTGGGAAACGAGAACGGGACCAGTGCCAGTTCCTCGACGGGCATCTTCGCGGCCATCGCTGTCGCGGCCAGTTGCGCGAGCTCGACCGCCCGCTCCCCCACGACGTGGCAGCCCAGGATGGTATGGAGTTCGCGGTCCACGACCAGCTTGCAGAACCCTGTCTGGCGGCCATCGATGATCGGTCGCGGGAGCGAGTCGAAGCGCACCGTCGCCACGACCACCTCGCGGTTCTCCCGGGCGGCCGCCTCGGTCAGCCCGGCCGAGGCATACTCGGGGTCCGTGAAGCTGCCGATCGGGCTCACCTGGGGAGACAAGACCCTGGTCGCTCCCAGGACGGCATTGGTCGCGGCCACTAGCCCCTGGCGGACCGCCTCGTGCACGACCAGCGCGCGCCCGGTGACGTCGCCGGCGGCGAAGACGTGCGGCACGGTCGTGCGCAACTGCGCGTCGACCTGGACGTATCCGCGCCGATCGGTCTGCACCCCGGCCCGGTCGAGGCCCAGCCCGGCGGTGGCCGCGACCCATCCGGCCGCCACCACGGCCAGCGTGGCGTCGATGCTGTGCTGCCCGTCGCTGGCCGAATGGATGAGCCGCACGCCGGTCGCACAGCGCTCGAAGCGGTTGATCGTCCCGGCGTCCGCGACCACCTGGACGCCGGCCGCCGACATGGCGGCACTGACCGCTTCGGAGACCTCTTGGTCCTCGCTCATCAAGACGCGGGGAGCGATCTCAATGAGATGGACCCGTGAGCCGAACGCGTTGAAGATCGATGCGACCTGCACGCCGGTCGCGCCAGCGCCGATCACGACCAGCGACGGCGGCACCGAGGGAAGGCGCCACGCGTCGCTGTGTGTCGCGGTCAGGTCGAAGCCGGGAACCGCCAGCGGCCGTGAAGTTCCTCCCGTGCAGAGGATGACCTTGCCGGCCTGAAGCCGCGGCGCATTGTCGCTTTCGATCGTGTGGGCGTCGGCGAAGCGCGCGGTGCCGGCCTGCTCGTAGATGCTCACCCCGGCGCGGTCCAGATCGTCGCGCAGCAGCGTGTGCTGGCGTGCGTCCGCGGTCACGTCGCGGACGCGGGCTAGCAGCCGGGCGTAGTCGAGCGAGGGTTCGCCCCCCGCGATCCCGTAGAGCGGGAGTTGCCTGGCCTCGCGGATCAGCCGTGCCGCCTGGGCCAGCGTGCGCACCGGAACGGGTCCGTCGTTCGCGGCCATTCCCCCGAACTGATCGCGGGTGATCAGCGCCGTGCTGGCTCCCAGACGGGCCGCACGGAGCGCCGCGACGACTCCCGCGGGTCCTGCTCCGACGACCACGACGTCGAACAGCTGACGTGGTGATGAGGCCATGACTCGATCATCCGGATCCCGGCCCGGCCCGTCATCATCCCTGCCGGGTGAGGCGGACGCGACAGTCGGCCGCGACGATGCGTATGTGCGCGCGATGACAGTAGTGCCAGGCCAGAAGGGGACCGCTGGCATTGAGGAGGTCCCGGACCCGGATATGCGGGACGGCACCCTGCTGGTGCGGGGCATGGCGGTCGGGATCTGCGGCACCGACCGGGAGATCGCGGAAGGCGCCTACGGCACGCCACCACCCGGTGAAGCCAGGCTGATCATCGGCCACGAAAGTCTCGGCGAGGTGCTCAAGGCTCCAGTGGGATCAGGCTTCACACCCGGTGATCTGGTCGTCGGAATCGTACGCCGGCCCGATCCGGTGCCCTGCCCCGCGTGTGCCGCCGGAGAGTGGGACATGTGCCGGACCGACAGCTTCGGCGAGCGCGGCATCGCCCGCCTGCACGGGTACGGAAGCGAACATTGGCGGGTGGAACCGGACTTCGCCGTGCCCATCCTCCCCAGGCTAGGCGAGCTCGGCGTCCTGCTGGAACCGGCGTCCGTCCTGGCCAAGGCGTGGGACCAAGTGGACCAGATCTCGCGGCGTGCATTCTTCCTGCGCGGCCGGGCACTGGTCACCGGCGCCGGGCCGATCGGGCTGATGGCATGCCTGCTCGGTGCACAGCGCGGCTACGAGATGCACGTCGTCGACCTCGCGCAAGCCGGCCCGAAACGCGATCTCGTGGAGGACCTCGGCGCCCGGTACCATTCCGGTGACGCCGCCGACATCGACGTCGACGTCGATGTCGTCATCGAGTGCACCGGGCTCGGCGCGGTCGGCCGCTCCGCCGGCCGCAGGCTAGCCAGCGGCGGGATCATGTGCCTGACCGGGATCATGAACCTAGACCCGGCCCTTGACGTGGACGCCACCGCCCTGAACCGCAACATGGTCCTGCATAACCAAGTTCTGGTCGGCACCGTGAACGCCGGCCGACGCCACTGGGAACAAGCTGCCAAAGCGCTCGCAACCGCCTACCCTGGCTGGCTGGGCAGGCTGATCACACGCCGGGTGCCGCTCACGTCCTGGACCGAGGCGCTCGACCGGCAGCCGGAAGACATCAAGGTCGTGGTGGACCTCACCGTATGAGCGCCCACGAAGTGACAGTGTGGTCGGTAACCCCAGGGCTGCTGAGCGCCGGCCGCCGGTGGCGGGTACGCGCTCGCTGCGAGCACGGGGTTCCTGTTCGTCGACGACGCCGGCTCGATCCAGGAGCTTGCGCAGCCCGACGGCGACCGCGCGGACGTGCGGATGAACGACGGGGCCTGCGACCAGCAAGGACGCTTCTGGGCCGGGACGATGGCCTACGACGAGTCGCCGGGCGCCGGGACCCTTTATCGCCTCGAACTCGACGGCAGCTGCACCACAGTGCTCACCGGCCTGACCATCTCCAACGGCATCGGCTGGAGTCCTGACGCCAGCACGATGTACCTCAACGACAGCGGCACCGTATGCGTCGACGCGTTCCGGTTCGACGGCCCGAGCGGGGCGATCAGCGACCGCCGCACCCTGGTGCACATCGACCAGCCAGGCGTGGCGCCAGACGGGCTCACGGTCGACGACGAGGGCGGAATCTGGGTCGCCCTGTGGAACGGTACGCGGGCAAGGTGTTCGCGATCGACGGACTCGGCGCCCGCGGCCTCCCCTGCCTGCCCTACCGCGGCACCACGGTCGTTTGAGCAGTGCCCCTTCCTCATCACCCGGCGTGATGCTGCAATGACCCGGCCGGCCCGGGCCGGGGTGATGACGTGGCGGGGTGGTGCCGGGCAGGCTGGGGCGATGAGGTTGGGTGGGCTGAGCGGCCTGGTGGGCCGGGTCGTCGGGTGGGCGGACCGGCTGCAGCGCGGGCATGGCGTGCTGGGGTTCCCTTACGCGGTGGTGAAGAAGTACGGCGATGATGAGGGCGGGCGGCAGGCGGCGCTGATCACCTATTACGGGTTCTTGAGCATCTTCCCGCTGCTGCTGCTGGGGGTGGCGGTCCTGTCCCGGGTGCTGGCCGGCCATCCGGAGCTGCGCGGCCGGCTGATCGCCGAGATCGTGCCGCGGGCGCTGCGGTCCTCGGTCGAGCATTCGCTGGCCACCATGCCGGCGTCGACCGTCCCGTTCGTGGCCGGCCTGGCCGGCTTGCTGCTGTCCGGGACTGGGGTGGTGTTCTCGGCTTACCAGACGCTGAATCACGTCGCGGTGGTCCGGCACCGGTTCCGGGCCGGTTTCGTCGCGCGGTATGTGCGGGTGTTCGCGGTGCTGGCGATGCTGATGCTCGGGGCGCTGGCGGCCGGTGCGCTCACGGTGGTGGCCACCGCGCTGCCGGGCCAGCCCGCGGTGCAGCGGGCGGCCGCGGTGCTCGGGTCGGCGCTGGTCGTCTTCGCGGTGCTGCTGGTGGGCGCCAGGTTGCTGCTGGTGCGGCCCGCGCCGGTCCGGGCGCTGTGGCCGGGAGCGGTCCTGGGCGCGGCGGCGGTGACGGTCGTGCTCAACGCCGGGGCGCCGTTGCTGGCCCGGCTGGTGGCCAGGGCCGGGCCTGTGTACGGCAGCTTCGCCACCGTGGCGGGCATGTTCGCCCTGCTGTACCTGGTCGGCCAGGCGCTGGTGTACGCGGCCGAGGTCGCGGCTGTCCGCTACGCCCGGCTGTGGCCGCGCGCCCTGGACGTGAACCACCCCACCGCGGCCGATGCCCGCGCGCTGGCCCTGCGGGCCCGCGAGGAAGAACGCATCCCCGCCGCCCGCATCGATTTCCACCTCGCAGCGCCGGGCTCCCCGCCGGCACCAGGCGGTTCCCCGCCAGCCAATGATGACCCCGGGTAACGCGACCGCCCCAGCCGCGAGCCGGCCAGCATCATTGCCGAAGCGCCGGACGAGACCAGCCCCAACGGATTCCACCCTGTCTCGCTCGAAAACAGTGAATGCCAGCACACACGCCGGTATCCGTAGCCGCTGGTGAAGGTCAGGGCACAAAGTCCGGCTCAGATAGGTGGCTGGTGCCTAACGTTCGCCTGCGGGTTCCTGCCCCGGCCCGGCACCTGGCGGGGGGCACCCGAGCAGGTCGAGGTCGCGCACGCAGAAGCGGTGGTGCGCCCACTCCTCGCCCAGCACCACGCGCACGCACTCGAGCACCGGCTTGCCCCTGGCGTACGGCGGCCAGCCCGGGCCCGCTGGCACTGGCGCGGGCGCCGACAGCTCATCGGCCGTAACGGCCGACAGCCAGCGCTCCAGCTCGGCGCCCTGCTCGCCGCGCGCGGCCAGCACCTCGTCGAGGCCCGGGGCCGCCGCCCGGTCCAGGCCCTGCTCCTCTTGGCCGGGGACGAACCCGGACGCCAGGCCGATCGCGGTGAACGGCCCGGCCGACCCCAGGCAGCAGCGGCGGAACCACGAGTCGTGCACGAACACCAGATGGCGCAGAGTCTCCACCGTCGACCACTCGCCGCCGACCCGCTGGTTCTCCGAACCCGCGGGCATCCCCCGGAGCCGCCCGAGCGTCGCAGCCCAGTCCGCCCGAAGCTGCCGGAAGGCTTCCCGCAGGCCGGCCGGATCGGCCGAGCGGATCAGCAGCCGCACTGGATGTCGCCGGTCAAGCTCGGCCTCCACGTACGACGTCACCTCGACTCCGTTAACCACCAGGTTCCTGACCAGCCCGTCGATCACGGCGTCCTGCATCACCACCCCGATCAGGCGGGCGCGGGTCAAGTCGCACTCACGAAATTCGGCATCGGTCAGGTCCTGGTCCTCAAATCTCGCCATGCCCGGCAGTATCCACCGCAGTACTGACATCCCGTGCCAGGACGGCGGGGTCGCGGATCCCTGTCCTGCCCGCCGTCGATCCGCTAGCCGCACGCCCTGGCCAGCTAGCCGGTGAGGGCTACCTGAAAGATCTCCCAGTGCCTGAACTTGAGGTCCAGCTGGTCTTCAAAGATCTGGATTTCCTCTTTATGTTTATGCAGGATCTCGATGCAGCCGATTCCGTGTACGCGGATCCGCTGCCCGTCGCGGATGAGGCGAGTGGCGTGCGCCACCGCCACGACGGCCGGCCCGCAAGCGCGCCAGCACCGAGAAGGCGGTAGCCAAGCGCGCCACGAAACACTGGCCCAGTACGACGGCACGCGCCTGCCTCGTTCGGTCAAATCCTTGGTCCGAACGAGGCAGGCCTTTGCCATGACCAGCCCGTCGAGCGAACGCGGGGTTGACGCTGCCGGCGAACACGGTCGTGCATCATGGCGGGGCGGCTGCGAGTATGGAAGCTGGCCAGAGCGTTGCAATGCCACGCTTATTTCTTGTCTTCGAGTTCCGAGCGGACTGACTCGGTGAGCTCGTCCCAGGAGCCGGCGAACTTCTGGATGCCCTCATCCTCGAGGACTCGGAAGACATCGTCGAGGTCGACGCCGGCATCGGCCACGGCCCTCATGACCTGCGCCGCCTCGTCGTAGGTCTTCTGGATGGGCTTGCCGGGGCGGCCGTGATCGGCGTAGGACTTCAAGGTCTTCTCCGGCATGGTGTTCACCGTGTCCGGCGCGATGAGGTCGCTGACGTAGAGGGTGTCGGGGTAGTCCTGGTTCTTCACGCCGGTCGAGGCCCACAGCGGGCGCTGCGTCTTGGCGCCCTTCGCCTCTAGCGCGCGCCACCGGCCGGAGGAGAAGACTTCCTCGTATGCCTGGTAGGCGAGCTGTGCGTTCGCCAGCGCGGCCTTGCCCTTGAGGGAGGGGTCCGCGCCGGCTTCTTCCAGGCGCCGGTCGATTTCGGTGTCCACGCGGGAGACGAAGAAGGACGCCACCGACTCGATCCCTGTCAGTGATCCGCCATCGCGCCCGCGCTGCTCCAGTCCGGACAGGTAGGCGTCCATGACCTCCCGGTACCGCCCGGGACTGAAGATGAGGGTGACGTTGACGCTGATGCCCCGGGCAATGGAGGTAGTGATGGCAGCCAGCCCTTCCTGCGTCGCCGGGATCTTGATGAACAGGTTGGGCCGGTCGACCAGCCACCACAGGTGTGCCGCCTCCGCCGCGGTGGCGTCGGTGTCGTGCGCCAGCGCGGGAGCCACCTCCAGCGATACCCGGCCGTCGCGGCCGGTGCGCTGCGCCACCGGGGTGAGCAGGTCGCAGGCGTCGCGGACATCAGCGGCAGTGATGGTCCGCAGCGCCTCCCCGACGCTGACCTTGCGGACGGCCATCGCATGTACCTGGTCGTCGTAGGAGCCGGAGGCGCTGATCGCAGTGGCGAAAATGGTCGGGTTGGTGGTGATGCCCACGACGGAGTAGTCGTCGACCAGCGCCTGCAGATCGCCGCTGCGGATCCGGTCGCGGGAGAGGTCGTCGAGCCAGACGGCGACCCCGGCTTCCGACAACTCGGCCAGCTTCTTGTTCGGTGCCATGACGGTGCCTTCCGGGCTCGGGGACGGGAAAGTGGGGCGGCGGGTCAGCGATCGCCGGTGGGGGTGTGCAGGACGCCGGCGCTGTGCGGACCGGACGGGGCGGCCGGCGGTGCCCCGGCGGCGGCCAGGCTCTCTCGCGCCGCACTGACGACCGCGTCGGCGGTGAGGCCGAACTGCTCGTACAGCACGGTGTAGGCAGCGCTGGCGCCGAAGTGGTCCAGGCCGATAACCCGGCCGGCGTCGCCGACGAACTCCCGCCAGCCCATGGGCACACCGGCCTCGACGCTCACCCGGGCGCGCACCGCGGGCGGCAGCACCTGCTCGCGGTAGGCCCGGTCCTGGGCCGCGAACCACTCCCAGCACGGCAGCGACACGACCCTAGTCGGGACGCCCCCGGCCTCCAGTACCTCCCGGGCGGCGACGGCGATCTGCACCTCGGAGCCGGTGCCCATCAAGATGACCTCGGGGAGACCGCCGGAGGCCTCAGCCAGCACGTACCCGCCCTTGGCGACGCCCTCGGCTGACGCGAACTTCGTGCGGTCGAAGACGGGCAGGTTCTGCCGGGACAGCGCGAGCCCGGCCGGGCGGTCGCTGTGCTCGAGGATGGTGCGCCACGCCACCGCGGTCTCGTTGGCGTCGGCCGGGCGGACGAAGTCCAGGCCGGGGATGGCGCGCAGCGCCGCATAGTGCTCGATCGGCTGGTGGGTGGGGCCGTCCTCGCCCAGCCCGATGGAGTCGTGCGTCCACACGTACGTGACCGGAAGCTGCATGATCGCGGCCAGCCGGACCGCGCCGCGCATGTAGTCGGAGAAGGTCAGGAACGTGCCGCCGTACACGCGGGTCCCGCCGTGCAGCGCGATGCCGTTCATGATCGCGCCCATGGCGTGCTCGCGGACGCCGAAGTGGAGCGTGCGACCGTACGGGCCGCCCGACCACATCTTGGTCTGCCGGTCCGCGGGCAGGAAGGAGGCCGCCCCCTTGACCGCGGTGTTGTTGCTCTCCGCCAGGTCGGCCGAACCGCCCCACAGCTCCGGCAGGACCGGGTACAGGGCGGCGAGGACCTCACCGGAGGCCTTCCGGGTGGCCACGCCCTTCGGATCGGCGTCCCAGGCCGGCAGGCGGCCGGCCCAGCCCTCCGGCAGCGTGCGGATGGACAGCCGGTCCAGCAGCGCGCCGCCCTCGGGGTTGCCGGCCCGCCACGCATCGAAGCGCTGCTGCCATCGGGCGTGCGCCTGCTCGCCCCGGACGGCGACCTGGCGGGCGTGCTCGAGCACCTCCGGGGCGACCTCGAAGGTCTTGCCGGGGTCGAAGCCGAGGATGTCCTTGGTCGCCCGGACCTCGTCCTCGCCCAGCGCCGACCCGTGGGCGGCGCCGGTGTTCTGCTTGTTCGGCGCGGGCCAGCCGATGATCGTCCGCAGCACGATCAGCGACGGGCGGCTGGTCTCGGCCTGGGCGGCGGCCAGCGCGCGGTCGACCGCCGCCAGGTCTTCGCCGTCGTCGACGTGCTGCACGTGCCAGCCGTAGGCCTCATACCGCGTGCCGACGTCCTCGGTGAACGCGATAGCGGTGTTGTCCTCGATCGAGATCCGGTTGGCGTCGTAGACCAAGACAAGATTCCCCAGCTCCTGGGTACCGGCCAGCGACGACGCCTCGCCGCTGACACCCTCCTCCAGGTCGCCGTCCGAGGCGAACGCCCAGACCGTGTGGTCGAACACGCTCTTGCCCGCGGGGGCATCGGGGTCCAGCAAGCCGCGCTCGCGGCGGGCGGCCATCGCCATGCCAACGGCGTTGCCGACACCCTGGCCCAGCGGCCCGGTGGTCGTTTCCACGCCCGGTGTGTGGTTGACCTCGGGATGGCCCGGCGTCCGGGACCCCCAGGTGCGCAGCGCCGCCAGATCGGAGAGCTCCAGGCCGTAGCCGGAGAGGAAAAGCTGGATGTACAGGGTGAGGCTCGAGTGCCCCATCGACAGGACGAAACGGTCACGGCCGGCCCAGTGCGGATCGCCCGGGTCGTGACCCAGCCACTTCTGGAACAGCAGATAGGCCGTGGGACCCACGCTCATCGCGGTGCCCGGATGGCCGTTGCCGGCCTTCTGCACAGCGTCCATGGCCAGCACGCGCACGGTGTCGATCGCACGGCGATCAAGCTCGCCCATCCCCTCGGGCAGGGTGGGGCGCGGCTGGGAAGGATTGCCGGTGGGCGCATCGCTCGCGGCCTCGGCCGGCGCCTCGGGACGGGTGCTCCTCGTCCCCGTAGCCGGGTCTTTCTCGTTGACGGTCATCGGTTGCGGTGCTCCCTTGGGTATGGCCGTGAACGCTTCAGCCGATCGCGCGGATCCGGCCGAGGGCCCGGCGGTGCGGTGGCGTCAGGCGAGAGGGGTGTCGTCCAGTGCCTTGGCGAGGTCGCCGGGGGTGTCATAGATGGCGATAGCGCCGGCCTTGCGGAGTTCGTCGTCCCCGAAGCCGCCGGAGCGGACGACGATCGCCGGCATCCCGGCTTTTTTCGCCGCCTCGACGTCCCATACCGAGTCGCCGACCATCACGCTCGATGCGTCTGGCGGCGCACCCAGCTTCTTCAGCGCCACCTGCAGCAGGTCCGGGGCCGGCTTGGACGCCTCGACGTCGGCGCTGCTCGTCCAGTCGTCGGCGATGCCGCGGGCGTCCAGCTTGTCCAGGAAGACATCCACGTGCCGCTGCTGACCCGAGCTGGCCAGCACGAGCCGGTGACCGCGTTCCTTGATGGCTACGAGCAGGTCGCGGGCACCGGGCAATGGCGCCATCTCCTCGAGCAGCGCGTCGACCTCCTTGCCCTGCTGTTCCCGGGCCTGATCGCCTACCCGGCGCTCCAGGTCCTCACCTCCGACAGCCGTGGGCACCTGGTCCCCGCCCATGCCGATCAGCCGGTGCAGCCGCCACACCGGAAAGGTTTTACCTGCCGAGCGCAGGGCCCGGTACCAGGCGAGCGCGTGCTGGTAGTTGGAATCGATGAGCGTCCCGTCGATGTCGAGGACGGCAATGGTGGGGTCTGTCACGCCCGGCCGCTACCCCGCGTCCCCGTGCCTAACCGCGCTGTTTCATCCCGGCGCTCTTGAGCATCCGCCAGACCATCGACGTACAGCCTCCCGGGAATCGGGTGTTAGGGCCGAGGCGCGGCCCTGCTTCCGGCCGCTGGCGGCTTTGTCAGCTGGGCAGGCGGCTGAGTGCCTCGGTAACGGGCGTGGTGCCGTCCTCGTCGGCGATCCGGGCAGCGAGGTCACGTGCCCGGTTCAGGTAGGACGGGCGGGTAGTGGCGTCGCGAAGTGCGACGGCGAGGGCGGGAACGGTGAGCCGCCGAAAAGGGATCGGCCGGGGCCCGATCCCGAGGGCGGCGACCCGCGCGGCCCAGAATGGCTGATCACCGATCATCGGCACGCTGATGGCGGGAACGCCGGCGCGCAGTCCTGCCGCCGTGGTGCCAGCGCCAGCGTGGTGAACGATGGCGGCCATTCTCGGGAAGAGCCAGTCATGCGGCGTGTCACCGATCAGGATTGACCGGCCCGGCGGTTCATCGGGGCGCGTCAGGCCGGCCCAGCCTGCCTGGATCACGACCCTGGTCCCGGCCTGCCTGGCGGCCTCGGCGATCAGGCCGCTGAGCCGGGCGGCGTTCTCGGGGGCCATGCTGCCCAGGCCGGCGAAGACTGGTGGCGGTCCGGCGGCCAGGAAATCCGCTAGCTCCGGGGACGGCGTCCACGGCTGCGGGCTGTCCGGCCACCAGTAACCGGTCACCTCGAGCCCAGGCGGCCAGTCCGCCGGACGCGGGACGACCGACGGGCTGAAGCCGTGGAAGACCGGCCAGCGCTCGGCGTTCATGAGCCCCATGATCGCCTGTCGGCTGCTGACACGTGATAGGCCCAGCTCAGCACGGAGTTCCTTGACTGGCCGCGCCAGGGCCGACACGCCCAGGCCGGTCAGGATCTGGCCAGCGGCCAGGTTGCCGATCCGGCCCAGGTCACGGGCGGTCAGGACCGAAGGCGAAAAGTTCCTGGTCGGGTAGACCGGCTGCAGGACCAGGCCGATGCTAGGCAGGCCGAGCGCGGTCCCGATGTGAAACCCGCCCGCGTAGCTGATCCCGGAGAGCAGCAGCACGTCAGCGTCCTGCCGCGCGGCCGCCAGGATCCCGGCGTGAAGCTCCCTCATGTGATCAGCGACCAGCCGGATCAGCCGGGCCCCGCCGACCGGGCTTCTGCGCTGCCGCCAGCGAGCCGCGTTCAGCAGTCTGGGGTCACCGGGAAGCGGCCGGAATCCCAGCCCAGAGGCGGTCACCAGGCCGCCGAACATCGCATAGCCCGCAATCGTCACATCGTGACCGGCGTTCCGCAGCGCGCTGCCTAGCCCGGTGAACGGCGCGACGTCCCCCCGTGATCCAGGGGCGACGATCAGCACCCGCACTTCGCGATCCTCCTCCCTTGAGCCCGGAACGGCTCGCCGCCGGCAATCCCACCCGATACCGCATTTGCCGGTTACCGGGCAACTTGCCGTCCTGCGGAAGGGCATTACGCGTACTGGGATGCCGCGATATCGGCGAGCCCCAGCGTCTGGACGGCGGCCTTCCGCATGTCGACCTTGCGGACCTTGCCGCTTGCCGTCATCGGGAAGTCCTCGACGATCTGCACGTAGCGCGGGATCTTGTAGCGGGCCAGCTTGCCGTCGGCGTATGCCCGGACGTCGGCTGCGGTCATCGGCCGTGCGCCGGGCCGCAGCCGGATCCACGCCATGATCTCTTCGCCGAGTCGTGCGTCTGGCACTCCGATGACGTGGACGTCTCGAACATCCGGGTGGGTGTGCAGATACTCCTCGATCTCGCGCGGCGAGACGTTCTCCCCGCCCCGGATGACCATGTCCTTGAGCCGGCCGGTGATGTTGATGTAGCCGTCCGCGTCCATGGTCGCCAGGTCACCGGTGTGCATCCAGCGCCCGGTATCGATCGCCTCGGCGGTCTTGCCGGGTTCCTGCCAGTAGCCGAGCATCACTGAGTACCCGCGCGTGCACAGCTCACCGGGAACGCCGCGTGGCACGGTGACACCGGTTTTCGGATCGACGATCTTGATCTCGACGTGCGGATGTACCCGCCCGACCGTGGATACCCTGCGGTCCAGCGTGTCGTCGGCCCGAGTCTGCGCGGATACCGGCGAGGTTTCCGTCATTCCGTAGGCGATGGTTACCTCGGTCATGCCCATTCGGTCCACGACCTGCTTCATGACTTCGACCGGGCAGGGCGAACCGGCCAGGATTCCGGTGCGCAGCGAGCTCAGGTCGTAGGCGTCAAAACCGGGCGCGGCCAGGATGGCGATGAGCATCGCGGGCACGCCGTACAGCGACGTACAGCGCTCCTCCGCCACCGCCGCCAGTGTCGCCGCCGGGTCGAAGGCCGGTGCCGGATAGACCAGGCAGGCACCGTGCGTGGTGGCCCCGAGGTTGCCGATCACCATGCCGAACGTGTGAAACAGCGGGACGGGCACGCAGATACGGTCGAGCTCGGTGTATCCCAGGACCTGACCGACCAGGTGAGCGTTGTTGAGGATGTTGTGGTGTGACAGTGTCGCGCCCTTGGGGTGCCCGGTGGTTCCGGACGTGTACTGGATGTTGATCGGGTCGTCCGGCGAAAGCAGCACCTGCCGGGCGGCGAGCGCACGTGGGTCGGCTGCGCGGTCGGGCAGGGCGTGCCAGTCGGTGCTGCCGAGCAGGACGACCCGTCGCAGGTCGGGGCAGTCCGGCCGGGCGTCCTCGATCATTGCCGCGTAGTCGGACGTTCGGAAGGACGGGGCGGCCACCAGCAGGCGGATGCCCGCCTGGTTGACGACGTACGCGAGTTCGTCGGTGCGGTACGCCGGGTTGATCGGGACCAAGATCGCGCCGATCTCGGCGGTGGCGTACTGCAGGATCGTCCACTCGGGACAGGTGGGCGCCCAGATGCCTACCCGGTCGCCCTTGTCGATGCCTAGCCGGAGCAGCCCCTGTGCGAGGGCCAGCACGTCGTGGTGCAGCTCCGCATAGGTCCAGCGCCGTCCGCTGGACCGGTCAGCCAGGGCCTCACGGCCAGCATGGGCCGTCGCTATCCGATTGAAATTCTCGCCGATCGTCTCGCCGAGCAGTGGCCGGTCACTTGCGCCGTGGTCGTACGACGGCAGGATGACGGAAGTCGTGGTCATGGGTGGTTCCTCTGTTTGGGGTGGACGGAATTGGCCGTGCAGCGGGCGTGCCGCACGTCATCGACGTGTGCACGCGTCCAGGTCAGGTGGCGCAGGTAGGCGATCGACATGATCGGCACGGTGCCGAATCCTGCGTAGCGGGCCGCTACGGCGGTTTCGTTATCGGTTACTGACATGACGCTGTGTCCTTCGCGGTAAGTGGTCGTGAAGGGCACGACACGGCCAGGGCGAACGTTCACGCCGCGCCAGGATTGCTCCAGATCACTCTGTGCGGGAGGGCTTGCTCCAGAGTTCCGCGGCAATGAGGGCACCGGCGGAGCCCCTTGACACAAAAGAGGCTCTTCGTTCTGTATCGGCTAGCGGCAGCCGCAGGATCGAGGAGGAGCCGGGTGTCGGTCGGTGTTCGGCCGCCCCGCGGCGTGGATGAGCTGGCCTCACTGGAGCCGGTTCTCGCTGGATGTCCTCGACCCGGTGCTGGGCACGCCGACGATCAGGTTCAGTACGCTCCCGATCAAGATGCCCAGACCGGCCCCCGCGACGACGTCCAATGGAAAGTGCGCACCGAGGTACACGCGTGACAGGCAGACCGCGGCGGCCAGTGCCCAGGGCAGGACCTTCGGCCATCTTTGCAGGTAGGGGACTACCAGAGCGGTTATCGTGAAGATCACCATGGCGTGACCTGAGGGAAAGCTCAGCCCATGAGCAGCGGAGTTGCCACGCAGGATCACGTCCGATACTGTCTCCGCGGGCCGGCTGCGCTGCACGAACATCTTCGCCACCGCCTCCAGCGATACCTTCAGCAGCACCGCCGCCGCCAGGGCAGCGGCCAGGCGGAATCTCCTCAGCAGCGCGGCCGCGGCTGCCAGCAGGGGAAGCGCCCCGATCACTCCCGACAGCTGGACGACCCACATCGGCGGATCTAGCCACCCTGGCCAGTGATTGATCCGGTGGAACAGCGCCACGTCTGGACCCGCGACGAGCCGGTTCGCCACGAGCACCCCGCACACGATCACCACGCCGAGCCCGGCGGCAGCCGCGAGTACGTCGGCCCGTCTGCGCTGGTACACCCGGCCATCCGGGGTCCGGAACCACCACCGGGTCAGCCACCTGCCCGGTTTCCGCGCCCGGCCGACCGTGCCCGCGCCTGCCGGAGGAGCTGCTTCCCTGCTCATCCCGGGCACACGGCGCCGCGCCCGCACAGCGCAAGGTCTTCGGTGCGCCGGACGAAATCGACCAGCGTCGGCCGCGGCTGGAATCCGAGTGCGCTGCCGGCGGCATCGCCGAGCACCGGGGATGCGCCGGGCGTGAAGCTGAACCGGTAGGTGACGCAGCCGCCCGGGAAGGTGTAGAAGCGGAGGCTGGCGAACTGCGGCGCCAGGCTCAGCGGATGCTCGAACCGCCGCGCGCCGGGCTGGTCGGAGGGGATCTCCTGAGCGCCTGTGGTGTCGCAGGCCGCGGTCAGGGTGGCGGTGATCGCGCGGGACCCGGCCCGATCGGAGTCCAGCCAGAAGCTGGCCTTCCCGCTGGAGATGTCCGCGCCGCCGATGCTCCAGCCGGACGGGAGCGCGGCGACGCAGGGCAGCAGGGCCGCGGACGGGACGGCCTGGGCGCTGAGGATCGTCGAGTGGCCGGTGCCGCAGGCGGGAGCGTAGACGCCCAGGTTCCTGGCCGCCGGGAAGAAGGCGTCCCCGGTCTCGAGCACGGCCGCCGTAATGACGGCGAGCATCGCGGCCGCCAGGGCGACCCGCTTGATGCTCCAGCGTTGCAGCACGATCGGCGGCCGGGCCGGGGCGAGGGCGCGGAATTCGCCGAGCAGGTCGCGCGGGTCCCGCTTCATGAAGGCGCGCAGCTGAGTCGGGCTGGCGACCCCGCGGGTGGCGGCGAATGCTTCGGCGAGCTCGTCTTCGGTGAAGTAGGTCAGGGCCCGCTGGTAGACCTGCTGCGGGTCGCTGCGGACCGCCAGGACCAGCATCATGTTGCCCAGGTCGACCGCTTGGCGCCACGGTGACGGGCGGACCTGGACGAAGGCCACGTCGATCAGCAGCAGCTCCCCGGAGCGGACCATCAGGTTGCCCGGCTTGATGTCGCGGTGGGCGATCCCGGCGTCCCACATCATGCGGATCAGCAGCAGTCCCTGGTCGATCACGGCGTCGTCGACGTCGGCCTCGCCGATTTCGACGGCACCGGCATGGAACTCGGTGACCAGCATGTACTCGCGCTCGGGGGTGATCTCCACGATGCCGTACGGCCGGGCCGTGCGGACCCCGATGTCCTGCAGCAGGCGCAGGGCATAGTCCTCGTAGGTGACCAGGCGCCGCACCGTCTTGAAGGAAGACTCGTCCTCCAGGGAGCCGTACAAGATGGTCCGCCACAGCTTGTACCAGCGGTCGGCGCGGACGTGGCCCTTGGTGTAGAGCTTGGCGAACAGGAACTCATCCGGGGCGCCCTCGACCCGCAGCCGCAGCGGCGTCGAGCCGGCGGACGACTCCAGCCCGACCGGCTTGATCTCGGTCACCGTGAGCCCGAGCTGATCGCGCACGGCCTCCCGGATCGCCTCCCCTCGCCGGCCGGTCACGTCCACGTGCGCGGTGCGGCCGCGCCGGTACGCGACGGGAAAGACCTCGTTCGGGGTGAAGAACCGGAAGGCGGTGACCGCGATCGCCACGGCGAACGCCACGCCGAGCAGCACGTCGCCGGGGTGATCGACGCCCAGGTACAGGCGGGCCAGGCCGAACACGGCGACCACGGCGGCCACCGCGGCCTTGGCGTAGGAGCGGACGCGGCCCGGCACGGCCAGGCAGTAGACGGCGCCCATCAAGAAGATCGTGGCGACCGCCACCGGGGGCGACACTCCCGAGTATCCGGCCCAGCGGCCGATGATCGGCACGCCGTACGGGCGCGGCCGGGACAGCCCGAAGTAGATCGACTTCCCGGCAATCTCCAGGAACAACAAGCTGCCCAGGAACACCAGCAAGTGCCGCCAGCGCCGGAACACCATCAACAGCGCGACCACCGACAAGCCGACCGCGGTCGCCCCCCAGCCAGAACCCGCCTCGTTGATCCCGTTGGCCACATCGGTCAGCCACGGCGTTCGTATCCGTGCCAGCTGCAGCAGCGCCCAGGTGCTGGCCTGATCGTCGATCCGGAGCCACGGCGTGTGCTGCGCGGCCAGGAACGCGCCGGCCAGGGCCATGGCCATGAGGACCAGCCACGCCGTCGTGGTGATGGTGACCGGGTGCGGCAGCGGCGGCGGCGCGCCGGTCGGGCGGCGCTGACGGCGGCCTGTGTGGACCGCCGGGCCCGGCGGCACCATGGCCCGGCCATTCCCGGCGGCCGCGCGGCCGGTGTGCTCGCTCAATGCGCAACGCCCCTTTCCGGGATCAGCCCGTGTGCGCGCAGCCAGGCCCTGGCCACCGAACGAGGTTCGTGCCCGTCCAGCTCTACCTGCGCGTCGAGGGCGCGCAGGGTGCCGGTGTCCAGCAGAGCCGAGATCCTGTTGAGCAGTGCGACCAGGTTGGGGCCGTAGCGCACGATGACGTCCCTGCGCACCAGGGGAGTGATGTTCTCGGCCGGCTGCAGCCCGCGGTCGTCAGCCAGGATGACCAGGTGATGTGCCGGGATGCCCGGGTCGGTGGTGAACAGCAGCGCGACGCCGACGTTCCCCGCCTCCAGGGCCTGCAGGGTCAACGGGCCTCCGGCGTCGAGCGGGATGAATGCCTTGAACCGCAGCCCGTAGGCCCGCTGCAGGCCGGGCAGGCAGTAGGCCCGTTCCGGGCATTCGGGCGGGCCGCCGAAGACCAGCCGTGGTGCCGCCCTGGCCAGGTCAGCGATCGACCGCAGCCCGTAGCGGGCGGCAGTCGCGGCGGTGACCACGATCGCGTTGGCGTCCCGCGCCGGGGCCGGGTGCGCCGCCACCAGCCCGCGGCCCGCCGCCGACCCGGTCAGTGCCCTGTTGGCCGCCTCGGCATCGGACGGGGCGGACAGCCGTCCCAGGCTGATGAATTCCAGCGCCGACCCGGCGTACTCCGGCACCAGCTGGACCAGGCCGTCCATCAGCGCGGGATCGACCAGCTCGCGCGGGCCCAGATTCGGCAGGATCCGTACCGGGAAGTTGCCTGCGGCGAGCGCCTGCCCGTAGATCTGGGCGAGCAGGACGCTCTCGGGGAAATCGAACGACCCGACCGTGATGACCGTGCCGGGCCGCCCGGCTGGGCCGGCGGCGGACGAGACGTGACCGCTTGAGGACGTACAGGCTGACAGCGTGACCACCAGCCCGGTGCAGGCCGCCGTCAGCACCGCGCGGGGTGTCATACGTAGCCCCGCCGTAGCAGGGCGCGCCAGGCCAGCCAGCCCGGCGCCACGGGCAGCCAGTAGGTGGCCAGCCGGTACAGCAGCACGGCCGAAACGGCGGGTCCGGCCTGCATGCCGACGCCGGTCAGGCCGGCGATCAGGGCCGCCTCGATCGCGCCCAGGCCGCCGGGGCTGGGGGCGGCGGCCGCGATCGCCGCGGCACCCATGTACACCGCGCCGATGAGGATGACGCCCGGCCCCCCGCCGAATGCCTGGACGGAAGCGGCGAGCGCGCCGACGTACGCCAGCGTGATCAGCGCCGACCCCCCGAACAGCATGATCATCTTGACCGGGTTCCGCGCCACCCGCCGGAGGCTGACAGCGGCCGACTTCAGGCCGGGGATCAGCTTGCCCGTGGCGAGGCGGCGGCCTGGACGGGTCGCCAGCACGATGCCGATGATGGCCGCGATGATGGCCAGTATCAGCAGCAGCTTGCTGCTCGAGGGCAGCTTGAAGGCGTTGGCGAGCCCGTGGCCGGACCAGGCGACGAAGGCGACCAGCAAAACCAGGTGCACGATGGCGCCGGCCAGGCTGTTGACTCCGACCGCGGCGACGCCGGCGCTGGTCTCCACCCCGGATCGTTGCAGGTACCGGGCGTTCAGCGCCATGCCGCCGACGTTGGCCGGGGAGACGCGGTTCACGAACGAGGAAGCCGCCTGGGCCAGCACGGTGGGCCAGAACCGGATCCGCTGCGGCACCGCACCGATAAGCCCGGCCGCGCTGGCCAGGTAGGTCGCGGCCGATAGGGCGATGACCAGGGGCAGCCATGCCCAGTCAGCCGACTGGACGGCCCGCCAGCTGCCGCCTACCTGGGCTAGCTGGGGGAGCAGGTAGTAGAACGCGCCCGCGGCCGCAGCGATCGCCAGCAGGGTCCTGGGGCGGACGCGCTGGATGCGGGCCAGTTCGGTGTCTTCCCGGCCGGCCGCGGCGGCGGCCGCCGCCCGGGTCTTCGTCAGCAGGCCGTCCTGGCGGCCGACCGCGCGGCGGGTGCCAGCCGACAGAGCAAGCGGCTGCAGCAACGGCACCGCCGCCGCCACGCCGTCGGAGCCGATGACCGCGGCTGCGGTGGCGACCGCTCGGTCGGCCCCGATGATGGCAGCCAGGGAGGCCAGCAGCTCGGCGACGTCGAGCGCCATCTGGCGCTGCGTGGCGCCCAGCTCCGAGAAGCTGAAGTCGACAACCCAGGGCCGCCCGGTACCGTCGGCCACGATATTGGCTGACCGCAGCGAGCGATGCGCGATCCGCGCCCGGTGCAGCCCGTTCACCTGCTCCCACAGCTTCCGCAGCATCGTGTCGCTCAGGCGCTGCACGGGGATCAGGTCCAGGGAGCTGCCATCGACGCGGTCCATCACCAGCAGCGCCGACCCATCGGAGGTCTTGATCACCTGGCGGACGGCGGGCACCGCCACCCCGGCCCGCTCCGCCATGACAGCGGCGAGCGCCTGATGCTCGACCGCCTGGATGAGCGAGGCGGCGGGCCGGGCATCGCCGACGTCGCGCAGCCGGATGAACCGGTAGGCGCGGTACAGCAGGTCGGCGTCCCGCTGATCCGAGCCGAGCACCTTGATGAACAACGGCTTCCCGTCCCCGGCGGCCGCGACGAACGGCCGCGAGCCCTTCGCCTCGGCCCTGGCCGGCTCGACGCTGGTCACCGGCAGCCCCGCCGAGCCCAGCGCTGTCGCGATCTCCTGCGGGCCGAGGCGCCGGTCGGGCACTCCGAATAGGACGAGCACACCGGCCCCGGCCGTTACCCCGGCGGCGAACGCCACGACCGTTTCCGCCGGCGAGACCGTGCCGGTAACCAGCCACGCGATGGCGGCCAGCCACAAGGTGACCCAGGCGACGCGCCGCCACGGGCGGCCCAGCCACGGCGCGGCGGCGACCGTGACCGCGACGGCGGCGGCCAGCAGCGCGGGACCGGCCAGCGACCCGCCGGCCAGCCACGGCCACTGGCCGGCTCCGGCCGCCAGCTCGCGGGGCCGCTGTCCGCCCGCGAGCTCGATGACCCCGGTCACCACCGCGCTCGCCAAGACGGCGGCACCGGCCAGGCCGGCCAGCAGCCGGAACCGGCGGTAACGCAACGTTACGGCCACTGTGGCGGCGGCCGCGGTGACGAGGACCGCCAGGACCCCCCCGGCCAGCACCCGGCCCGCCAGGGCGGCAGGCGCCAGCGCAGTCACCGCAGCAGCGCTGGCTCCGGCATAGGTGGCGTGGGTGATGATGGTAACCGCCAGCGCTCCGGCCAGCACCAGCCCGGCGGCGCCCAGGCGGATTACATCGCCTGGATGCCGGTAGCGAGTCGGCGGCAGAAGCCGGGCCCGGTTTTTCGCGGTCTCCGCACGGGGCCTGGCCCGGGTTCCGGGTGATGTTGTCATGATTTCTCCAGCGGCCTCACAGCAGTTCCGGCGGCCAGCACGGCCCGAACCAGGGTGGTCACGGCGCCCGGAGGCATCCGCGGGGGAACGCCCCGGCCGTCATGGAGGCGTCAGGCCAGACATGGTGTGCGTGCCTGCGCTGGGTGGTGCTCGTTGCGGCCACGGGGTTCTTCAAGTGACCGGTGCGGCCGGAGCCGGTGCCCAGGCGCCCGATGCGGGTGCGAGGTCATCGGGTGCGGGGGCGGGCAGGCCGGTTTCGCCCTGGTCCAGGCGGAACGGCGGGTAGGCGTCGGTCATCAGGGCGGCGTAGGCGATGACCCGCAGCACCCAGCGGTTCATGCCGACGACGAAATCGTGCAGTCCGCGCGGGTAGCGGCCCGCGAACAGCAGCGCGATCGCGGCGAAGAACACCAGCAGCCCGATCAGCCCGCCGTAGAACGCATCAGCTTGCCACGTGTTGTGCCCCGAGGCCCCGGTCGCGGTGTAGGCGGCGCCGCCGGCGAACACGGTGACGATGGCGTACTGCGGGATCGCCAGCAGCCACCACTTGACCAGGACCAGGCCGCGGGAGAGCCGTCCGGGGTAGGCGATGTCCAGCGTGGCGGGGTAGTCCGGCTCCTGGCCCAGGCTGAACGGCGGGTAGCGGTCGGTCCCCAGGGCACTGTAGGTGTAGTAGCCGACCCGCCAGGACCAGCGCAGCACCCCCAGATTGAAGCTGAACAGCGGCCGGGGGTAGCGGCCGGTGAGCAAGATCGCGAAGAACGCGATGACGGTGACGACGGCGAACGCGACCCACAAGAAGAACAGCACGATGTAGTGCGGGATCGCCAGCAGCCACTTGACCAGCCACAGCCAGCGGCTCAGCGGCTCGTCGAGATGGGCTCGGACCTGCACGGGGTAGCCCTGGTCCATGGTCTCCTCCTTGTCGGCGCCTGCGGATGCCACGTCCATGTCACGGCACGTGATGCGCGCGCCAGGGGCGGATCATCCGGGCCTGAAGTCCCCATCCCCGGCCTGTCTAGGTGATTCCGGAGAGGGAAGCAGCGTCGTGGTGCAGAGCTCTCTGGTTGTCAGCAGACGGCACTGCGCTGTCGGGGGAAAGGGCCAATCGGAGCATGTCTTATCAGCGCAGCTGATGACAGCGGCAGGAAGACCGCTCTCACCCGGCCGCCTGGCCGGATGTTTCTAGCCAGCCCAGCTCCCGTGACAGCTGGCGGGCGCAGGACACCATGGCACGGACCGGCCCGGAGTGGTCTTCGGCCCGCCACAGCACCGACCACGGATAATAGGACACCGGCTCGGTCAGGGGCCGCCACACCATCCCGGGATGGGCGGGCACGCACGAGGCTGGCGCGCACAGCACCGTGCGGCCCTGCGCGACCAGGTCGACGGCCGCCCGGATGCTTTCCACGGTCCCGCGGTACACCGCGGGCAGGAAGCCGGCGGACCGGCACAACTCGATCACGAACTGGTTGAACTCCGGCGCCCGCGCCTCCTCGGCGAGCAGCAGCGGTTCGCCGGCCAGGGTCGCCACCGGGACGCCCGGCGACCGGGCGAAGCGGTGCCCCTGGCGGACCAGGACGCCCAGCGGGTCAAGCCGGAGCAGCTCGGAGGCCACCTCGGCCGGGGCCAGCGACGCCCGCCCGATCCCGATGTCCAGCCGCCCGCTGGCCAGCAGCAGGTACTGCTCGGGCACCCCCGCCTCTACCTGGTGAACCTCGAGGTCCGGGAAGCGGGCCTGGACCCGGCGCAAGATCGCCGGCATCGAGTCATAGCTCGCATCGACCGTTCCCACCCGCAGCGCAGGCGCCGACCGGGCCGCCCGCTGCGCGGCCGCGGCGGCCCGGTCGACGTGCGCCAGAATCTGCCGCGCCTCCGGCAGGAACACGGTCCCAGCTGCGGTCAGCCGCACGTGATGGGTGGTGCGCTCCAGCAGCGGAGCCCCGAGTTCTCGTTCCAGCCGCTGCACCTGCTGGCTCAACGCGGACTGCACGATATGCTCACGGGCCGCCGCCCGCCCGAAGTGCAGCTCCTCGGCCAGGGTGACGAAATAGCGCAGCTGGCGAAGCTCCACGCCGACCACCCCCATCCGCTGTACCGCTCCGCCGTCGCTCATCCCAGCAGAGCACCTCGGCGTCCACACCGCAAGACCAGCGCCCGCAGCCGGGAACCAGCACGTGTTATCACGCCAGCAGATGACCGCTGCTCGCGTTGGCCGTTTCCGAGCAGGCGCAGGAGGCGTTGCATGGGACATGGCCACCTCGCCGCCGTGGCCAGATCCGAGGCTCCGATGCCAGCACGTAAAGACCAGGGCGACGGTGCCCGCCCGGGCCCATGCCAGCACGCCGCCGCCATCCACCCGGTAACGCCGCCCGCAGGCGGCTGCCAGCCCTGCCTGGATCGCGGGGGCACCTGGGCCCGGCTCTGCCTGTGCCAATCCTGCGGATGGGTCGCGTGCTCCGACGACTCACCCGGCCAGCACGCCAAAGCACACTACGAAGAAACCGACCACCCCGTCGTCATCCTGCTCCAGCACCCGCACCCGGCGGCATGGTGCTATGCCCACCAGCGCACCGTCTGATGAAGCGGCTTTCGCAAAGGCACCGGGGCCTTGATGGAACGAGAAGCGGACCGCGGCCAGATGAATACCGCATGGCGAAATCTCCATGCCGTCTGCACATGCCCACCATCCCGTCTACACACACCCGTTGGCCTGCTGCTGAGCGGAGACCGGGCGTGCGGACAGCTGGACCACAAACCTAGCCGAAGCGGGCCGGCGAGCGCATGATGGGAAGATTCCGCAGCACACGGGATAGCTCGTCCTGGGGGAGGCGTGCGCGATGAGCGAGAACACCGAGCGCACCGTAGCGCCGGCCGCCCCGCCGGGCAGCGTCCCGGCGCAGCGGACTGCCCGCCAGCGGCGTCCCACCGGCGCGCCGCCGCCGCTGCCGCATCCGGTCAGGCTCAGCACCACGGCCTGGCTGGTGCTGGCGGTCGTGATCGTGGCCTGCGCGTTCCTGTTCTCGGCCGAGACACCCTGGCTCCGGGTCGACGACCGGGCCAACACCTGGATCCTGCGCCTGCTGGCGCAGGCGCGGACGCCGTGGCTGACCGATGTCGCCGGCGGGATCAAGGCAGCCGGCTCGGGCTGGGGAGTCACCGTGCTCGGCCTGTCGGTGGTAGCGCTGACCATGATCTTCCGCCGCTGGCGGCATCTGCTTGTCTTCCTGGGAAGCCTGTTCTTCCTGGAGATCGCCGGGCAGTTGATTTATTTCGGCTTGTCCCGCCCGCGCCCGTACGGCATCTCGATCATCAGCGGCTGGGGCGGGTACTCGGCGCCATCTCCGCCGGTCGCCGTGCTGACCGTCTTCCTGATGGGCGCGGTGTACTGCCTGGTGGTGCCGGGCCGGCCGCGCGCGTGGGCCAAGGCCGTGGTGGCCGCCGTGGTGGCCCTGTTCTGCCTGGCCCGGCTGTACTTGGCCGTCGATCATCCCGACGACGTGCTGTTCGCCGTGGCGCTCGGAGTCGCGATACCGGTCACGGCCTTTCGCTGGTTCACCCCGAACGAGGTGTTCCCGGTCGTCTACCGCCGGGGCCGGACCGCTCATGTCGACGTCGGCGGCCGCCGCGGCGACGCGATCCGGCTGGCTATCCGCGACCAGCTCGGGCTGGCCGTCCTCGAGATCAAGCCATTCGGCCTGGAGTCGTCGGCAGGCTCGACGCCGCTGCGGCTGCGCGTCGAAGGGGGACCGGACGAGTACGTCTTCGCGAAGCTGTACACCAAGGGTCACGTGCGCGCCGATCGCTGGTACAAGCTGTCGCGGACCATCCTCTACGGCTACCTGGAAGACGAGCATCCCTTCCAGACCGTGCGGCGGCTGGCCGAGTACGAGGATTACACGCTGCGCCTGCTGCGCGACGCCGGGATCCACACGGCCCAGCCGTACGGGATCGTGGAGATCACGCCCGAGCGTGAGTACATGATCGTCACCGAGTTCTTCGACGGCGCCGTCGAGATCGGCCACGCCGACGTCGGCGACGAGGTGATCGACCAGGGGCTGCGGCTGATCCGCAAGCTCTGGGACGCGGGCATCGCGCACCGGGACATCAAGCCCGGCAACCTCATGATCCGCGACGGCGAGCTGCTGCTGATCGACGTGGCTTTCGTCCAGGTGCGGCCGTCGCCGTGGCGGCAGGCGGTCGACCTCGGCAACATGATGCTGGTGCTGGCCGTCCGCAGCGACCCGGACCGGGTCTACCAGCGGGCGCTGCGCTACTTCACCCCGGCCGAACTCAGCGAGGCCTTCGCCGCGACTCGCGGGGTAGCCAGCCCGGGCCAGCTACGCGCGTTCATGAAAAAGGACCCGCGCGACTTGCTGGGCACGTTCCGCGCCCTGGCCCCGCCGCGGGAGCCGATCGTGCTGCAGCGCTGGGGCCTGCGGCGTATCGCCCTGGCCCTGGCTGTCCCGGCCAGCCTCCTGCTCACCTGGATGGTGGCCGGCGACGCGTTCTTCCCGGCCGAGAACATCGGCGCGCATCCGCCGCTGTGCGGCACTGGCCATGCCATGATCCTGGTCGCGCAGGCGGTCCCGTCCGCGGCCCAGCTGCCCTGCGTGTCCGACCTCCCGTCCGGCTGGCGGGTCGGCGGCGCCGACATCGCCAGCGGCCGCTCGGTGTTCTGGCTGGATTCGGACCAGGCCGGCCCCCGGGCCGTGACCGTCACCCTGTCCGCGGCCTGCGACGTTTCCAGCATCCAGGCAGAGCCCTCCGACCAGCCGGGCACGCGACGATTCGACGGGCCGCCCACCGTGGGCACCCGGCTCACCGGGCTGCGCATCTATACCTTCCCCGGCGGATGTGCGAGCTACCGGCTCGACTTCGCGCCCGGCGCATCGTCGCTCCTCATTCCCGCGCTGGACGGCATGGTGACTTTCGTGCCGCGGGCCAGGCTGGTGAATTACGTCAGGGCCAGGGAGGGCCTGACGCTGTGCGGACGGGGTGCGCCATGCCCCCGGTAGCGGAAGATCAGGTGCTGGCCGCCCGTCGCCGGGACGCGGTCGTCACCGCGGTGGTGCTGGCGCTCACCGCGGCGGCGTTCGCCGCGGTCGCCGACCACGGCGTCCTGTCTCACCTGCAGCGGGCCGACGACGCGTGGCTGCGGCTCATGATCTCCGGCCGTTCGGCGCCGGTCACGGCGGTGGCCAAGGTCTTCAACTGGCTTGGGCTGGTCTACGTCACACTTCCGGTCCGGATCGGCATTGCCGGCTTCCTCGCGCTGCGCCGCCGGTGGTGGCACCTGGCCGCGTTCGCCGCCGCCATCGTGCTGTCCGAGGTCCTGATCGGCACGCTGAAGGGGATATACGACCGGGCCCGGCCGCCCGGATCGCTGGTGGCCACCAGCGGTGCCTCGTTTCCTTCCGGGCATTCGATCGCCGCCACCGTGACCGTGATCGCCGCGGTCATCGCGCTGGTACCGCCCGGCCGTGCGCGGGTGGCGTGGGGCGCGGCCGCGACGGTCTTCTCGGTCCTGATGGCGCTGTCCCGCGCCTACCTCGGGGCGCACTGGCTGTCCGATGCGCTGGCCGGGGTCCTCCTCGGCGCCTCGTGCGCGCTGCTGGCCGCCTTCGCGGTGGGGGAACTCCAGGGCCGCCGGACCGCGCACCGGGCCGCCCGTTCGGCCCATCCGCCCATCCCGGGCGCCGCCCGTCCGGCTGACCGGCGATGAGCAGTTCTCCGGTCTCGGTCCCGGCGGGTCCCCAGCCACCTCCCCGGCCCCCTTCGCTGCCGTCCTCCCGCTACCGTCACCCGGGAGACGTGATCCGGCTGATATCGGCGGCCCTGCTGCTGGCCGGCGCGTTCGCCGCCTCGGCGGCCGCGTTCCGGTGGCTCCTCGGCCCGGCCGCACCCGTACCCGGCGGTCTCGGGGCAGCCGGCCGGGTCATCACCGGCCTGGTGCAGGTGGCCTACCTGGCCGCGGCGGTCGTGGTGGTCGCGGCCACGCTCCGCCGGCGCCGGTTCCGGCTGCTGGCCGGGCTGGCCGCCGGGGCGGTGGCCGCGGCTGGCCTTACGGCCGGGATCTTCGCCCTGCTCAGTGCCGTACTAGGGGCCGAGCGCCCGGCCGCGCTCACCGCCCATCAGGCCCGCGGCTCCTGGCTGGCCAGTGGCGCGTTCCCCGCCCCGGCGCTGCTCGCCGCCGCGGCCGCCGTGGTCGTGGCGGCCGCGCCCTGGCTGAGCCGGCCGTGGCGCCGGGCGGCGTGGCTCGCGCTGCTGCTGGCCGCCGCGGCGCGGCTGCTGGTCGGGGCGGTCCTGCCGGCGGAGGTGATCCTGGCCCTGGCCGCCGGTGTCACGGCGGGAGCCGCGGTGCTGGTGACGATGGGGGTCCCGGACCGGCGGATCGGACCGGCCGGGATCACGGCCGCGCTGCGGCACGCGGGCCTGCCGGTGGAGTCGGTCCGCCCGGCCGAGGTCGAGGCTAGGGGCTCGCGGCCGTTCGCGGCGGTCACGGCGGACGGCCGGCGGCTGTTCGTCAAGGCCCTGGGCTCGGACCAGCGCGACGCCGACCTGCTGTACCGGGGGTACCGGGCGATGCGGCTGCGAAATGTCGGCGACACCCGGCCCGCCGCCTCGCTCCTGCACGCGGTCGAACATCAGGCCCTGGTCGGGTTGATGGCCGAACGGGCCGGGGTCTCCGCACCCGGAGTCGACCGGGTCGTCCGGGCCGGGGACACCGTGCTGCTCGTCATGCCCTGGACCAGCGGCTGCTCGCTGGACCGGCTGCCGGCCGGCCAGATCGGCGACGGCCTGCTCACGCGGCTATGGGCGGAGGTGGGCAACCTGCACCGGGCCGGCATCGCGCACCGGTCGCTGCGGGCCGCCAACGTGATGGCCGGCCCGGCCGGACAGCTGACAATCGTCGACTTCAGTTTCTCCGAGCTCGATGCCACGTCGCGGCAGATGGACCTGGACGTGGCCGAACTGCTGGCCTCGCTGGCCGTACTGGCCGGCGAAGACCGGGTCGTCTCCGCCGCGGCCGATGTCCTCGGCGCTGGGCGGCTGGCCCGGGCGGTGCCGCTGCTGCAGCCGCTGGCCCTGTCCGCCGCCACCCGCAAGGCGGTCGCGCGGCACGACGGCCTGCTCACCCGGACCCGGGCCGCGGCCGCCGCCGCCAGCGGCCAGGAGCCGCCTGAACTGGCCCGCGTGCAGCGGGTGCGACCGCGGACCCTGCTCGCTATCGCCGCGCTGACCGGAGCGTTCTACTACCTGCTGCCCAAGCTGGCTCAGGTCGGCAGCAGCTGGCACGCCCTGCAGTCGGCGCACTGGATCTGGCTCCCCGTGGTCATCGCCTTCTCGGCGCTGACCTATC
>JAJKHX010000278.1 GCA_021154785.1 Nocardiopsis sp.
CATCCTGATCGGCAACGGCGACGCGCTCGAGCAATCCCGCCGGCTAACCGCGATCGTCCTGGACAAGACCGGCACGATCACCCAGGGGCGGCCCGCCGTGACCCGGATCCACGCCGTCGGCCAGTGGGACACGGCGTCCCTGCTCGCGATCGTCGCGGCCGCCGAGACCGGCAGCGAACACCCGCTGGGCGCCGCCATCGTCACCGCGGCCCGCGACCTGGCGCTGCCGCCGCTCGAGAGCTTCACCGCCATCCCCGGCCGCGGCATCGACGCCACCGTCGAAGGCCACCGCGTCCTGGCCGGCAACGCCGCCCTCCTCACCGAGGCAGGCATCGACGTCACGACGTTGACAGCCGAGGCCGGCCAGGCGGCCGCCAGCGGCCAGACCCCCATGTTCGCCGCCGTCGATGCCGAAGCGGCCGGCCTGATCGTCGTGGCCGATCCCGTCAAGCCGGATTCCGTCGACGCGATCGCCCAGCTGAAGGCGCTCGGCCTGGAGGTGTGGATGCTCACCGGCGACAACGCCGCCACCGCGCAGGCGGTCGCCGCCGACGTCGCCATCGGCCACGTCCTCGCCGAGGTGCTGCCGCACCAGAAGGCCGAGCAGGTCCGCGCGCTGCAGGCCGCCGGGCACGTGGTCGCCATGGTCGGCGACGGCATCAACGACGCGCCCGCACTGGCCAGCGCGGACGTCGGCGTCGCCGTCGGCACCGGCGCCGATGTCGCCATCGCCGCCTCCGACATCACCCTCGTCGGCGGCGACCTGCGCGGCGTCGTCGCCGCGATCGCGCTATCCCGGCGCACCGTAACCACCATCAAGCAGGGCCTCGGATGGGCCTTCGCCTACAACACCCTGCTCATCCCGGTGGCCGCCGGAGCCCTGTACGCCTGGCACGGCATCTTGCTCAACCCGGTCCTCGCCGCCGCGGCCATGGCGATGAGTTCGGTGAGCGTGGTCACCAACGCGCAGCGGCTGCGCCGCTTCCGCCGGCCCGCAGACGCGCGCGAGATCTTGCACCTGCCGCTGCGCGCCCGGCTCGGCCAGTACAGCTATCTCGCTACGGTGGCGGTGACCGCCATCGCCATCGGCATCGAGCTAACCGAAGCCAGCTACACCACCACCGCACAGCGCGGCATGAACGGCACGCTCGCCTGGACCGAATCCGCCGGCATGCCGATGCGTCCCACGATGAGCACGATGATGACCACCGAGATCCCGCCGGCAGACGCCGCCGAAGCCGGCGTGCACGTACAGATCAGCGTGCCGGCCGGCACCCGCCCCGGCCTGCCCGCCCGCGTCGTCATCACGGTGACCGACGCCCGCACCGGCCGCCCGGTCGGCGACCTCGCCCTGACCCACAGCGTGTTCATGCACCTGATCGCGACGCGCGCCGATCTCGCCACGTTCGCCCATGTGCACCCTGAACCCACCGGGACCGCGGGCGAGCTCGCCGTGAAAATGACCTTCCCCACCCCCGGCCGGTACATCGTGAACACCGAGTTCCGCCGCAACGGGCAACTGGCCGACCTCCACGACCGGCAACTCGTCACGATCGCCGGCCCGGCGCCGGCCCGGCAACCGGTCACCACCGGGCCGCGGTCCATCGCCGTCGACGGCGTCCGCGTCGAGCTGCACGGCCGGGCCCAGGCCGGCGCGACCAGCGACCTGACATTCAGCCTCACCGACGCACGCACGGGCCAGCCGCTTCACAACCTCCAGCCCTACCTGGCCGCCGCCGGCCACGTCGTCGTCATGCGCGCCGACGGGCAGACCTTCGCCCACGAGCACGCCGATGTCCGCGACAGCTCCGGCGCCCCGGTTTTCGCGCTCCCCGGCACTACATTCGGGCCCGATCTGCCCGTACACGTCCACTTCGACACGGCCGGCACCTACCGGTTGTGGGGACAGTTCCGACTCGGCAGCGGCCAGGTCATCACCGCCCCGTTCGCCGTCGAAGCCGCTATGAATCACTAGACACGACGATCCAAGCCGCCCCTCCGGCAGCGACCCGTCCTCGCCGGGCCCGGCCTCACCATGAGGCCGGGCTCCGGCGTTCATCCAATGACCGGCCGATTGCCCTGGGCCTGTCGTTCAGGACCCGGCGCAGCCTGGCCAGGTCGGCCTCGGTGGCCGGGATGACCCAGCCCTGAACCCCGCCGTCGAACACGATCTCGGGACCGCTGTCCGTCTCGCGGATGTGTAGGTCGCCGTAGTCGCGCATCACCGTGCCCTCCGTCCCCGGAGCGCGGCCATGTCGCGCACCGCGCCAGCCAGAGCCACGGCTGCGGCCCCCAGCAGGAACACCTTTTCTCGGTAGTCGTCCCCACATGCGCTGGGCTGGACCGGCGTGACCCGGTAGACGCTCACCGGCTGTCTCGCTTCGCTTGCCGACGGGCGCCCGCCGCGAGCGTGCTGGCGCGCTGCTTCTCGGTCCTTGGCGAACGCAGGGCCAGATCCCCGGTGGGCTCGCCGGTGAGCATGGGCCCCTCGGGGATTACGGCAGGCGTCGCTGGCGCCGCGCCGGGCCCGTGACCCTGCCGGGCGGCTCTAGCGGCCGCCAGCCGCTCTGCGCGCAGGTTGGCTGCCGCCTGCCGGGCCAGGGCTGCCACCCGGCGGCTCACCCGGGCCAGGGCCTCCTCGAACACCTCGGCCTTTATGGCGGCCCGCTTGTTCTCCGGTGCTGCCTTGCCGCGGCCGCCCTCGTCGGCGACTCGGGCACTGGCCGTCCGGCGGTACTGGCTGACGTACTTGTTGCGGGTGCGTCTGATTCGGGTCTCCAACTCGATCGCCGCATCTTCATCAAGCGCAGCAAGCTCAGCCCGTTCGGTCTGTCCGACCTGCAACCGCTCTGCGTTATTGAGGACCGCCAGAAGGGACGCGTTCACCTGTCTTCCCTCGATTCCCCCGGACCCGTTCCGGGCATGATGAGTTTTCCCGGACGACCGCGACTGAACCTGGCCGTTATCACGTTCGGCATCCAGCCGTAGTAGTTGCTCCTAGATGTCGGCAGAGGGCAGCATGCCCGTTGCGTGCCCGGTAGAAGAGTCAGAACGGCCATTCGCCGGCCACTCGTGGACAACCGAGGATGGCGATTGACCTGCCATGTCCTGGCAACGGCGGCATGGCAGTCCAGTTCCCAGCTGATAGTCCGGCCGCGGCCCCATAACGGGCCTCACGGTGAGGGCGCAGGCCGGAGGCCAGGCCCTAAGCGCGCGGCGAACTCCGCAGAAGGCCAGGACCGTCTTCCGGCTTCGCGTGCTTAAGATCTCAGATGAACCAGCATAAAATGCAGGTGAACTATGTGATGACCAGGGCTGCCAGATCCCCGCAGGCCGCTATCTACGTCACCCGAAGGGTGCAAGGAGAACAAGATCTGTCCGGGTCAGTCGGACGACCTGACGACAAATTCGAGGGCGAGTTGATGGTCGAGGGCGGCGCGGGAAAGATCATCGAGTGGGTGCGTCCGCATGTACCCGAATCCAGCGACGGGATTCTGACCTCGGCGGGGATCTGTGAGGGCTTCGCCGGCGCGGGCGTCGGCTTGAGCGTGCTCATATTCGCCGGGTTCGCCGGGCTTGTGGCCGGGACACTCGCCACGAGCGCCGCCGAGTACTCCAAACTACGTGCCGGGCGTGACCAGCAGATGGCCCAGCTGGCCAGGGAACGAGTCCAGATCGAGACCGTGCCCGATGCGGAACTCGATGAGCTGACCCAACTGTACGTATCCCGTGGTCTTTCCCCTGGCCTCGCCAGACAGGTCGCAATCGAACTGACTGCTCACGATGCGCTAGCGGCGCATGCCGAGGCGGAGTATGGCATTACGCCCGCCTCTCTGACTTCTCCGCTCCGCGAGGCGCTAGCGGTCGGCGTGGCGTTCGCGGCGGGCGCCATGCTTCCCTGGCTGGCCATAGTGCTGATACCCGGGCCGTCGAGAGCGCCTGTGACCTTCGTGATCGTGCTGCTGGCATTGGGGTTGACGGGTTGGATCTCGGCGCGTATGTCGGACATTCACCCGGTGCGTCCGGTAATACGCACGGCAGGAATCGGTATTCTGTCCATGCTGATCACCTACATCGCTGGTCTCCTGCTCCATCCGTGATACCTACGGGCGTGTCAACGGCGGCTGAATGGGTTCGTTCGCGAGTTTGACCGCAGCCTGGGTGCTGTCAGGGCGGAGGCTGATTCACCAGGCTTGCCGGGTGCCGATGGCGCAGATCGGCTGGAGGCCGAGGGCGCTGGGCTGGTTCACCTCGCCGGTCAGTGACGGCTGTCTCGGCCGTGGAGCCGGGCGGCGCCCCAGCGCTGGTAGAAGCGGCGGATGGGGAAGACGCTGTCCTCGTCGCCGGCCCGGGTGAAGGCGTCCTGGATTTCCTGGAAGGACTCCGGCAGCCGGGACGGCGCGACCGTGGCGACCGCCTGGCGCAGAGCCGGGGAGCGACAGGGCAGGCATGGGAATCAACGGCTCGTCGCCCTGCGGGTACTCAGCAGTCATCCCAGCCCGCCTCCTCTCCCGTCCGCTCACGTCGATGTGCAGTTGTCGGGTGCCGGCTTGGTCGCAAAGCGGTCTTGGGTCCAGGAAATGAGGGCGGGGATGAGCGGTGAGTCGGGGGCGACCAGGCCGACGTGGTTCCGGCTGGGGTAGGTCAGGTAGTCCAGTTCCTGGCCCGCGGCGCAGCGCTGCTTGACGTACTGCAACTGAACGGCGGGCTGGATGAGCGAGTCGGCCAGGCCCTGGGCGATGAGCAGCGGGGCCTGGATGTGACCGGTGGGGGTGTTCTGCCGGAGCCGCTGCCCGAGCGCGCCAGTGGCCGGGTTCCCGGCGTATATAGGCTTGTCGAGGGCAAGAGAAGTGGCGACGGACACCAGCGCCTGGGGGCCGGACAGGCAGCGGCTCGCCGCCCGCCGGGCAATGACCTGGGCGGCCGGGCGGACGTAGCGGTCGAACTTGGTGTCGTCGTAGGCCTGGCTGTACGCCGTGATCGTGTAGGCGGCGAAGATGCTGCCGCCGGGCACATCGGCCAGGTGGTCGATCAGGCCGGTCAGGTCGCTGGCCGGCGCGAGGGCGGCCACCCCGAGCACATGGTCCTCTGGGGCGTAGACCGGGGCCAGCATGCCGGACCACAAGGCGGCGTTCCCGCCTTGCGAGTGCCCCCAGATCACCGTCTTGCCAGCCAGGTCGAGCTGGCTCAGCTGCCGGGCGGCGCGGACCGCGTCCAGGACCGACCGGGCCTCGCCCTGCCCGATCAGGAACGGCGTGGGGCCTTTGGTGCCCAGGCCGGTGTAATCGGTGGCGACCAGCACCCATCCCTGGGCCAGGATCTGCGGCAGCACGAGCAGGGCGCCGGAGGCGAACGGCTGCGGCAGCAGCGACGGGGCGCAGCCCTCGGCTACGCCGGTGGTGCCGTGGGCCCAGGCGATGACCGGACGCGGTCCAGCGGGAGGGTTCGCGGGGGCGACGACGATCGCGCTGGCCACCGCAGGCGTCCCGGCGTCGCGGGTGGTGGTGTAGAGGATCCGCCAGGCTCGGGCATCAGGCGGGACGTCCCGCGTGAACGGCTCGCTGCGCAGCAGTACGCCCGGCTGCGCGGCGACGCTGCCCGGCGGAGTATAGAACGCATTCGGTGACGGTGAGCTCTCATGGACCACGACGCTGACCGCCAGCAGAGCCAGCGCCAGCAGCAACGACAAGGCTGCGCCGAGCGCGCGAGACCAGCGCCGTAGTCGGCTTGTGCGCTGAGGCGCCCCCGGTGCGGCGTCAGCCTGGCGGCGCCGGGGCACTAGCGCGATCTGCGAGAGGCCGAACACCACGGTTCGCCCGCCGAGCACCACGGCCACCACCAAGATCGTCACATCAGGCCAGCTCAGTGCCAGGACGCCGAAAATCACGCTGGCCAGGCCGCTCAACGCCGCGGCGGCCCGCTCGTCGGCCGTTCCCGGCCATGCTGCCGCTAGCCTGGCCACGCCGCCGGCGACCATGCTGATGCCGGCGGCGATGGCCAGCGCCGGAATCGTGATTCCCGGCCATGCCGCCACGACGATCCCGGCGGCGAGCCAGCCGGGCCCGGCCAGCGCGGTGATCACAGGTGACGGCGAGCTCCGGGCCGAGGCCAGGTCCGCCAGCCCGGTGACCATGAGCGCGCCGGCGGCCAGCACTATCAGCACTGACAGCGAGGTGAACGGGCGGGTGACCAGGAAGATGCCCAAGACGACGCACGCCAGCCCGAGGACCAGCGACACCCAGCGTGGCAGGCGCCGGAAGGGCGATGCGGACGACCGGTCAGTTCCGGCGGCTCTCATAGGGAGTTTCTCCGGCGCATCCAGACCAGGGTGAACCAGTCCCAGATGGGCGGCAGGTAGGAGGTGAACAGGCGCTGGGTGAAGACCGCGGCGTCGGCGTCGGCCTCAGGGATCTCGGCCGCGATGGCGAGGACCAGCCGCACTCCGCCGCTGCCGCGCCGGCGTCGCCGGCCGTCGCCGGCCGGAGCAGACCCGGCCGGCCGCCAGGTGCTCAGCACAGGGCGCTCGCGCAGAGAGCTCTCCCTCTCTGCGAGATCTCCAGCCATATCGGACCAGTTGCCCCTGGAGCGTCGTTGGCGCCGGATTCCCTGAGCCGCGAAGAATCCAGCCAGGCAGATCGTTTCGCGCGTCCGGTCCTCCTAGCCTATTCAGACCGCCAGAACGTGGCGGTGTCCAGACTGGATCACGTCCCGGACTAAGTCACTACGACCGCCGGACCAGAAAGCGGCCACTTGCGAACCGAACCGAACGGTGCAGGTAAGTCCTGCGCCGGGATGACCCTCTGCCGGCGTCGTCACCCGTGGTCGCGGTGCGAGGCCAGCCCACTCCAGCTTTCTCACGAGTGGCTGATCCGATCTGCGAGGCCATCGGCTTCGTCCTGTCCGGGCAGGCCCTGGCGCCGGCACCGCCCGCGTCCCGAACAGCTTCGCCTCAGCGACCACGCAACCTGGATTCCGCTCACAATCCCAGGGCACGCAGCGGTTACCACGTCTGGCTGTCGGCCCGGATCAGGATCTCGTTGACGGCCACCCGCCGCTCGATCGTGACGATGTCGCTGATCGCGTCCGCGATGTCCTCTGCCCCGCAGCGCTTCGACGTGACGCACAGTAGCAGGGCGGGAGGAGGTCGGCGCTTTGCTGTGGGCCGGTTGGTGGACCGAGCCACCCGTACAAGCGGTGCAATCAGGGCAGTCAGCGGCGCGACTTCGTGGCATCCGTGCAGTTGGCGCACCTGGAGCGCCGGGCCGTACTTCTCATAATCCGCCGGTCGTGGGTTCGAGCCCCACCCGCCCCACCCCCTGCGATGCAGCCTAAGTGCTCTGGTTCGCCTTGCGTGCCTGACCTGGAGTAAGTGTCCGTACGCATCCGTCGCCGTCCAGCGCGGATGCCTGGGAAGTGAGGAACCTGCGATCCAGGCGGGTGATCCGCATGATCTTGATCAGTCTCGGGCTGAGCGAGGCTAGCCGGAAGGGGCAGCCTTTCCGCTCCGCGTAACCGGCCATGCGCACCAGGGCGGTTAGGCCTCGGGCATCGCAGAAAGCCAGTGCGGTTAGGTTCACCGTCACCGGGCCGAGGTGCCGATCGATAACATCCGTGACGTAGTGGACGGCCACGTCGGCGCTGAGGATATCTAGGTCGCCGTCAAGATCCACGACGGCCTCGCCAGTAGGGCAGATCCGATGGTTCAGCCTCATCGGCGCGGTTCGCTCCAGCTCGTCCCGTGCCGCCATGACTACTTCTTCCTCAACTGCTCTTGCATCAGTAACGCATCTGAGCATCGTGGCTCCATTCCTGCCTCCGCCCGTCCGCGGAGATTCCTTCTCTGTCCGTTGACAGACACGGCCAGCGGGAGTCGTTAGTACGCGTCTTGTTACTCCTTCGAGCCGCTGACGGATGGTGGCCAGCAGCGCGGGTTGTGCGGCCAGCATGCACGTCGGCTAAGGGCTGGGTAATCACCCGAAATCGGGTGATTACCCAGCCTCAGGTCCCGGCGCCATAGTCGGCGACCTGCGCTTCCGTTGATCCGGCCAGGTTGGCGGCCTCGGCTGACCACTACGGCGGCTTCAAGCAAGCAGTCACTGCAGGGATGGACGCGCCCTTGAGGGCGCCGGACAGGTCGGCGCGCGTTGGTGTCTGCTCCTACCACTAGCC
>JAJKHX010000279.1 GCA_021154785.1 Nocardiopsis sp.
TCGAGACGGTGACGGCCGCGTGCCCGGTACCGCTGGTGATGGCCGGCGGCAAGAAATTGCCCGAACGGGATGCGCTCACCATGGCGTACCGGGCGATCGAGAACGGTGCGGCCGGCGTGGACATGGGCCGCAACATCTTCCAGAGCGACACCCCGCGGGCGATGATCCGCGCGGTCGGGGCGGTCGTGCACGAATCCGCCAAACCCGAGGACGCCTACGAGCAGTACCTGCAGACCCCCGTGAAGGAGCAACGATTATGGCCGACTCATCCGCCAGCAGACTGAAGGCCAATGTGGTCACGCTGCCCGGCGTGCTGATGCAGAGCGTCACCGCCATCGCCCCGGCCATCGCCGGCATGTTCACGATGCCGTTCATCGTGCTCAACGCCGGCGTGGCCGCCCCCATGGCGTTCGTAGGCGCCTTCGTCATCGCCCTGCTGGTCGGCTACGTGCTCGCCCAGTTCGCCCGGCACCTGCCGTCGACCGGGAGCTACTACACCTTCGTCTCGCGCTCCCTCGGCGGCCGGGCCGGGTTCCTGGTCGCCTGGGTCTACCTGCTGTTCTACCCGGTGGTCATCGCCCAGGTCGGTTCGTTCATGGGCTCCACGCTCCAGTCGACACTGAAGGCCGAGTACAACATCACCTTCGAGTGGTGGTGGTTCATGGTCTTCCTGATCGTGTTCGTGGCCTACACCGCCTGGCGCGGCATCGAGCTCTCGGTCAGGCTGCTCATCGCGCTCGGCCTGATCGAGGGGCTCATCGTCCTCGTCCTCGGCCTGTGGGGCCTAGCCAACCCCGGCGCGGGCGGCACCACGCTGAGCTGGGTCACCGCGGGATTCAAGGGCGGGAACCTGCACGGCCTGTTCCTCGGCGTCGTGTTCGCCATCTTCGCCCTCACCGGCTGGGACGGCGCCGCGCCGCTGGCCGAGGAGAGCCGCGACCCGAAGCGGACCGTGCCGCGCGCCGTGATGGGCTCGATCCTCATCATGGGCGTGTTCCTGATCGTCGTCTCGTGGGGGCAGACCAGCGGCTGGGGTATCGATCACCTGTCCTCGTTCGCGAGCTCGTCGCAGCTGCCGGCGTTCGTCCTGGGCCAGCGGTACTGGGGGGACGCCTGGGTGATCATCCTGTTCGCCCTGTTCAACTCGGCCATCGCGGTGTCCATCGCGTGCATGAACGCCTCGGCCCGGTTCCTGTACGGGATGTCCCGGGCCCGTGCGCTGCCCCACGGGCTGACCAAGCTGCACCCGGTCCACGGCACGCCCACCAACGCGATCTGGACCCAGACCGGGATCAACGTGGCGCTCGGCCTGCTGCTGCCGCTGGTCATCGGCGTCGCTAACGTCTACAACGTGACCGGCACCTGGTTCACGTTCGCGCTGGCGTTCGTCTACATCGTCGCGAGCATCGGGCTGTACCGCTTCTACCGGCAGCAGCACCCGGACGAGTTCAGCTGGCTGAAGCACGCCGTCATCCCGTTCCTCGGGTCGGCCGCGCTGATCGTGGTCGTCTACTACTCGGTGAACCCGCTGCCGGCCTGGCCGGTCTCGCTAGCGCCGTTCATCGTGCTCGGCTGGCTGGTCGTGGGCATCGGCGTGCTGGCCTACGTCTACCGCGGCGACCGCGCCCGCAACCTGGCGCTGGCCGGCCTGGCCATGGGCGAGACCCCGGAGACCGCGGCCGGTGCAGTTTCTGACTCGGGCCAGGTCCCGGCGTCGGACCTCGGGAGCTGATTTCTTCATGGCCGACCGCACCCTGCCCGCCCCGGTCACGCTGGCGGAGTTCGACGCGCTCTTCGAGAAGGTGAAGAACTGGGGCCGCTGGGGCCCCGACGACGAGCTCGGCACGCTGAACTACCTCACCCCTTCCTCGGTGCGGGCGGCGGCCGCCCTGGTCCGGTCGGGGCGGCACGTGACGATGTCGATCCCGATGAACACGGTGGCGGGCCCGGACAATCCGAGCCCGGTCACCTACCACGTGGTCCAGGGGCACGACATCGACATCGGGTCCAGCACCCTGACGTTCGCCACCGACTACGTGGGCCTGGCGTTCCACGGGGACTGCCACACCCACATGGACGCGCTGTGCCACATCGCCTACCGGGGCCAGGTCTACAACGGCCGGCCGGCCCTGGCGGTGATGACGACGCGCGGGGCCACCGCCCTGGACGTGACGTCGTACGCTGATGGGCTGGTGGGGCGGGGCGTGCTGCTCGACGTGCCCCGGTTCCGGGGCGTGCCCTGGCTGGAGCCGGGCGAGGCGGTGACCCGGGACGAGCTTCTCGCGGTCGAGGCTTCTGCGGGCGTCCGCCTCGGCGAGGGCGACATCCTGGTGTTCCGGACCGGGCACCACGCGCGGCGGCTGGCCCTGGGCGCCTGGGACAACGGCTACCCGCCGGCCGGCGAGGGCAAGGCCGGGCTGCACGTCGACACGATCGAGTGGATGCACGAGCGGCGCATCGCCGCGTTCCTGCCGGACGGGGACGGGGAGACGGTGCCTTCTAACGTGGAGGGCATGCTCTACCCGATCCACCCGCTGCAGGTGACCGCGATGGGCATGCTCGCCGCGGACAGCCTGCAGCTCGAGGACGTGGCCACGGCGTGCGCCGCGGAAGGGCGGTTCGAGTTCATGGTGGTCGGGCTGCCGCTGCGGCTGCCCGGCGCCACCGGGTCGCCGTGGAACCCGATCGCGATCTTCTGATCTCTGCCTGAGGGAGGCTTTCGTTGCTTTCGTTGCGGCGGTTCGAGGGGAAGGTCGCGCTGGTGACCGGGGCGACGACCGGGATCGGCCAGGCGACCGCGGTCCGGCTCGCGTCCGAGGGCGCCCTGGTGGCGGTCAACCAGGGGCCGGGCACCGACCCGGCGCAGACGCTGCGGCAGATCGGGGAGGCGGGCGGGTCGGGCTTCGTGGCGGCGGCCGACATGCGTGACCCTGCGCAGGTGACGGCGATGGTCGGCGCGGTGGCCGAGCGGGGCGGGCGGCTCGACTACATCGTGTCCAACGCCGCGGTCAACCCGTTCATGAGCTGGGACGAGACCAGCATCGAGGACTTCGACCGGCTGTTCGAGACGAACGTGCGCGGCACCTGGGTGGTCTGCACCGAGGGCGCCAAGCAGATGATCCGGGAGGGGCACGGCGGCGCGATCTGCTGCGTGAGCTCGATCTCGGCCCACGTGGGCGCGCCGTACCAGACCGCCTACTGCGGGACCAAGGGCGCCATCAGCATGCTGGCCAAGGCGCTCGGCGCCAACCTGGGCGAGCACGGCATCCGGGTGAACGCGGTCGAGCCGGGCTGGGTGCAGACCCCGATGAGCGCGCCGATGATGGACGACCCCGCCGCGATCAGGTACTACACCGAGCGGATCGCCCTGCACCGGCCCGCGCAGCCCGCGGAACTGGCCGGCACGATCGCCTACCTGCTCTCGGACGACGCCAGTTACGTGACCAGCGCGACCCTGCTCGCCGACGGCGGCTTCATCGTGAACGCGGAGCTGTAATGGCCGCGGCTGGGCCGGACGGCGCAGGCGTTCCGGACGGCGTGTCCCGGGATGTCCTGCGGCGGCCGCTGCCGCTTGGCTACCACCCGCTCTACCGGTTCTACCCGGGCGGCGCGCTGACCCGGGCCTTCCGCGGCCTGCCGGAACGGCCCGACGACTGGTGGTCCGAGGACTGGGTCGGCTCGTGCACCTGTGCGGGCAATCCCGATCCGGACGGCCGGCCGCAGGGCCTGTCCACGGTGGACCTGCCCGGTTTCGGGCTGATCACCCTCAAGAGCCTGGCGCAGGCCTGGCCCGAGGAGCTGGGGCGGACCGAGGTCCTGGTCAAGCTGCTCTCCCCGGCCGGGCCGGTGCCGCTGCACGCGCACCCGACGCGCGCCTGGGCCCGGCGGCACCTGGGGTCGCCGTACGGCAAGACCGAGGCGTGGATCCTGCTGGATACGCCGGGTGACGGCACCGAGCCCGGCTACGCCGGGATCGGCTTCGTACCCGGCGTCACCCGGGAGGGATTCGCCTGCCTGGTCCGGTCGCGAGACCGGGCCGCCCTGCGCCGGACGCTGCACCGCACCGAAGTGCATCCGGGCGAGGTGTACGTCGCGCACGCCGGGATTCCGCACTACCTCGGGCCGGGGCTGTCGTTCATCGAGGTGCAGGAGCCGAGCGACCACATCGTGATCCCCGAGACATCCGGCGCGGACGACGACGGGGCGACCATGGGCCTGGGCTGGGAGCTGGCCCTGGACATGATCGACTACGGCCCGGAAAACCCCTCGGCCGGGAACTCCCCGGGCCGGGACGCCGCCGCCACCTTCGCCCGCGCCCGCCAGCAGCCGCGGGTACTGCGCGTTTCTGGCGGGCGCCGCTCACGCGGGGTACGGCTGCTGGGCGACGACGTCACTGAGTTCTTCGACGTCAGCGCGCTGGAGGTGGCGGACGAGCTCGAGGTCGCCGACGGCCGCTTCTCGGTCGCGATCGTGGTGGCCGGGGAGGGCTGGGCCGAGGGCGAGTTCGGCCGGGAGCCACTGCGCCGGGGCCAGACCTTCGCCTGGCCTGCCTGCCTGGCCCTGCGCGTGCGCGCGGGCCGCGAGCCAGTCCGGGTGGTGCGCTGCATGGGACCGAGGGAGGCGGGATGAAGAACCTCGAGCCGCTGCTGAGCGAGGCCCGGGAGTACGTGCTGCACCAGTACGGGGGCGACGTCGGCCGCCGCCGCGATGAGCTGGCCACTCCGGCGCTGGTGCTCGACGTCGACGCGGCGCAGCGCAACATCGACCACCTGGCCGGCGCCCTGGCAGCGCCCGGGATGGCCGTCATCCGGCCGCATTACAAGACGCACAAGAGCCCGGAGCTGGCCCGGCGCCAGGTCGAGGCGGGAGCGGCGGGCCTGTCCACCGCGACCGTGTGGGAGGCCGCCGTGCTGGCCGCCGCCGGATTCGACGACATCTTCGTGGTCAACACCGTGTCGCACCCGGCCAAGGTCGGCCTGCTGGCCGAGCTGGCGGCGGAGCGGCGGATCATGGTGGCGGCCGACGAGGCGGACAACGCCGCCGCGCTGTCCGCCGCGGCCGTCCGGGCCGGGTCCGAGCTCGGGATCATGGTCGAGGTGGACACCGGCATGGACCGGTGCGGCGTGGACACCGCCGACGCCGCCGTGGCACTGGCCCGGCGGGTGGCCGCACTGCCCGGCCTGAGGTTCGAGGGCATCACCGGCTACGAGGGCCATTGCTCGCTCACCATCGACGACACCCTGCGGCACGAACGGCAGCACACCGCGATGACCTTCTTCACCGGCGTCGCCGAGCGCCTGGAGGCTTCCGGGATCCCGTGCCCGATCAGGTCGGCCGGCGGCATCTCCACCTGGCAGTGGACCGCGGCCTTCCCCGGCATCACCGAGATCCAGGCCGGCAGTTACGTGGTCATGGACAACTACCACGGCCAGATGGCACCCGGGTTCGAGCACTCGCTGACCATCCAGGCCAGCGTCATCAGCCGGCAGAGCGACCGGGTGATCGTGGACGCCGGGAACAAGTCCGTCGCCGCCCCGGCCGACGTCACCATGGCCGGCCACGACCTCAAGCCGGTCCGGTTCGACGAGGAACACGGCATCTTCGCCGCCCCGGACGGCTCGGCGCTGCGGGTAGGCGATTCGGTCGCGCTCGTCCCCGGCTACTCGCCCACCACGGTGAACTGGTACGACGCCTACCACGTTATCCGCGACGACACCGTCGTCGACATCTGGCCCGTCCTCCCCCGCGGTCCCGGCCACCACGGCCTGGCCACCTGACCACCCACCTGTCTCAGCCCCACCTGTCTCAGCCCCACCTAACCCACCGTCCCGGCTCCATCTGACCCACCGCCCTATCCCGCCCACTGACCCACCCACCCGCCTCGGCCCCATTGACCCACCCGTCCCGGCCCCACCTGACCACCCCACCCGCCCCGGCCTATCTGACCGGACCGCGAGCTAGCACTGCCCCTCTCACCCGAAAGTTCCCCACCTCCAACCGGTTGCCCTGTGAGGACCTCGGCTGGTGAGCGGGTGGCGCTTAGCTGGGCGGGCAGGGCCCCCGCCGGGTTGCGGCGGGGGCCTGGGCTGTCCGTGGCGGGGTTGTCAGCGGTGCTGGCCGGTGCGCGGTGCGGGGCTGGGCGGCGTGGCTGCTGCCTGCTGTGCGGCCTGGCGGGCGAGGGCGTCTTGCAGGGCGCGGTGCTTGGCGGGGTCGTAGCCGGTGCCGTCGTGCCAGCAGCGCCAGATGACCGGCGTCCAGGCGCGGGCGAGGATGCGGACGGCGTGGGGGTGGTCCTTGCCGCGGGCGCGGGCGGCGTCGTAGATCTCGGCGGCCCAGGGGCTGGCGCGGCGGGAGCCGGCCGCGAAGTCGCACAGGGCGTCGCGGAGGTGGGCGTTGACGTCCCAGCGGAAGTGGTGGCTGATCCAGGTGCCCGAGCGGCGGGTGACGGGGGATACGCCGGCGGCGCCGGCCAGGGCCTGGGGTTCGGGGTAGCGGGCGCGGCAGTCGCCGGTCTCAGCCAGCAGCCGGGCTGCGCGGATGGTCCCGGCTCTGGGCAGGGAGGTGAAGATGTGCTGGCCGGGGTGGGCAGCGAGCTGGGCGGTGATCTCTGCTTCCAGGGCGCGGATCCGGGCGGCCGCGTCGGCGGCGGCGCCGGCCATCTGGACGGTGACGGCTGCCTGCCGCTGGTCGTCCCCGGTGCCGTCCGGGGCGGCGGCCAGCCGGGCGGCCAGCACGGCGGGCCGGGCCGCGCCGCCGCGTCCCGGGGCGGTCCTCAGCCACGCGGCGATGTCCTGCTCATCCAGGCCTGCGGCGGCCCGGCGGGACGGGAATGCGGCCAGGAACGCCAGCGACAGCGGGCTGTCCAGGGCGCTGAACAGGCCAGCCGCGCCGGGGAACGCCACCTGCAGGTGGGCGCGCAGCCGGCCGCGCTGCCCGCACCCGGTCCCGGACCAGCTCCTTGCGGAACCGGACCGCCTGGCGCAGCGCGGCCGTGGCCGGGCTGTCCGGCGCCAGCGGCCGCAGCCTGGCACGGTCGGTGCGCAGCGTGTCGGCCAGCACGTAGGCGTCGAACCCGTCGTCCTTGGCCCCTGAGGCCACATACCGCGACCGCAGGTTCCTCACCTGGCGGGACGTGATCACCACAATGGTGAATCCCGCGGCCATGAGCATGTCGACCAGCACGCCGTCGCCCCGCTCGATCGCCGCCTCACCCGCCCCGCGGCCGCGCAGCCAGGCGATCAGCCCGGCGATCCCGGCCCGGTCATGCACGACGGTGAGCTTATCTACGGCCTGGCCCTTCATGTCCACCACGCAGACCGCGTGGCTCGCGGCGGCCCAGTCGATCCCGGCGCATACGCCGCCGGGCGGCACATCAGGCAGCACCCGGATTGGGGCATACTGCATCACGGCCTCCTCGCTGCTCATCCCAGCGGGGAGGCACCCTTGTACTCGCATCTGCGGACATCACGTCCAGATGACGGAACCGGGACGCAGCCGTAAGCCCACTGTGCGGCGCTCGAAGCGCAATGCCCTGTTGACGGTTCACGCGTCCCGGGTAACCGCCAGCCCCGCATAACCGGTTGCGGACCTCAGATGAAGGGTCAGGATCAATGCGGCGGTGACTGGCGGCACCGAGGGTGCACCGGCAGGCACACCCCGCCGGCACGCCAACCCTGCCCCGCCAGCCCCAGCCACCGCAACAGGTTTATTCCGGCCATCTAACCCCAAACGCCATTAACCAGCTCAGCTACAGGACATGCAGTGGGATCGATGGAGCATCGAGCCGGTTACAGCCGGATCGATGGAGCATTGAGCCGGTTCGCGCGACGGCCGACGTGGTGACAGCTGGGGCCGATGTTGCTGGTGTCTGTCAGGGAGGCCAGGGATGCTAACCGGAGAGTCCGAGCCTGCGGGCAACCGGAGCGGATCCGGGTCGCGGGCGACCCGGAGCGAAGTCAGGACCGGAGCGAAGTCAGGACCGGAGCGAAGTCAGGGCCGGAGCGAAGTCAGGGCCGGAGGTGGTCCGGGGGAATGCGCCTAGCTGGCGGGGGACGCGGGGCTAGGGGTCCAGGCCGGCTAGGAGTCCAGGAGGGTGTCGCGGTGGTGCCAGGCTAGGCGCAGGAGGGCGGCGCCAGCGGCCTGGATGGGCTCGCGGTGGATGACGCGGTCGATGACGTGGGCGGCGAACTCGCGGGCGGCCAGCACGCTGCCCTCGGCGTTGGCCCGCGGGGCCAGGCTGAACAGCTCGTCGAACAGGCGGCTGTCGATCACCGCCACGGTGAGCAGGTCGGTGGCGTAGGTCAGCGGGTCGACGCCCAGGCCCAGGCACCACACCCGGACCTGCCCCTGGTCGAGCGCGGCGGTCATCCGCCGGGCGAACGGCCACGTCTCGTAGTCGACCGGGCCGGTCCCGTATTCCTCGGGGCGACCGCGAAGCTCCTCGTCGAACTCGCGGAGCATGCACCGCCACAGCGAGAAGTCGCGGCGCTCGTGCCACGGCTCCGGGCCGGACGGCTGGAAGACACCCACCGGGATCACCTGGTACATCCCGCCGGCGTGGCCGACCTTGGCGGGGTCCCGCCAGTGCAGCATGAACGACGCCCGGTCGCCGTCCCGCCGCAGCGTCAGCGTGCTGATGGCCAGGTTCGCGGGGCGGCGGCGCAGGTCGCACGGGTCCGCGACGAGGGTGCGCAGACCAGCGGGCCGTTCGCCGAGCCGGGCGGCGGCGAACTCGTGCGCGGCCGCCTCGCCGGTGTCGATGGCGTCGAAGTAGTGGCCGCGGGTGAACGCGAGCCGGGACGCGCCCGGGGCCAGCTCGGCCGCGGTCAGCCGGTAAGTGGGACGGTTCTCGAACACCGCCGGGGCGGCCAGCGCGCGCATCGCGTCCGAGTAGCGCGGGTAGCGGGTCCCGTCCGGCCGACCGGGCAGCGGCGCCAGGTCCGCCGAGGCCGGCGAGGACCCGTCCGCCGCGGGGGACGGGACGAATTCCAGCGCGATGTCCCGCAGCGGAATCGCCTCGGCCGGCTGCCACCTGGGCGCGCCCAGCAACGGGGTCCCGGCCACCGGATGGCCGGCCGGGTACTGCCGGGCCGCTTCGACCGCGAGGGCATGCCGGTGCTCTTGCAGGTACGCCCGCTCCCGCAGCCAGTCGTCCTCGGTCAGGACACGGGCAGCTGGCATCCGGCGCCCGCGATCTTGTCGTCGGCCCAGAAGCTGATCAGCTCGTCCTCGGTCAGCGTCTGCGGGGCCGCGCCGCGCAGGGTACGGCCGGTAGCCAGGCTCCAGCTCGTGATCAGGACCCGGGCCAGCAATTCGCCCTCGCCGGAGTAGCGGGTCGTCCGGCTGAGAAACCTGAGCCTGCCCTTTACCCCTGAATCGCTCGCGAAACGTATCCCGGAGACAGTAGTGTCTTTCATAGCGAGCCTCCTTCCCGGAGGTGGACAAAAAGTCCGCTTTCCGGTCTCGTGGTGCCTGATCCCGCACAGTCAGCCACGAAACCGGGAGGCGGCCTTCTGTCAGCCGGATCGCCGCGCGGTAAAGCGCGACGGCCGACAGCTGACCTGGAGTCGCCGCCAGGCCGAAACCATGCTGGTCATGGTCTCTGCTGGCAACGCTGTGCGACCAGCCTGACTTTACTCGCCGTCCAATCGCCGCGGGAAGAGAAAGACGATTCTGCCCAGCGGCCCTTTTTTGTCTAGTGCGCGTCGTCCCGGCATTAACACACCGCTTCCCCCGCAATTGCGCGGCGGAATTCCGTGACCAGAAGATATGCACGATATTGGCTGGGATATACCGGTCGGCCGGAGCGGTCCGGGGGTCGCGGCGTCACCAGCCGAGGCGGCGGGACAGGTCGGAGGCGAGCATCCCGGCGGGGTCGTACACCTCGCGCAGCTTCTTGAACTCGGTCAGCCGCGGGTACATCTCGGCCAGCACGCCCGCCGGGACGCGGGAGTCCTTGGCCAGGTAGACGCGGCCGCCCGCCTCGACGACCAGCCGGTCGAGCGCGGTGAACAGGGTGGCCAGGCCGCGGGTGCGGGCGGGCACGTCCAGGGCGAGGGTCCAGCCGGGCGCCGGGAACGAGAGCAGCCCGGGATCGCCCTCGCCGAACCGCTTCAGCACGGTCACGAACGAGGCCGCGCGGGCCCGGCTGACCAGCTCGAAGGACCGGCGCACGGCCGCCTCCTGGCCGAACGGCACGACGTACTGGTACTGCCGGAAGCCGCCGGGCCCGTAGACCCGGTTCCAGTTCCTGATCCCGTCGAGCGGGTGGAAGAACGCGCCGATGGTCTGCAGCTCGCCCATCCGGGTACGGGGCGCCTTGCGGTAGTAGGCCTCGTTGGCCAGCGCCACCGAGTAGCGGTTGATCAGGCCGGGCGGCATCGGTGCCGGGACGCCCAGCCGGGCTCCCGGCCGGAACTCGAACAGGTCCGCGCCCGCGGGCAGGTCGGCCGGGGCGGCGAAGTCGCCGCTGGTGACCACGGAACGGCCCAGGTGCGCGCCCCGGGCCAGGTTGTCCGACCAGGCCACCGTGTAGCCGAAGGTGCGGTCGTGCTCGGCCAGGACGGCCATCGTCTCGGCGAGGTCGGCGGTGCGCACCGTGTCCACCCGCACCCGCGAGGTGGCCACCCGCTTCAGCTGGACCTCGGCCCGCACGACCAGCCCGGTCAGGCCCATGCCGCCCGCCGTGGCCCAGAACAGCTCCGGGTCGGACGCCTCGGTCACGGTGCGCAGCTCGCCACCGGGCAGCGCGATGTCGAACGACCGGACGTGCCGGGCGAAGCTGCCGGCCACGTGGTGGTTCTTGCCGTGCACGTCGGCCGCGATCGCGCCGCCGACCGTCACCTGCCGGGTCCCCGGCGAGACCGGCACGAACCAGCCGTGCGGCAGCCCGGCCACCATGAGCTGCTCCAGGCTCACCCCGGCCTCGCAGGTCACTACGCCCGTGGCCGGGTCGAGGGCCAGGATCCGGTTCAGCCTGGTCGTCGAGATCACCATGCCGCCCGCCGACTGCGCGGCGTTGTTGTAGCTGCGGCCCAGTCCGCGGGGAATCATCCCGCGGGCGGGCTCCGCCAGGAGCCGGGTAGCGCCGGCTACCGTGTCGGGCTGGGCCAGCCGGGCCTGAGTGGGCGCGATCCGGCCCCAGCCGGTGAGCGTGACGGTGCTTGCTGACACGGTGCTGCTTGACATAGTGACCGAATAGTAGCCGGGATGGCCGGCCCGGTACCGGGAGTGGACGATGCGCAGGCTGTGGATCGCCGTCGCGGCGGCCGGGACGCTGACCGCCTGCGGCGCCCCCGCCGCCGACTCAGACCCCGACTCCGGCGCCGGCCTGGCGGCGGGCCGGGTCAAGGCCGGCCCGGCGGTGCGTGGCGCCGAGCGCCGGCGGCTGCTGGCCGCGTTCAACGGCGAGTTCAGGCTGTCCGCGGGCGCGGACGGCTACGAGCAGGAGGGCCACCTGGCCGCCCGGCTGCGGCGCGGGCTCACCAGCCTGGTCATCGACCGCTCGGGGCGGGCCCGGATCGGGGTCTGGGGCCACCGCGTGCCCGTACCGGGCGAGCAGGTGTACAGCGTCCGGCAGAACCTGACGCCGCTGGTGCTGAACGGCAAGCCCGCGCCCGCCGCCGCCGAGTGGAGCGTGTGGGGGGCAACCCTCGGCGGCGGCGAGCTGGTAGCCCGCAGCGCGCTCGGACAGGACGCGGCCGGCGACCTGGAGTACGCCGCGAGCATGTCGGCGAGCCCCGCCGACCTGGCGGTCGCGCTGAGCCGGGCGGGCGCCCGGATCGCGATGGAGCTCGACATCAACCCCGAGTGGGTCCAGTTCGACGTGGCCCGCCGTCCGGGCGGTCCGCTGCGCGCCGCGATCCGCGGCCAGCAACGGCCGGCGAATCAGTCCCTGGCCGGGTGGGCCAGGGACTTCATCGCCGTCCGGGGCTAGTACAGGGTCCTAGTACTGGGCGGCGGCGAGCGCGCTGTCGGCGGTCTCGATGTCCTTGAAGAAGCGGCGGTGTACCCGGAGGTTCTCGGGGCCGGCCTGGACCCGGTGCCAGACGCCTGAGCCGGGGCCGAGCCGGGTGGACCTGGGCAGCTCGCCGACCACGCCGCGGGCCGTCTTGAAGCTGGTCTTGCCGGCGTCCAGCACCACGATGCGGTTCGGCGTGACCGCCAGGATCCGGTAATGGTTAAGGCCGAGGAAGACGAAGATGCCGGTCAGCGCGGCCAGCCACTGGCTCGACGTCTGGGCGCCGATCACCGCCTGGATAGGCTCACCCGGCCGCAGGTACTGAGCTGCCGATTCACGCATGGAATCACGAAGCGCCACGATTTCTCCCGTAGGTCGCGCAGGTCATTAGCTTTCATGCCTGCGGCGGTCCATCGCGTGCCGCCCTGTTCCATCCCGGGGCAGGTCAGCAGGCTAACCGGGCCAGTAGGAGCAGCGCACGCCGGTGTGCACCGTCTGGCGCAGGTGCTCGCCGATGACGGGATCGGCCTCAGTGATCCGGGCCAGCGCCCGGCGGATGGCCTTGCCCACCGCGACCCGGGCCCGCTCGGGCTGATCGGGGAAGGCCCGCGTCCGCCCGGCGAACCCGGCGGCGCTGGATAGCTGGGCGACGAGCCAGTCCCGTTCGGCCCGGGCCCGGGCGACCCGGGCCGGGTCCGCGTCCGGCTGCTCAATCTCGATGTCCAGGCTCTTCAGCCGGTTCCGGTACTCGGCGATGGCCTCGTGGTCGAGGACCTGCTGGGCCGCCCCGGCGTCGCCCGGGGTCAGCCCGGCCACGCCGGCTACCAGGTCGGCGGCCTGGATCTCCTGACGCGGGTTGGCGATCAGCACGGCCAGGTGGGCCAGGCCGATGCTGTCCTCCACCAGCACGCTGCGGTTCCGCAGGGCCAGCCGCCATTTGCGGCCTATCCGCTGGCACTCCGCCTCCGCCACCGCCGCCGCGGGCGGCCCGGCCACCGGCGCGGCCGGGACCGGGAGGCCGATCGCGGCCGCCTCGGCCGCCGCCAGGTCGAGCTCGCGGCGCGCGGCGTCGGCGTCCCCGGGGGCGCCGCGCAGCAGATGCGCCTGCGCCAGCCGCTGCCGGGACGCCAGCAGGGCGGGCCAGTGCGCTAGCGCGAGGTTCTGCTGGACGGCCGCCGTCAGGTGCTCGACGGCCAGGTCGGCCTGCCTGGTGGTGAGCGCGGCGACGCCCAGGGCGTGCTGCGTCGACCCGAAGCAGGTGACCCCGAGGCTGCCGATCATGGGCAGGTCCGCGTGCGGGTGGAGCAGCTCGTAGGCGCGGAGGGCGACGTCGGCCGCCTCCAGCAGGTACGCGGCCTCCACGATGCCGTGCATGGTAACCAGCCAGGCGCTCGACCGGGGCAGCGCGGCCAGGTCGCTGCCGCACA
>JAJKHX010000280.1 GCA_021154785.1 Nocardiopsis sp.
CATCGCCGCGCCCTCGCCGACCCTGCGCAGCGCCTCGCCGAGCTCGGTGGCGCCGCAGACGAACGGCACCTCGAAGGCGTGCTTGTCGATGTGGTTGGCCTCGTCGGCCGGGGTCAGCACCTCGGACTCGTCGATGTAGTCGACCCCGATGGCCTGCAGCACCTGCGCCTCGCCGAAGTGGCCGATGCGGCACTTGGCCATCACCGGGATGGACACCGCGGCGATGATCGAGTCGATCATGTCCGGGTCGCTCATCCGGGCGACGCCGCCCTCGGCGCGGATGTCGGCGGGCACGCGCTCGAGCGCCATCACGGCGACCGCGCCGGCGTCCTCGGCGATCTTGGCCTGATCGGGCGTGACCACATCCATGATCACGCCGCCCTTGAGCATCTCGGCCATGCCGCGCTTTACCCGCGCGGTGCCGGTGGCTGGCTGGCTGACACTGTCGGTGGACACTCGGTACCTCGCTTGCTAAATCAAGAGTCAATGCCTACCACCATCGTATGGCCAGGTGGCTACCGGCCAAGCGGGGCGCTCGTGTTCTCGGCGACCAGGGAATCGTCCATCTCGAAGAACTCGGGGGCCGTGGCCCGGCCGGACAGGCGCAGCACCCGGGCGAGCGGGCGGCTCCGGGCCAGCCGGGTCGCCGCGACCACGTCGTTGTAGAACTTGCGGGCCAGGAACACCTGGTGCGCGGCCGCCTCGACCTCGGCGAGCAGCTCGTCGGCGCCTTCCTTGCCGTCGATCGAGGCCCGGAAGTCGGGCTGGCTGAACGCGGCCCGCAGCGCCCGGGTCAGGTCGCTCTCGGCCAGGTCACGGGGCCGGGAGGTGATGTCCTTGGTCCCGTGCACCGCGCTGGCCAGGAGCAGGCTGGTGGCCGGGTCGAGCAGGCCGGAGGTGGCCAGCTCCAGGGCGACCGAGCTGCGCCGGAGCAAGGTCGCGTCCAGGGCGGCGCGGGCCATGTCGACCCGGGCATGCAGGCGGTCGATCCGGCCGGCCCGCCAGGACACGTACACCCCGATGAACAGGGCGGCCGCGACGACGATGACGATGTCGGTGATCACCCGAACTCACCGCCGGACGCGGTGACGGCGACCTCGGTGCTGCCGAGGACGACGGTCTCGTAGACGCTGTACACGTCGCGGGCCACCACCGACCAGTCGTAGTCGGCCACCGCGGCCAGCGCCGCGGCCGAGAGCTCGGCCCGCCGGGCGGGGTCGCCGAGCAGCCGCCCGGCCGCCCGGGCCAGGTCGGCGGCGTCTCCGTTGGCGAACAGCTCCCCGGCTTCGCCGCCGCGCAGGACCTGGCGGAACGCCTCGATGTCGCTGGCCACCACGGGCAGGCCGGCCGCCATGGCCTCGGCGGTCACGATGCCGAACGACTCACCGCCGGTGTTCGGCGAGCAGAACACGTCGACCGAGTGCAGCAGGCGGACCTTCTCGTCCTCGCTGACCTGCCCGAGCAGCACGACGCGGTCGCGCAGGCCGGCCGGGAGCTTGTGCAGCAGCTCGTCGGCGTCCGCGTACCGGCCGGCCACCAGCAGCCGCAGACCGGGCCGCTCCGGACCGAGGATCTCGAAGGCCTTGAGCAGGACGGACAGGCCCTTGCGGGGCTCGTCGAGCCGGCCGAGGAAGCCGATCGCGCCGCCCGGGCCGGGCCAGCCCGGCAGCGGCTCGGCCTTGCGGTACCGGGGAGTGGCCACCCCGTTCGGGATCACCACGGCGTCGCCGCCGATGTGCTCGACCAGGGTGGTCCGGGCCGCCTCCGACACCGCGATCCGGCCGTTGATCTTCTCCAGGCCGGTACGCACCACCGGGTAGGTCACCAGCAGGATGCGGGAGCGCGGGATCGCGGTGTGGAACGTCGCGACGATCGGGCCCGAGGCGACCCAGCAGGCCAGCAGCGACAGGCTCGGGATCTCGGGCTCGTGCACGTGCAGCACATCGAACCCGCCCTCCTTTATCCAGCGCCGCACCCGGTTCGTCGACAGGAAGCCGAACGACAGCCGCGCCACCGAACCGTTGTACGGCACCGGCACTGCCCGGCCCGCCGGGGTGACGTAAGGCGGCAGCGGCGTGTCGTCGTCGGCCGCGGAAATCACCGAGACCTCGTGGCCCTCGTCGATCAGCGCCTCGGCCAGGTCCCTGATGTGCTGCTGCACGCCGCCCGGCACGTCCCATGAATAGGGGCAGGTGATCCCGATCTTCATGGTTCGTTCCGCGGGGCCGGCACCCGCGCGGACGGCGCGGCCAGGCGGGCCGGGTCGAGGTCGGCGACGAAGACCTTCTGCAGCATGTGCCAGTCCGCGGGATGCTCGGCGATCGCCTCGGTGAAGCGGTCGGCCAGCTGCTGGCTCATGGCCGCGACCTTCTCGGCGCGGGTACCCGATTCCGGCACCGGGATCTCGTCGTAGATCCGGGCGCCCCAGTCCTCGCCGTCGAACCAGGTCGCGGTCGGCATCAGCGCCGCGCCGGTGTGCACCGCGAGGGCGGCGACCGCGGAGATGCGCGCCTTCTCCCCGAACAGCTCGACCTCGACGCCGCTCTCCTTCAGGTCCCGGTCGCTGACCAGGCACACCAGGCCGCCGGCGCGCAGCCGCTGGGCCAGGGTGCCGAACGGGCTGCCGCCGCCGGTGAGCGGGAGGACCTCGAAACCCAGGCGCTGCCGGAACCGCAGGAAGCTCTCGTAGACCGACTCGGGCTTGAGCCGCTCGGCGACAGTGGTGAACTTCCCGGCTCCCTCGGCGATGACCCACGCGCCGGCCTGCTCGAAGTTGCCCATGTGCGGCAGCGCGATGATCACGCCGCGGCCGGCCTTGAGGTGGGAGAAGATGGTCGCCTCGTTCGGCCCCTGGAAGCGCATCCCGGATACCAGTCGCTCGGTGGGAGTCACCGACAGCCGGAACACCTCGAGCCAGTACCGGGCGTAGGACAGCAGCGCCGCCCTCGACAGGGCGCGCAGTTCCTGGCCGTCCACCTCGTCGGTGCCGTACTTCCAGCTCAGCACGCGGCGCAGGTTGGCCTCGAGCACCTGGACCCCCGGCCCCTGGCGGCGCCAGGCGATGCCGGCCGTCTTGGCAAAGGCCCACGAGGCCCACGACAGCGGGACGCGGCGGATCACCGTCCAGCCGAGCTGGTACGCGACCCCCGTCAGCCGTTCGCCAAGTACGGCCACCGCTAGCCTTCCTCAGTCGGAGCAGGAGCCTTCGCTGACTTGTATACCGCGCGCATGCGCTGCAAGAAAGTGAAGGCGCTGCCCACCGCCAGCGCCCACAGACCTATGTTGAGAATGTACGGCACGCCGAGCCCGGACACGCCGACGGCGATCAGCGAGATCAGCATCCGCTCGGGCCGCTCGATCAGGCCCACGTCGCAGCGCAGGCCCAGCCCTTCGGCCCGCGCCTTCACGTAGGACACCAGGTTCCCCGCTACCAGGCAGAACAGGCAAACCCCGGCCAGCAGCGGGTTGCGGCCGCCGAGCATGAACCAGACGACCAGGCCGCTGAAGATGCCGGCGTCGGCGATCCGGTCCATGGTCGAGTCCAGGAACGCCCCGTACGTGCCGCTGGTGCCCTTCAACCGGGCCAGCACGCCGTCCAGCATGTCCAGCAGCACGAAGATCGTGCAGGTGAAGGCGCCGGGGAACAGCTCGCCGATCGGGAACAGGCCCAGTGCCCCGCCCACGACGCCGACCGTGCCGATGACCGTGACGGCGTTCGGCGTGATCGGGGTGCGCGCGAGGGCCCTGCCCGCGGGCGTGAACACGCGGGTCATGACGGGACGCAGGGGGTTCAGCATGGCCGTACGATCCTACCGCCGGGCTGAGCTTGCGTTTTCAGCTGCTGGCCGGGGCTTCGCCTTCCGGTAACCGGGGAGATTCTTTCCGTGGGTCTTGTGGACACGGTGTTCACGGGTAAAGGCTGGTCGTGCGCGACGTTGGGCCGGCGGGAGAAGCAATCGCAAGGAGGCGACCTCAATGGCAGCAGCAGGCAGTGGGGCGGGAGGAGCCGCGGGCAGGGCACCAGCGGCCGATCAGGTACGGAACGTGGTCCTGGTCGGCCATTCCGGGACGGGGAAGTCCAGCCTGGTCGAGGCGTTGCTGGCCGCGACCGGCACCATCCAGCGCCCCGGCAGCATCCAAGAGGGCACCACGGTCAGCGACTTCGACGAGACTGAAGTCAGGCAGCAGCGCTCAGTCAACCTGACCCTCGCACCGATCATCCACAACGGCATCAAGGTAAACCTGCTCGACACACCCGGCTACGCCGACTTCACGGGGGACCTCAGGGCCGGGCTCCGCGCGGCCGACTCAGCGCTGTTCGCCGTGTCCGCCACCGACGGGATCGACGGCGTGACCCGGATGCTGTGGGAGGAGTGCGCCGCCGTCGGCATGCCCCGCGCCGTCGTCATCACCAAGATCGACCACCAGCGGGCCGAGTTCCAGGCCACCCTCGACGCCTGCCGTGAGGCCTTCGGCGATGCGGTAGCGCCGCTGTACCTGCCGGTCGGCGAGCCGGCGTCCGGCCTGATCGGGCTGCTGTCGCAGAAGCTGTACAGCTACTCGGGCGGCCAGCGCTCCGAGGGCGCGGCCGCGGCCGCGGATGAGGACCGCATGGCCGAGCTGCGCGGTGAGCTGATCGAGGGCATCATCACCGAGAGCGAAGACGAGTCCCTCATGGACCGGTACCTGTCCGGTGAGGAGATCGACCCCAAGGTGCTCATCGAGGACCTGGAGAAGGCGGTCGCGCGGGGCAGTTTCTACCCGGTGCTCGTCACCTCCGCGCCGCAGAAGATGGGCATGCTCGAGCTGCTCGAAGTGATGACCGAGGCCTTCCCCTCCCCCGCCGAGCACCCGATACCCGCGGTCACCACGCCGGACGGCAAGCCCGTCGCCGGCCTGACCCCCGACCCCAACGGCCCGCTGCTGGCCGAGGTGGTCAAGACCACCACCGACTCCTACGTTGGCCGGATCAGCCTGGTCCGGGTGTTCTCCGGCACGCTGCGCCCCGACGCCTCCGTGCACGTGTCCGGCCACGGCCGCGCCGCCAGCGGTCATGAGGACCACGACGACGACGAGCGCATCGGCGCGCTGACCTCGCCGCTGGGCAAGCAGCAGCGACCGCTCACCGCGTGCATGGCGGGCGACATCTGCGCGGTGGCCAAGCTGAGCACCGCCGAGACCGGCGACACGCTGTCGGACAAGGACTACCCGCTGCTGATGGAGTCCTGGTCGATGCCCGAGCCGCTGCTGCCGGTGGCAATCGTGGCCAAGTCCAAGGCCGACGAGGACAAGCTCTCTCAGGGCCTGAACCGGCTGATCGCCGAGGACCCGACGCTGCGGCTGGAGAACAACGCCGAGACCAGGCAGCTGGTGCTGTGGTGCATGGGCGAGGCCCACGCCGACGTGCTGCTCGACCGGCTCGCGAACCGGTACGGGGTGGCGGTGCAGACCACCGACCTGCGCGTGCCGCTGCGGGAGACGATCGCGGGCAAGGCCCAGGGGCTCGGCCGCAACGTCAAGCAGACCGGCGGGCACGGCGAATACGGCATCTGCCACATCGAGGTGGAGCCCCTCGACGACTCGGCCGGCTTCGAGTTCGTCGACAAGATCGTCGGCGGGGTGGTGCCCAGGCAGTTCATCCCGTCGGTGGAAAAGGGCGTCCGCTGGCAGATGGAGCAGGGTGTCACGGCCGGCTACCCAATGACCGGCGTCCGGGTCACCCTGTACGACGGCAAGGCGCATTCGGTCGACTCCTCCGACATGGCCTTCCAGAAGGCCGGCCGGCTGGCCCTGCGGGACGCCGTGGACAAGGCGCAGCCGACGCTGCTCGAGCCGGTCGACGTGGTGTGCATCCTGGTGCCGGATGACTACGTGGGCGCGGTGATGTCGGACCTGTCCTCGCGTCGCGGCCGGGTGCTCGGCACCGAGGCGATCGGCGTGGGCCGGACCCTGGTAAAGGCGGAGATCCCGGAACTCGAGATCACCCGGTACGCCATCGAACTGCGTTCGGTATCGCACGGGACGGGCTCGTTCACGCGGGCCTACCTGCGGCACGAGCCGCTCCCGTCGCACCTGGCCGCCAAGGTCGCCGCCGACTCCAAGCCGGACTGAGCAGTGCTAGGCCCCGGGGGGACTGCCCGTCCCCCCGGACGGCCAGGCGTCGGCGAGGAGCTTGCGGGTGTCGGCTAGGAGCTGGGGCAGCACGCGGGTGGTGGCGGTGATGGGCATGAAGTTGGTGTCGCCGCCCCATCGGGGTACCACGTGCTGGTGCAGGTGGGCGGCGATGCCTGCGCCGGCCACGGTGCCCAGGTTGATGCCGATGTTGAAGCCATGCGCGCCGGAGGCCTGCCGCAGCGCGCGGACCGCGTGCTTGGTGAACTCGGAGAACTCGGCCGTCTCGGCGGACGTCAGGTCGGTGTAGTCGGCCACGTGCCGGTACGGGCAGATCAGCACGTGGCCGGCGTTGTACGGGTACAGGTTGAGGACCGCGTACACCAGCTCGCCGCGGGCGACGATCAGGCCTTCCTCGTCGGTGAGCTTGGGTGCCCGGTCGAACGGGCAGCCCTCGTCCTCCCCCGGGCCCGACGGCTTGTTCTCGCCCTTGATGTAGGCCAGCCGGTGCGGGGTCCACAGCCGCCCGAAGGCGTCGGGGACGCCCGCGAAGACGTCGTCAGGGTCAGCCACGGGGGCGACCCCTATACCTGAACGCGGTCGCGCACGGCGGTGACGATCTCCGCCACGGCGTCCGCCACCGGAACGGTGTTCTTCTGCGTTCCGTCCCGGTACCGGAACGAGACCGCGCCGGCGGTCACGTCGTCGTCGCCCGCGATCAGCATGAACGGCACCTTCTGGCGCTGCGCGGTCCTGATCTTCTTCTGCATCCGGTCGTCGCTGCCGTCGACCTCGACCCGGATGCCCTGCTCGCGCAGGCTCGCGGCGACCTTCTCCAGGTAGGGCACGTGCGCGTCGGTGACGGGGATGCCGGTCACCTGGACCGGCGCGAGCCAGGGCGGGAAAGCCCCCGCGTAGTGCTCGACCAAGATGCCGAAGAACCGCTCGATGGATCCGAACAGCGCGCGGTGGATCATGTACGGGCGCTGCCGCGTCCCGTCGGCGGCCTGGTACTCGATGCCGAACCGGACCGGCTCCTGCAGGTCCACCTGCAGGGTGGACAGCTGCCAGCGGCGGCCGATCGCGTCCTTGACGTGCACGTCGATCTTGGGGGCGTAGAAGGCGCCCTCGCCCTCGGCGACCACGTACGGCAGGCCGGACACGTCGAGCGCGTGCTTGAGCGCCGCCTCGGCCTCGGCCCACTCCGACAGCTCGCCCACGTACTTCTCCGGCCGGGTGGACAGCTCCGCCTCGAACTCGGTCAGCCCGAAGTCGCGCAGCAGCCCGACCACGAACGTCAGCAGCGAGGCCAGCTCATCTTGCAGCTGCCCGGGGGAGCAGAAGATGTGCGAGTCGTCCTGGGTGAAACCGCGGGCCCGGGTCAGGCCGTGCACCACCCCGGACTTCTCGTACCGGTACACGGTGCCGAACTCGAACAGCCGCAGCGGAAGCTCCCGGTAGGACCGCCCGCGCGACGCGTAGATCAGGATATGCATCGGGCAGTTCATCGGCTTGTTGTAGTACGTGGCCCCGTCCAGCACCATGGGCGGGAACATGCCGTCCTTGTACCACTCCAGGTGCCCGGAGGTGATGAACAGGTCTTCCTTGGTGACATGGGGGGTGTTGACGAACTCGTATCCGGCCTCCTCGTGGCGGCGGCGCGAGTAGTCCTCCATCACCCGGCGGATGATGCCGCCCTTGGGGTGGAAGACCGGCAGCCCGCTGCCGAGCTCGACCGGGAACGAGAACAGGTCGAGCTCCGCGCCGAGCTTGCGGTGGTCGCGCTTGGCGGCCTCCTCCAGACGGACGGTGTAGGCGCGCAGCTCGTCCTTGGTCGGCCAGGCGGTGCCGTAGATGCGCTGCAGCTGGGGGTTCTTCTCGCTCCCCCGCCAGTAGGCCCCGCCGGTGCGCATCAGCTTGAACGCCGGGATGGCCCTGGTGTCCGGCAGGTGCGGGCCGCGGCACAGGTCCTTCCAGCACAGCTCACCGTTGGCCGGGTTCAGGTTGTCGTAGATGGTCAGCTCCGCGCCGCCGACCTCGACCGACTCGCCGTCCTCGGACGACGGGTGCCCCTTGAGGCCGATCAGCTCGAGCTTGTACGGCTCGGCGGCGAGCTCGGACCGGGCCTGCTCGTCGGTCACCACCCGGCGGGAGAACCGCTGACCCTGCTTGACGATCTGGCGCATCCGGGCCTCAATGGCCTTCAGATCCTCGGGGGTGAACGGCTTGTCCACGTCGAAGTCGTAGTAGAAGCCGTTCTCCACGGGCGGCCCGATGCCCAGCTTGGCCTGCGGGAACAGGTCCTGGACGGCCTGGGCCATGACGTGCGCGGCCGAGTGCCGCAAGATGTAGTGGCCGTCGTCGCTGGCGATGGCGACGGGCTCTACCACGTCGCCGTCGGCGACCGGGCTGGCCAGGTCGCGCAGCTCGCCGTTGACCCTGGCCGCGATGACGCCTGGCTCAGGGCCGAGGGCCGCGCCCGCCGTCGTGCCCGCCTCGACCACATGCTCGCTTCCGGCGAGGGTGATGCGAAGCTGCTGGCTGGACACGGTGTGCTCCTAGGTAGTGGAGAAAGCGGATACCCGATGCTATCGGTCGCGGGGGGGCTTAGGGACCAGGCCGGCCCGGCGCAGGGCGTCGGCCAGCGCGCCGTCCGGGGCCGCGTCGCGGGCGCCGCCCCGGTTGCCGCCGCCCGGGCGGCCACCCCGGCCCTGTCCTCCGCCGGGCGCCTGGTCAGCCCCCGGCGCGGCGTCGTCGTCCAGCCGCAGGGTGAGTGAGATCCGGTGCCGGGGGATGTCGACCGACAGCACCTTTACCCGGACCACGTCACCGGACTTGACCACCGTGTGGGGGTCGGAGACGAAGGTGCGCGACATGGCCGACACGTGCACCAAGCCGTCCTGGTGCACGCCGACGTCGACGAACGCGCCGAACGCGGCCACGTTAGTCACCACGCCTTCCAGGACCATGCCCGGCTCGAGATCCCCGATCTTCTCCACGCCCTCGGCGAACGTCGCGGTGGCGAACGCGGGCCGGGGGTCGCGACCCGGTTTCTCCAGCTCGCGCAGGATATCGGTGACGGTCGGCAGCCCGAACCGCTCGTCGGTGAACTGGGTGGCCCTGAGCGCGCGCAAGGTGGCGGTGCTGCCGATCAGCTCGCCGGCCGAGGTCCCGGTCGCGGCCAGGATGCGGCGGACCACCGGGTACGCCTCGGGGTGCACGCCGGAGGCGTCGAGCGGGTCGTCGCCGCCGCGGATGCGCAGGAACCCGGCGCACTGCTCGAACGCCTTGGGGCCGAGCCGCGGTACGCCCATGAGCTGCTGGCGGGCGCGGAACGGGCCCTCGGAGTCGCGCCGGGCCACGATGGCGGCGGCCAGCCCGGCGGTGATCCCGGACACCCGGGCCAGCAGCGGCTGCGAGGCGGTGTTCAGGTCCACGCCGACCGCGTTCACGCAGTCCTCGACGACGGCGTCCAGCGAGTGCGACAGCTTGCCCTCGGCCACGTCGTGCTGATACTGGCCGACGCCGATGGACTTCGGGTCGATCTTGACCAGCTCGGCCAGCGGGTCCTGCAGCCGGCGGGCGATCGACACGGCGCCGCGGAGCGAGACGTCAAGGCCGGGCAGTTCCTCCGAGGCGTACGCCGAGGCCGAGTAGACGCTGGCGCCGGCCTCGGACACGACCACCTTGGTCAGGTTGAGCTCGGGATAGCGCTTGATCAGGTCGGCGGCCAGCCGGTCGGTCTCCCGGGAGGCGGTGCCGTTGCCGATGGCGACAAGGTCGGCGTGGTGGGAGCGGGCCAGCCGGGCCAGGACGTCGATGGACTCGTCCCAGCGGCGCTGCGGCTCGTGCGGGTAGATCGTGGCGGTGCCGAGCACCTTGCCGGTGGCGTCGGTGACCGCGACCTTGACGCCGGTCCGGAAGCCGGGGTCCAGCCCGATCGTGGTACGCGCGCCGGCCGGGGCGGCCAGCAGCAGGTCGCGCAGGTTGGCGGCGAACACCCGGACCGCCTCGTCCTCGGCCGCCTGCCACAGCCGGACCCGGAGGTCCACGCTCAGGTGCATCAGGATGCGGGTGCGCCAGGCCCAGTGCACGGTGGCGCCGAGCCACGGGTCGGCAGGCCGGCCCTGGTCGCTGAGGCCGAACCGGCCGGCGATGCGCGCCTCGTACTCCGCGTCCTCGGCCCCGGGTTCCAGGGTGAGGTCGAGGATCTCCTCTTTCTCACCGCGGAACAGGGCCAGCACGCGGTGCGACGGCAGCCTCGTGAACGGCTCGCTGAACTCGAAGTAGTCGGAAAACTTGGCCCCCTTCTGCTCCTGGCCCGCGCGGACCCGGGAGGTGAGCGAGCCGCGGGCGGCCATCGACTCGCGCAGCTCGCCGAGCAGGTCCGCGTCCTCGGCGAAGCGCTCGACCAGGATGGCGCGGGCGCCCTCCAGGGCCGCGTTCGCGTCGGCGACGCCCCGGTCCGGGTCGACGAAGGCGGCCGCCTCGGCATGCGGGTCCCGGGTGGGATCGGCCAGGAGCATGTCGGCCAGCGGTTCCAGGCCGGACTCGCGGGCGATCTGCGCCCTGGTGCGCCGCTTCGGCTTGTACGGCAGGTAGAGGTCCTCCAGCCGGGCCTTGGAGTCGGCCGCGCGGAGCTGGGCCGCGAGCCTGTCGGTCAGCTTGCCCTGGCTCTCGATCTCCTTGCGGATCGCGTCCCGTCGCTCGTCAAGTTCGCGCAGGTAGCGCAGGCGTTCATCGAGCGTGCGCAGCTGGGCGTCGTCGAGGCCGCCGGTGGCTTCCTTGCGGTACCTGGCGATGAACGGCACCGTCGCGCCGCCGTCGAGCAGGCCGACCGCGGCGCTGACCTGACGGACGGCCACGCCGAGCTGGTCGGCGATCCGCTGGTCCACTGACTGGTTTTGCGTCACCAGAGCATTGTGCCAGCGGCCCGCCGCCGGCTGCTCCGCCCGCGCCCAGAAGGCGCCGCCAGGCGGGCACCTTAAAAGCCCGTAAAAGCCCGGGAATGCACCTTTCCTTCCACGGCACGATGTGTTAGGTCTTGTTGAATTACGTGGTCCATAGCGGGGGATGAGGCCTGAACCGGAGGACAACGTGGTCACTGTTGATCGATTTTGCCAAATCCTGTCAAAGTGCCGGGTGGGACGATCGGGACGGGTGGTGACCGCGGCCGCGCTGGCCGCCTTGTTCGCCGTGCCCGCGACCGCGGCCGCCGGCCAGGCCTCAGCGGCGGCCGCGAGTGCCTCCTGCCCGTGGGTCAGCTCCCGGGCGCCGGTCGCGCAGCGGGTGGCCCAGCTGATGGCGCGGATGAGCCTGGCCGACGAGATCTCCATGGTGGAGGGCCACGGCACCACCAATCCGTACGTGTTCTACACGCCCGCGATCCCCGCGCTGTGCATCCCGGCGGTGGGCGAGGAGGACGGGCCTGCCGGGGTGGCCGACGGGCTGACCGGGGTCACCCAGCTGCCGGCCGGCGTGGCGCTGGCGGCGACCTGGGACCCGGCCCTGGCCCAGCGGTACGGCCAGGTGATCGGGGCCGAAGAGTACGGCAAGGGCGCCAGCGTCAACCTCGGGCCGACCGTGAACATCGACCGCGACCCGCGCTGGGGCCGGTCGTTCGAGGCACTGAGCGAGGACCCGTTCCTGAACGCCTCGCTCGACGTCCCCGAGATCGGCGGCGTGCAAGGCCAGGACGTGCTGTCCCAGGTGAAGCACCTCGCCGTGTACAACCAGGAGACGTACAGGAACACGCCGGCCGACAACGTGATCATCGACCCGCGGACCGAGCACGAGATCTACCTGCCGTCGTTCTACGCCGCGGTGAAGTCGGGCGACGCCTCGGTGATGTGCTCGTACGCCGTGATCAACGGCAGCTTCGCCTGCAACAACGCCGACCTCGAGACCACGATCCTGCGCGACCGGTGGGGTTTTCGCGGCTTCGTGACCTCGGACTACGGGGCTTTGCACTCGACCCAGGGAGCGGTGCAGGGCACCGACCAGGAGCAGCCGTTCAACACCTACTACGGAGCGCCGCTGCAGACCGCCGTGCAGAACGGGACGATCCCGAAGAGCGTGCTGAACACCATGGTGCAGCGGATCCTGACCGAGATGTTCCGGTTCAATCTGTTCAGCCAGCCGCGGACCGGGACGACCTCGGCCACCGTGACGACGCCCGGGCACGTCGCGCTGGCCGCCCGGGTCGCGGAGGCCGGGACGACGCTGCTGAAGAACGCCGGCTCGGTGCTGCCGCTGTCGTCGTCAGGGGGATCCGTGGCCGTGTCCGGCCCGGCCGCGGACGTCTCGCCGGCCTACGCGGGCGGCGGCAGCGCCTACGTGATCCCCTCGGGCACGGTGAGCCCGCTGGCCGGCATCAAGGCGGCCGCGGGCTCCGCGAAGGTGGAGTACCAGCAGGGCCTGCCCGCCGACACGGCGCTGCCGGCCATCCCGGCGGCGGACCTGTCGCCGGCCTATGCGCCCACCCAGTCCGGCGGTAGCTACACGGGCACGCTCACCGCGCCGGAGACCGGCACGTACGTGCTGGCCATCACCAACCCGTGCGGCTGCTACACCTCGACGTACCTGTCGCTGGACGGCAAGCGGATCATCGACGACCCGTCCACGCCGCCGGTACACACGTACTCGGCCGCGGTCCAGCTGACCGCCGGGAAGACGTACACCCTGGCCATCAGCGGCGCCTCCTCGCAGCTGCTGTGGGGAACGCCGTCCTTCCTGGCGCCGGGCATCAAGGCCGCGGTCACCGCGGCCAAGTCGGCGTCGGTCGCCGTGGTCGTGGTGTCCGACGACACCGAGTCCGAGGCCATGGACCGGCTGTCGCTGAGCCTGCCGTCCGCGCAGGACGAGCTGATCTCCGCGGTCGCGGCGGCCAACCCGCACACGGTCGTGATCGTCAACGCGGGCGCGCCGGTCGCGATGCGGTGGCTGCCGCGGGTGGCGGGCGTGGTGGACGCCTGGTATCCAGGCCAGGCCAGCGGGACCGCGCTGGCCAG
>JAJKHX010000281.1 GCA_021154785.1 Nocardiopsis sp.
GAGCAGACGCGGTAGCGCATGTGCGTGACGCGCTGCGCTGGTTCCTTGACGTCCGGGGTGGTCAGGCAGCGCTCCAGGCTGAGCTCGATGTACTCGGCGGGCAGGTGGTCGAACAGCCGCCGGCCCTGGCCCAGCAGGACCGGGACGACGTGCAGTTCCAGCTCGTCGATTTCCCCGGCCCGCAGCAGGGCCTGCGCGGCCCCGGCTCCCATCACCACCACGTCCCCGTCCCCGGCGGCCTCGCGAGCCTGGGCTGCGCACTCGCCCACGTCGGTGACGTAGCGGACGCTGCCGGGCGGCGGCTCGTCCGGAACCTCGTGCGTGAGGATGAAGATCGGCACGCCGTCGTGATGGTCGCCCTGCCAGCGACGTGCGTGCTCGTAGGTGCGACGGCCGGAGATGACGGCCCGGCTGGCCATCGTCTCGGCGTACACCTGACCGCTCGGTCCCGGGTCGTCGCGCCGGTCGAGCCAGTTGAACAGGCGGAACCCGCCGACGCCCATCGGGTCGTCCATGCTGTCCCGCGGCCCGGTGACGTAGCCGTCCAGGGAGATGGTCATGTCCACGCGGATGACTCCCATGAGTCAGTCCTCCCGTCGTACCTGGTAACGGAGGTGGTACTCGTCGTCCGGATCGGCGATGAAGCCGTCCAGCGACATCGCCAGATGTGCGATTACCTCGCCCATCGCGTACCTCCCGTTGTCAGAAGATAAGACGGTTCCGGGGCGTCAACTCATCGAAACTGGTGATCCCGCCGGATCAGTGGCGCTAGCGGTCCCGGGGGCCTTACCCGGCCGCTGGTTCGGAAAGGGCAAGGGCCTCGGCGGCCAGGCCGACCTGCCGCATCGAGTCGCGGACGGCCTGCGCCGCGGCGGCCGCCTGGTCGGTAAGGCCGCTGATCTCGGCGATGGCATGCTCGTCGGCGGCGGTGCGGGCGACGAGGTCCAGGTAGCTGTCATTGAGGTTCGATATCCGCAGCGCGTTGTGCAAGTCCCGGATGGCGGACCTGGCCGCGCGCACCTCCGCCGCGTAGCGCTCCACCGCGGCGATCCTGGACTCGATCGCGTCCTGGGCTAGCTGCAGGGCACGCTGCTGCGGTCCCAGGACCGAGGACGTCAGGGGCCCGGTGCTCGCAGCCGCGTTGTATTCGTATTCGGCCCGCAGGTCGGTGATATCGCGCAAGGCGATCGCGATCTGCCACTCGTGCCACCGCAGCGTGGAGTCCGCCAGGATGTCAGGAGACTCCATCGCATCGCCGGTGAGCGGATCATCGTCAGCGAGCGGATCGAGCGCGGAGCTGATGGCGACCTGGGCGCGGATCAGCAGCTCGCGGCTCATCCGGTCCAGGGCGGAGGGCAGTACGATCTGGTCCCGGTGATGGAGCTGATACAGCGGCTCCGCCAGGCCAACCTGGTCGTGGACCAGGCTCCGGCCGATCAGGCGCCGCCGCTTGCGGTCGCGCAGGGCCGGGTTGGCCACCGGCATGATGTCCCACGACGGATCGCCGGGCATCAGGCGCCGGCCGTCCTCTGGCCGTGTCGAGGATCACGCATTACCGACAAAAGCAGTCTCCTAAAGCACACCACAGAGGCCCAGTGTCGCATCTTCGCCACGGCGTCGCCATCCCGAGCCGGGCGGCTCGAAGCCGGGCAGCCTGTGACGTAGATCGCGCCGTGGAGGCGGACGAAATGGCGGCGGGCGCGGGTTTTACCGGGCGAGGAGGAACCGCGACGTGAGCAGCAGCCTGATCTTGATCATTGCGTTGTCGGTACTGCACGTCGCCGTGTTCTCCCTCATGCTGTGGATCCGCTTCCGGCGCGACGAGGCCAACGGCGCCGGGCGCGAGACCGCGAAGGTCAGGCTGTGCGCCGTCTGCCGCGAGCCCGCCACCTACCTGGGTTACGACGGGCTCGACCCGCATGAGCAGCGCCACCCGGACACCGGCCGGCCTTACTCCGTCAACGCGGCCCACTATCAGCCGCTGTGCGCGGCCCACTGCTGATCCTGCCGGCCTGATCCGCCGGCCCTTTCCAGCAGCGCTGACAGGATCGCCGGTCAGGTGTCGTACTCGCCGGGGAGGCAGGACGGTGAGGTCGAGCCACGGGTAGCCGTTGTGGAACTCCTCGATGCCGCGGCCGAACGTCGAGTACGTGTGGAAGACCTCGTCGTCCACCCGCAGGAACGCGCTGATGCCCGGCATCTCCTCACCGCGCATGTCCTCGGTCCACCCCCCGCCGGTCCACGGCGTCCCGGCTTCGGCGAGCTCGGCTTCGGTGCGGAAGTGCAGCAGCACCGGGGCGACCCGGTCGTCGAGGGTGGCGTGGAAGTCATAGTTGAAGTCGCTGCCGTATGAGGAGTACCAGGGAAAGGTCCAGCCCATCCGCTCGCGATACGCGGCGAGCTTGGCGTATGGCGCCCGCGACACCGCCACGAGCGTGGTGTTGCGCACGTGCAGCTGGCGCAGCCGGCCGATCTGGTCGGCGGCCGAGGAGCAGCTCGGGCAGGCAGTATCCCAGTCCGGGCTGAGCATGAAGTGGTGCATCACCAGTTGCAGGGGGCCCTCGAACAGGTCGAGCAGGCCCACCGGCCCGTCCGGGCCCTCGAACGTGTACGGCTTGTCCACGCGGACCATGGGCAGCCGGCGGCGATCGGCGTTGAGCCGGTCCCGGGCCCGGGGGACACGATCTCGGGCAGGTTTCCCGGCGTCTTCATCTCGATCCCTTCTCAGTACTCAGCGCGGTGCCGATGTCGTCGGAGCGTCCGGCCGCCAGGCGCGGCCACTGAGCGATAGGGCGCCCGCCGGGCCACTCCGGTACTGGCGGCCAGTCGGGTGAGCCGCTGTCAGTCCGGACGTTGGAGCAGTGCTGCGGCCAGCCCGGGGGCGAGTCCTCCCAGCTCTCCTGGCGCCCGTAGACGGTGAGGTCCATAAGCGCGTAGCTGTAGTCCATGGCCTCCACGCCGCGGCGTTTGGTCCAGTAGGTCTCGAATACCTGCTCGGCTTCCCGCAGGTAGCACACCAGGTGGAACAAGCCGATTTCGCGGCCGGCCAGCAGCGTGCCGAGGGAGGGCTGGGCGGAGTACCAGGGCATGTCCCAGCCCATGAAGTCGCGGTAGCGAAGGCTCTCGTGGTACGACGCCTGGGGGTCGGCCTGACCGGAGGAGACGTTGCGGCCCTGGACGAAGACCGCGTAGGTGATGTCGCGGGAGTGCAGGTAGGACAGCTCGGCGACCTGGCTGGTGTAGAACGTGCAGCCTTCGCACTGCTCGGGCGCGGGTCGGCCGGGGTTCCACATGAAGTAGTAGGCGATGAGCTGACGGCGTCCTTCGAACGCGTCGAGCAAGGTGAGCGGACCGTCGGGCCCGATCAGCCCGGTCCCGGCGTCGACCTCGGTCATGGGCAGCCGCCGCCGGGCCGCGGCGATCGCGTCGCTCTCCCGGGTGTGCGCCTTCTCCCGGGCCCGCAGCCGGTCAAGCTCGGCCTGAAAGGCGGCCCGGTCGACGGCTGCGGGCAGGCCCGGCGCGCTGGCGTCGCCAGGTCCGGCTGAGTCATCCTTCATGGCTGTCTCCCTCCGACTCCAGGAGGGCACCGGCGAGGGATCTCCAGCTGTTCAGCTGATCCGTCTGGTTGACCAGCATCACGGCCACGTGGTCGGCCCCGGCCTGCCGGTGCTCGGCGACCCGTTTCGCGATCGCGGCACCGTCGCCCCAGGCGACGAGACCGTCGATGAGGCGGTCGCTGAGCTCGGATATGTCATCGTCGGCGAACCCCATCCGGCGGAAGTTCTGCGGGTAACCGGGGATCGTCCGCATGAAGCGAAGAAGCCCCGCGGCATGGGCTCGCGCCTGCGCTGGGTCGGCCGCCAGGACGACCAGTTGCTCCACCGCGAGCACGGTGTCCCCGAGGATCTCGCGCGCCGACGCGGTGTAGTCCGGGGTCACCAAGATCGGCAGTGCCCCGCCGGCAAGGTCGCGGGCGAGTTCCAGCATGCGGTGGCCGAGTGCGGCGAGCAGGCGCGACCCCGGCGGCACGGCGGAAAGCCGGTCGAAGTAATCGCCGAGGACCGCCAGCGGCCTGGGTCCGTGTGCTCCGCCCAGCCCCAGGACGAGCCGGCCGGGATGTGATGCCTGGGCCCGCCGGTAGAGGTCCAGTACAGCATCGGGACCGAACTGGTCCGCGGCGATGATGGAGGTGCCGACCTGCGCGCTGCGGGTGGCCTCCAGGACGGCCAGGACCTGCTCCAGTCGCTCGAGCCTGCCGCCGCTGAGCCAGATCGTGGGGTACCCGAGGTCCTCCAGCGTGACCGCGGTGGCGATGAACTCCTCGTCGGGCGTCACGTCGATCACCGCACCGGTCGAGCCTAGTTTCGCTATTGCCATGTTGTTCACGGGAGGAGCCTAGGGTCGGGCAACTCGTTGCTGACAACCGTTCGGTGGCAGCCGAAAGGTGGCGCCATGGGTGCTCAGGCAGCCTAAGTTCATGTCAGCCTGGGAGAAAGGATTCGGAGGCAGCAAGTGATCACGTTCCAGCTGAGCGGTGAGGTCCTGGGACGCACGCGGTTCACGTTCTCGCCGCTGGGCGAGGTGACGCTCAGCCTCCGGCTCCTCGGGCGACCGCAGCTCACTCACCCTGCATGCACGCTGGCTGCGCCTGACCCGCAGCCGCCTGAGCGGCGTCGATCTGCCGTTGCTGCTCGCGGTGGCCCCGCCTGGGAAATGGATTCCGTCATGCCTGACACCGATAGCGGATACCGCCCGGGTCACCATCGAGGACCAGCTGACGGACATCACGCATCTATCGCCCGAGGAGCTGATGGCCGAACTGGCCCAGCCCTGGGGTGACCGGGCACGTCCGGCTCCCCTGACTGACCTGCTGGGTGCCGGCCCACGCGGGCCGGGCATCCTCGCCGAGAAGCTCTGGGAATACTGGACCGCGGCGATCGCGCCGCACTGGCCTCGTATCTGCGCGGTACTCGAGGCAGACGTGGCGTTCCGGATGGGCGCCATGGCCGAGCGCGGCCTGTTCGCCTTGCTGGACGACCTGCATACCGAGGCTACCGTGCGGGCCACGACCTGCTGGTGGACAAGCCGCACCACGCGGGCGCAACCTACCGCGCGACCCAGCTGATACTGACGCCATCCGTCTTCGGCTACCCCAGCCTCGTGGTCGAGGACGGCGAGCCAGGGGTCTTCAGCCTCACCTATCCGGCGCACGGGGTCGGGCGGGTGTGGGAAGGCCTCGAACCGCCCGACCATGAGCCGGCCAACCAGCTCGCCGCCCTGGTCGGCCGGACCCGGGCGGCGATCCTCGAACGCGCCGCCGTCGCGGTCACCACGACGCAGCTGGCGCGCGAGCTCGGCCAGAGCCCGGGATCGGTCAGCGAGCACCTGACGGTGCTGAAAGCCAACGGCCTGCTTTCCAGCCGGCGAACTGGCCGGAGCGTGCTGTACTGGCAGACGCCCCTGGCGCAGAGCATGATCAGTACACAGCGCACATCCGCCACGCTGCGACCAGGAACCGTCGACCGTCCGGCTCATCAGGAATTGAGCTAGCGGGCTGGCTCGTCAGCGTCCTCGCCGCCTTGCCGCCAGTTCCGGGCCAGGGCGACGAGGCCGCGGACCACATCGGGAGGCAGGCCCGGAGTGCTCGCGATGTGCCACAGCGTCGGGTCCTCATACTCGGCCTGCCCGACATCCGGTGACCCTGCCTTGGGTTCCCCGCCCGCGAGTATCCGCCGGCACGAACCCGGAGCCCAGCCGAGCCGGTTCTCGACCATGCCGAGCGTGCTGGGGGAAACGTGCTGGCCGTTCTCGAGCTTGCCCAGCGTCCGCTCGGTTACCCCTGTTACCTCGGCAAACGCCCGCCGGTCGCGCATGCCCAGCTCGACCCGGCGTGCGATGACGTAATCGGCGAGCCGCTGCCAGTCCTCACCAGCCACATGACCATCCCTAACCGAAGAGGAAAGAAAATCTAGCTCTTCTGTCCACACCTAACGATACCGGACTGCACTTCTCTTCTCGGCTCATCTCACCGATGCTCTTTACTTCCTATCCGTGCTCGCCTAGAGTGCCTAATGTAGGATTTAGCTTCCTGTTTCTTCCGAACTTTACCGAGATCAACGCGCTGCAGGCCGGCAGCGTCCTCGCGCTTACTTGGAGGGGAGCGCGAGGGCGCTCCGGCCGCGCGGCGGGACACGGCCCTGTTCTGGCCGGCCAGGCCCGGCCTCAGCTAGCGGAGAGGACTCGGCGCGCCGTACTCGATCCTGAGCACGGACCCGCTAGCAGGCAGCGTGAGCTGTTGCCAGGAGGCGGGGCGAAATTCGGCTTGC